>NZ_JAMYKZ010000034.1:0-27087 GCF_040317735.1 Mesorhizobium sp. M1399
GCGGCCGGCAAGCAGTTGGTCCAGAAGTTCCTTCTCAATAGCCATGCGATGATTCTCTCCTTTCCATCATCATGGCCTCGCGCACAGAATTCCCGACAGTCCCTAAGTGTTTGATCCCGAGCTTTGATGGTGCATTCTTTTCTTCCGAATCGAAGGAGGCACTATGGGCCAGGTTCTTCACGGCAGCGCCACGACGACAGAGGCAGTCCGTCGAGCAATCAAAATAGTCAAGAGAGCCTGAGAGCGCTGGCGAAGCGCTACGGGATCAACCAGAAGACGGTCATCAAGTGGAAGGGGCGGACGTCGGTCGCCGATGTGCCGACGGGGCCGAGGAACCCCTCCTCGACGGTGCTTACGATCGAGGAAGAGGCAATGATCGTCGCCTTCCGGCGGCACACCTTGCTGCCGCTCGATGATTGCCTCTACGCACTGCAGCCAACGATTCCGACCCTGACGCGTTCATCCCTGCATCGCTGCCTGCAGCGACATGGGATCAGTCGCCTGCCGGAAGTCGAAGGCGACAAGCCGGCCAAGATCAAGTTCAAGACCTATCCGATCGGCTATTTCCACGTCGACATCGCCGAGGTGCAGACGGCCGAAGGCAAGCTGTACCTCTTCGTGGCCATCGATCGGACCAGCAAGTTCGCCTATGTCGAGCTGCACAAGCGGGCCACAAAAATGATCGCGGCCGAGTTCCTGCGCCATCTCACCCCGGCGGTTCCCTACAAAATCCACACGATCCTCACCGACAACGGTATCCAGTTCAAAAACCGCGAGCAGGACCGCACCGCCATGGAGCACATCTTCGGGCGCACCTGCCGGGACAGCGGCATCGAGCATCGCACGACCAAGGTGAAGCATCCCTGGACCAACGGACAGGTCGAAAGGATGAACCGAACCATCAAGGAAGCCACCGTCAGACGCTTCCACTAGGACAGTCACCAGCAGCTCGAAGCCCATCTCGCAGACTTCGTCAGCGCCTACAACTTCGGACGCAGGCTAAAGACCCTGAAGGGACTCACACCATACGAATTCATCTGCAAAATCTGGACAAAAGAGCCAAAACGATTCAGGCTCGATCCTCTCCATCAAATGCCGGGACTAAACCCTTAGGTCACCGGCGGGCGGAGCTTGCGTTTTTCTTTCGGAAGGGAAAGTCTCGCGCGAAATGAAGGCGGGAGATTTGGGATGCGCAGTCGGGTGATATTCTCTTTGGCAATTCTGGTTCTGTCCGCAGTTCCGGCAGGAAGCAGCCTCTTTGACAAGAGCACATGCATGCAAGGTGCGAGCAGAATCGCGCGCGATTTAGCTGACCATTTCAATGGCGTCAGCGAGCGCTTGGCCGCCTGTGTCAACTACATTAACGACAGAGAGGTCGAGAACCATAATAGTCAGCAGGAATTGCTCCGCGAGTTGGCGCAGCAGATTGCAGCGTTGGAGATTAGAGTCAGCGAACTTGAACAGCGCTAGTCGAATGCCCCGCCAATCTATCGCTGAAGAGCTTGAAAGCGCCGCCGACCGCATCGCGGACATCTCACGCGCGGATCTGCAGGTCATCCTGCGCCGCGCCGCATTAATGCTTAGAAACGTCTCCGGCGCCCGCAACGGAGGACGCTCTCAACTCCATCGCGGCTGAAATGAAAATTAGTAGATCCGACCGCATTCAGATCGTGCTGGAAACCAACGCCTATCTGCCGGTCCGGGCGATCGATGAGGAAAGCGAGACGGACGGCAGTGCGCAGGCTGGTACGGGACCTCTATGCAGAAGACCCGCCGCTACATTTGCGAAGCGACGGGCCTCCGCCCCATTCCCCCATACTGACCTTGCAAGTGCGGTGCCAGACGCATTGACCCATTCCGGGGCACCTTATGGCTATACACAGCGGAATTTCCACCACGTACTTCGTTCGCATGTTTCGATTCCATTAGCTTGAGCGCATGTATTCGCCAGCCAGGCGAGCACCCCCGAAGGCTCGCTGGTCAGGCCCAGCGGCCTCCAGCTGCCAGTCCCCCCGCAACCAAGCCGCTGGGCCGTCCCCGTTAGGGCGAAGCGCTAAGACCTTGCTTGCACCGCTCAAATGAATGGCAATTTTCCGTCTGAATGCGTTTACGGTCCATTGTCTGCGACCAGCATGGGTGTCGCGTGGGAGGCACAGTAACTCCCCTTTTTAAAGGCGTCGAGATGCTACGAGCACCGCAAAGCCAGTTCCTGAGACCTGAAGATCGGGCGATCTGCCAGCGGGTGGTCGACCAAATAACCGCCGACGCTAAATGGTACAGCACCTCGATAGACGGTCAGATTCTGGCCTCGACGACGCTGACTCTCTTTCAATCCGGGGTCGTCAATGAAACGAATTTGCTGGCACATGTTCGCGCGCGCCGCCACGACTTCACTAAGCTGACCGGCTAGCTCTTCACCTTCGGCGTGATCTCTTCGATGTTGGCGCCGGCCCCCGATCTAGCGCGCCTCCGGCAAGTTGCTTGGACCTCTCCTGCAAAGATACTTTGGTGCAGATTAATTGAGGGAGGGCTAAAATGAAATGTGCAATTCTGGCCGTATTGGCGGCTTTGACCTTGGCTTTTGCGACCAGCGCCTATGCACACAGCGGCGGCACCGACAGCAATGGTTGTCACAAGAACCACAAGACAGGCGACTACCACTGCCACTGACTATGCGGCCCTCTGAATGACCCGCCTATCTGTTGCGGAAGAGCTTTGAAAGCGCCGCCGACAGCATTCACTTCCCTCCTCGTCATGACGAACAGTGTTCGTTCGAATGATGCTATTCCGTTGCCTTGAGCGCAAGTTTTTGGTCAGCCAGCACAGCGCCTCCTCTTAAGCTTGCTGGTGGTCAAGGCCCGCGATGAAACGGCCAATCAAATACGACCCCAAGCGCCACGTGCGCTACGATCCGGACCTGCTGCCCCGCACGGGGCACAGGTACAAGCCAGCCAAACCGGCCCACGATGCCGTATGGTGGCCCAATGTCATCTCGGCAATTGCTATTGCCGGTTTCTTCCTCACGTTCATCTGGAGCTAAGACAATGCTACCTTTTGTGCAGGCAGATGGCTCTCAGGCAGGCCGTGCTCAGCCTTTTGTGCAAGAAGTTCGTACCGCGGGTGCTCATTCCGTAGTTCCTTCGTCCCTGAAATCCTGCAACGACGCGTGCCGCAAGTCGTCCTCGCCGCGCAGATGCTTCACACGGCCAATGACTGGCGGCTGGAGAGTTTCCCGACGCTTGCGCAGGCCCAGGGCGCTGCAAGCCCGACCTCGCTTGCGGCGGAGGTCGCAGGCAAGGTCTGGCTGTTCACGCTCGGACCGAAGGATGGCTCCACGCCCGACGGAACCAAGGTCGTCGAGATCGGGCCCCTTCCTCCGATCAGCGCGAGCGAGCATTTGCTGCGCGTCAACCGCGCCGGTGGAGCGCCCGGCGCCAAGTCGCAAATCCATACACATCCGGGACCGGAGGCCTTCTACGTGCTGGCCGGCAAGCTCGGCCAGAGAACGCCCTACGGCGTGACCTATGCCGAAGCCGGCACAACCATGACCGGACACGGGGCCGACACGCCGATAGAAGTGTTCAGCGCCGGCACAACCGATCTCGATGAGCTGGCCATCTTCGTGCTAGACGCCGACCGGCCGTTCTCGTCGCCGGCCAAGTTCGACTGAGGCGAAATTTCGCGGGGTGGCGCGAATGTTCGTTCGTTGAGCAGGTTCAGCGCCCGCTTTACGTCAAGATGCAGTTGGCCGATGGCATCGTAATGCTCACGAAACGGCTTGAGGCCAACTTCGCGTCCCGCAGTTCACGCTTCAGTAGCGAAGCCTGCTTTCACCACACGCTAGCAAAGCGCGAGGCAACCAAGAAGCCCGCGCCTCTGGCGGAGAGCGCGGGCCCGATCGGGTTGCGGCCCGATCTGCAGCGGGCAGTGGAGGGAGCGTGCCTAATGGTCACAGGCAATTATTAGAAATCCCTAAAGTTCCACCCTGACTAGAGCGACCGACGCCGGCAGCGCCGAGGAGTTTACTTTGGCTTTGTCGCGCAGATCGCGAAGCGGTGCTGGGTGGCGCGTTCGAGCGCCTTGGGCCAACTCATCTGTTGAGCTTGGGCGTGATGGATCGCAACCAGTTTCCAGACGACGACGGGCTGATCGAACCCGGCTTCGGCCAGCAGGCGCCCTATCTCTTCCGCCCGTGCGCCGCCCGAGAAATAGACACCGGCAAGAATGCTCTGGTGGCGTCTGGCCATGGAGGCGAGGTCATTGTCCACGACCCGCGACTTGCCGGTTGTGAGCTTCTCCCAAAGTTCCCGCAAACTCGTCGCCCAGTTGCGGCTGACAAAATCGCCGTCGATGACCAGCAGCTTGCCGCCGGGCTTCAGCAGCGAGAACCATTCGGCAAACGCGGCCTTTGGCTCCACCAGCGTCCAGACTAGGTGACGAGTGGCGATGACATCGTAGCTCGCCTTGTCCTCGAGCGTCCGCTCGGCGTCCCCTATGATGAAGCGTATACCGGCGCCGCGGTTTTGTGCCTTGGCGCGTGCCTTGGCGAGCATGGCTTCTGAGCAGGTCGAGGCCCGCCACCACAAACCCCAGATCGTGAATCAGATGCGAAATCACGCCCGTCCCACAGGCGAGATCCAACGCCACCCGTCCGACGCAGGGTCCGAGGTGTTTGCTTATGAGCGCATTCCATGCGGCGCGCTCCTGCTCGGAAAAAATCTCGTGACCGACCTGCAGGTCGAAGGTCTCGGCGCGATCGGACCAATGGTCCCGAATTTCGTCGCGCAGCGAATAGTTTGCGTGAGCCGTCATCACCCGAAATGCTCTCCCCCAAAGCGGTACATTGGAATTGCTCTGAAAGATAATTCTTGATTACACCTCCGGTTCGCCGACAAATGCATCGTTATCGCCGAGGGCCGGATGTTCGCCTGCGGCACGCCGGAAGATGTCGTCACGCCGGCGCTCTTGCGTGATGTGTACCGCGTCGAGGCGCGGATCGAGCGCTGCTCGCGGGGCATCGGTCATGTAATGGTGGATGGCGTCGCGGACGAAACGGCAGCAGCTTGGCGGTTCCAACTTCTCTGACGGGGATTGTTAGGGCCTCGCCAGTGGGAAACGCAGGGCGCGCGGGGGGCCTCGCGCGAGCCAGTTATCCGATCACCCGCCCAGATTTTTGTCTCAAACATTCTGGCCCCCTTAAGGAACAAATCCGCTCGAGGTGCAGTTCGGTCCTTTTAAGCATGCAGGCCCGAACATGGCTGAAATCGATAAAGCCAAACAGAAGGTTATTGCCGAAGTTGTGCGGCGGTGGATCACCTCAGAGGTAATCCGCAATTACCTTCGCAACATGCTAAATCTGCCTGTAGAACGGGAGCTGCCGGCTGAGCAAAGGTATTTGCTGGAGGAACTTGATAGGGCCGACAAAGAGTGACGTATGGCCCCCCACTGGTTCAACCCTCCGGTCCCCGTCAAGACACAGCGTACCGGGATCATTCGCAACGTCAACAACGCCGAGACAGCCGGCGAGGAGCTGATGAAGTGGACCAAGCGTGGCCCTTGCTGGGACCTCGCGGTGCGCGTTTGCATGGCCGTGATATTCGACGAGATGGGAGCTGAGGAGGCCCGTAAGGCATTCCTGGCTGCCGCTAAGGAGGAGGGGACGTTACTTCCCCCCAACGGCAAATAGCTAAATTCGATTGCAAAGTCAGTCTCTAGCCACGAGGGCCCGCCGCCCGTGAGAAAAGCGACGGGCCCGACAGCGGGTGCATCCACGAAGAATCGACCGCTGCGAGTTCTAAACCCGCGAGGGCCTGCGTTGTTCCCTTATCAGCGGAGGCTGCAACTGGGTTGGTCAGCAGCCTCTTGCCGCTCTAAGTTCATCCTCATGGGTCCCTTCTGGTTCTCTCCACCGGTCTACGTGAAGACGAAACGTCCAGGCATTCGCCATGGGGTCAGCCACGTCGAGGGAGCCGCCGAGGAACTCATGGCGTGGGACACAAAGGGCCCGAGGTGGACCAAGGCTGTCCAATCCTGCGTCGATGCATTCGAGGGCAAATCCTCCCCCCAAGAGGTCCGTGAAGCCTTCGAGGCGGCTGCCAAGGAGGCCAACGTGTATCTCTCCCCTGAGTAGGAGGTATCATGGCAACCCATTGGTTCGTCCCTCCGGTGTTCGTGAAGACTGAAACCGGTGTCAGGCATGGCTGCAACAATGCGAGGGCAGCCCTTGAGCAGCTCAAAACGTGGACCCGGAGAGGACCCTGCTGGCATAAGGCGGTGACGCTGTGCCTGTCAGATCTGGAGGGCGATTCGATTGACCCTCAGGTGGTGCGAAAGGCCTTTGAGGCTGCCGCAAAGGAGGCCAAGATGTATCTCTCCCCTGAGTAGGAGGTGTCGTGGCAACCCATTGGTTCTCCCCTCCAGTGTACGTCAAGACCGACCGACCTACGGGTCTAACAATGTCGAGGGTGCCGCCGAGGAACTCCTGAAGTGGACCAAGATGGGACCTAAGTGGCGGAAGGCTGCACAACTATACATCGACGCGCCGTCGAGGATCGGGCGACTCCGGAGGAGGCCCGTAAAGCCTTCGGGGCTGCTGCTAAGGAGGAGGGGATGTTCGTGCGAAACGTTGGCGAATAGATTCGCTATTTCGGTGCGTTAGCCTACAGTCATGATGTCGCCAGCCAACTGTTAGGCAGCCGGCGATTGAGAGGGTGTCGTACTCTCGCCTCGTGAGGTGAGATGTTTAAGCGTTACGTCGGCACAAGCGCATTTTATCCGAATGATCTTGCGCTACTCCAACGAGTGTTCGACGAGATATGCGCAGACGGCAACCACGATGCAAGCTCGGGCGACGCTGAGATAATCGCGTCTACGCTATTGCAATTGTTCCAAGACGGAATGACTGACGAAGCGGCCTTGCTCGCTGAGATGCGCTCACGGCAACGCGACTTTATCCGTCATACTGGCTAAGCATCAGGAAGGGGTCTCCCGTGTCCCTGTGCCCCTCGGCTGCGTGATCGCGCACTTTTTGATCTAGCCATCGACAGCAAGCTGCGTGGCTGTGATCTTGTGAAGCTTAGGATCGGCACGTCAGTCGCAGGTCCCGAAATTCGGACTCGCGCGATAGTGTTTCAGCAGAAGACAGGTCGTCCCGTTCAATTTGAGTTTATGGCTGACGCCCGAGCGAGCCTGCTCGCAGGGCTTGAGCGGCATGGGGGGGACAGTCGAAGACTTTAGCTGAGAATCGGCGTGCAAAATTGACCCCATAAGCCGGGGAATCGGCGTCCAATTTTGCCCCCCCCCCTGATGCTTTGATTTGCGACCATCGGCTCGTCGTGGCGAGCGGATGGTGTGGGGATGAAGTCGGTGGATACGATTGCCCGGGTTCGGCGCGCCTTCCATGTGAAGGGATGGTCGCTCAAGCGGATTTGCCGCGAGTTGCCTGTGTCGCGGAACACCGTCCGCAAGATTCTCAGATCCAATGAGACATCGTTCTCCTACGAACGCGACCGGCAGCCCAAGCCGAAGATCGGTCCGTGGCAGGATCAGCTCGACGGGTTTTTGAATGGCAACCGTGGCAAGGCGGCGCGCGAGCAACTGACACTGATCCGGATTTACGAAGAGCTTTGCAGTCTCGGCTACGACGGTGGCTATGACGCCGTCCGCCGCTACGCGAAGAGCTGGGCGAAGGCGCAGGGGTCGGCGACGGCGGACGCCTATGTGCCGCTGTTCTTCGCGCCGGGCGAGGCCTACCAGTTCGACTGGAGCCACGAGATCGTCCTGATCAACGGCGTGACGGTGACCGTGAAGGTCGCCCATGTCCGGCTCTGCCACAGCCGCATGATGTTCGTCAGGGCCTATCCGCGCGAGACGCAGGAGATGGTGTTCGACGCCCATGACAGGGCCTTTGCAAGTCATGTGGGCAAGGGCGGCGGGATCCATCCCTTCAGCTTTCAGGGCGTCCTCATCCCGGCTATCAAATATGCCCTCAATCTCGGCGTCATAGGCAAGCAGGGTGGTCGGCTGAAGGCTGCCGCCTGATTGGCTTCCCTCAGCGCCGTCACCCCCGATAGCGAAGAATAGAGCGCTGGTACGCCCTTTGGATCGAATCGTCCTCGGCGCCGCGGCCCGACAGCGGATGTCGCGCATAGATCGCTTGTATCGGCGGCGCATCGGATGTGCCCCTCCAATGCCATCAGGGGCAATGTCGAAGTGGCGCTTTCGTATCGCTTGGCGATCTGCGCGAATGGCACACGCTGCGCGCCTGGTGCAAAAACTGCTCACATCATGCCGAGGTGAAGGCCGCTGGCCTGGTCCGGCGCTATGGCAAAGATGCGCTGTTCAGCACGGTCGAAAGGGCCCTGTTCTGTACGAGCTGTGACAGAGGCGGCCCGGTCAGGTTGGAGATCCACAAGCTGCCGAGGAACTGAAGCGCTCGCCTAGCGGGGAAGGTGGCCGGCGCCGCTGGGGGGGGCGTTGGGGTAGTTTGCCTGAATAGGCGCCGGCCGGGCGGGTTGGGGTCCGCCGCGGTGGATAGTACCGAACTTGGTGATTCAGGTAATTCCGCGATCATGGAAGACGGCCTACGCGCACCCGTCGGTTTCGCTTTCCTCGTCAACCGTCTTCACTGTGTTAAGGCCCGCTATTCCAAACATTACTGGATCAGTGAGGAAGCGCTCGTCTGGCTGGGAGAACGGACGGCACTGCACAAGTGCGCTGAACAGATCTGCCGTGGAGCATCTGGCGCGCATGAAGGAAGCCGCAGGTGCCTAGCACGCGAGGGGGAAGTCGCGCGGTCGTCTATGATCTTAACTGCGCAACGACCACGCCGCGGGGCGCCCGGGTTGCGAGTTTGCCGGAGCTTGCGCAACGAGCAGTATACCAGTTGCTGCTTCTGACCTGCGAAGGGATCGCCGCATCGTGGGCTCGGAGGGAGAAAGCAAACGAACTTGGAACTGGGCTGCCTGAGTGTAACGATTAAGTATCGATAAGAGGTCATTATCGATAGTGAAAAAGCCGCCAGAGAAAATCCCCTGCAAGTCAACTTAACAGCCGGATAGCTTGACTAACGCGAATCAGGCATCATGAAAACAATGGCTTACGACATCGGTCTTTTGTCCCTCGACACCCTCATCGCGCCCGTCGCGAAGGCGACCGAGGCTTTGGCGCGGCTTGATGAGCGACTGGCGCGTTCCCCCGTCCGCGACGGTTTTGTCGAGCGCCAGCACTTCGCCGACGCAGCCGCCGCGCTGTGGATCGAGGGCGAGCTCGCCCATCTTGAGGACCTGGTCCTGCACGACGCCCATATGGACATTCGGACGCCGACCCATGAGCTCACCCGGGCCCATGCTGTGCTGCGAACCCGCCGGCGAATTTTTTCGCAGAAGCCGGACTGGGCGCTCAGCCGTGACGGTTTTTTGGCCCTGACCGGCCGGGGTGGCGCCATGTCGGAGGCGGAACAAAAAAACCGGGAAGGGCAGGGGGGTGGAAACAGCGTCGTTGAAGCCGATGTTCGGGACGATATTGAGGACGAGCTTCTGGCTGAGGAGTTTGCCGAGATCGATGCTGTCCTGGCACGCTCGTCGAAGATTCTGAGCGGCGCCGACGTGCCTGCTCGAAGAGAGGAGATGTCACTTCGTCACCGGCCGGAGCCGCAAAACGGCCTGATCTACGATCTTGACTGGAATGAAGAAGAACGGCTGGCCGAATGGCAGGACGTTATCGCGGAAACGCGGGAGTTGCCGGCGGTGTTGCGCGCGGCGATCCTGCTCGAAGCCTGGTCGGACATCGAGGTGCTTCAGCATGGAGTTTGGCTCGGGCCGCTGCTTGTTGCCGCGCTGCTGCGGCAGGAAGGCCTTGCCGCCAACCATCTGGCCTGCTTGCATCTCGGTGCCAAAAACATCCCGCGCGAGCGGCGGCGGGCGCGCAACCGGTCGGACCGGTTGCTGGCCTGCCTTTATGCTATCCACGACGCCGCGCTGGTCGGCCTGAAGGAACACGATCGGCTGGTGCTGGCAAAAGGCCAGATGGAGCGAAAACTCCGCGACCGCCGCACCAGCTCCAAACTGTCCGAGGTCGAACTCGTGCTGTCGCGGCCACTCGTCTCGGCAGGCATGATCCAGGAGCGGCTAAAAGTGACAAAACAGGGGGCGCTCAATCTGGTCGGCGAGCTCGGGCTGCGCGAGATGACGGGCAGAGGAAGGTTTCGAGCGTGGGGAATTGTGTAGTCCGCAACGCAAGGTTCTCTCCCTTACGAAGTTATCCAACTTGACGAACTTGCGATCTGTAACCATATTGGTGACAGCAGGAGGTTCTTCATGGCCGCTCCAAAACCAAGCAATCATAGCGGGTCCGCGTCGCATGCGGGAGTCGCCACCCTGAGCTTCACCACAAAGCTTCCGGCACAGGCAGACTTCAAGAAGGTATTGCTCGAACGCTATCAGGAAGCGATCGCACGCAGCCGGAAGATCGGCCACCGCGTATCGTTCCGGGTAGAGGTCGATCCGGCGGCTGATGCGCAGACGATCACGCCAGTCGAAGAGCAACCGATCGCTTCAGACGACACCTTTCCCGTCGAGGACACGGGCATGCCCGATGCCGAACTTGAGGCGGCTCTTGCCGGAGCGCGCGCGCGTGGCCGCAAGCGTGTTGCCGAAATTGTCGCCGGCGAGGGCATGCTGAGCGCGGATGCCTTTGCCAAGCTGCTCGGCACATCGCGGGTGACGGTCAACGCCAAGCGGCAAAGCGGGCAGGTGCTCGGGATCGATGGCGCCAAACGCGGTTTCCGCTTTCCTGTCTGGCAACTCGACAAGGACGGTCGTCCCTTCGGCGCATTGCCGGCGCTGCATGCCATGTTGGGCAACAGTGCCTGGGCCGTCTATCGGTTTCTGGCGTCGCGCCATGGCACCCTCGATGGGCGGACGGGCCTTCGAGCCCTTCAGCAAGGTGATGACGCCTCGGTGTTGGCCGCGGCGGAAGGCATGGCCAGGGGCGATTTCGACTGAATGCCCGGCGTTCCACCTCCACCCGATTTCGCAGCCGCAAAGCTCGAAATCGAGACCATACCGCGGGGTCGGACGTTCGGTCGGATCTACTGGAGCACCTATCCTGATCCATTGGGGTACGGGAAGTCGCCGAGCCGGTTCAGCGATCCTCGACGCCGTCTTTACGCCAACCGGTTTTGGCGTTCTTTACCTCGGTGACTCCTTGAAGGTGTGCTTCCTAGAGACCGTGCTCCGCGACCGCCGCGAAGGAATCCTTGACGATCTTCCAATAGAGGAGGTGGAGCTGACCCGACGGCGCTATGCGGATATCGCTGTGGCGGCGTTGAGGGCACGTTCCTGCTCTTGATTATCGCCTGTGAGCTGTGCGCGAAAATCGGGAATGGAAGGGCCGGAGGCAGGAAGCACGGCCTCAGTCCGAGGCGCTAATCAAGCGGGTCGGCAATGATCGCGAAAAGCTCAACACGGTCGGAAGCGAAACTAAAGAAGTAGTCGCGCGTTGGACGGCGGATAACGCTGTTTCGTCTCTGAGTATGGTTTAGGTCAGAGTGGTCAAGCCAACGTCGCGTAAGGCAATCAATGCGTCGAGCGCTAGTCAAGCGAAGTCGCCCGCTCGTGACGAGCTCACTTTAGCGCCGCCCGCTTTCCGGCCGGTCCAGCTCGCAACGCTCGTGGACACGGTCCCTGCCGGCGATCGTTGGATCCATGAGATGAAATACGACGGCTACCGTATTCTCGTTGCCGTCGGCGGTGGCGAGGCGCGAGCCTACACACGATCTGGCCTGGACTGGTCTAGCCGTTTTCCCTCGATCCTCTCCGAGGCTCGCAAGCTCAAGGTGCGCTCCGCCCTGATTGACGGCGAGGCCGCGGTTGTCGATGCGGAAGGAAGATCTAACTTCCAAGCGCTTCAAAATGCATTGAAGGGTGCCCCGGCGACTATCGACTTTTATGCGTTCGATCTGCTGCAGCTCGACGGCGAAGATCTGACAAGGCTTCCTCTTGTTGAGCGCAAGGCGAAGCTGGAGGCGATCTTGCCTGCGAAAGATCCCGTCCTTCGTTACTCCGACCATATCCTCGGCCGCGGAGAAGAGCTGCTCGATCGCTTCTGCGCAGCCGGCCTTGAGGGCGTCATCTCAAAGCTCGCCGATTCGAGTTATGTGGCGGCCCGCGGCGCAAGCTGGCTGAAGATCAAATGCATCAGGCGGCAGGAATTTGTGATTGTCGGCTGGACGCCGTCCGACAAGGTCCGCGCGTTTCGGTCCTTGATCCTTGGCGTTCATGACCGCGGCAAGCTGCGTTACGCCGGGAAAGTCGGCACCGGCTTCGATACCGCTGAACTTCTTCGTCTCTTGAAGATCATGGCGCCGCTTGAGCAGAAGGCCGCCACCGTCGACGCACCACGCGCCGAAGTGCGCGGCGCACACTGGCTCCGTCCGAAACTGGTCGCTGAGATTGCCTTCACCGAAATGACAAATGAAGGGACGTTACGACATCCGAGCTATCTTGGTCTCCGCGAAGACAAGAAGCCGGAGGCGGTCGTGCTCGAGACTGAACGTCATGCAGCCGATCTCGCCGCGTCTGCGACAACCGCCATCGCGATAAGTAACCGTGACCGCGTCATCTATCCGGAGTCCAACATCACCAAGGGACAGCTCGCCGACCATTACGCAGCGGTCGCGGCGATCATGCTTCCTTGGGTTGGCAGCCGGCCGATCAGTCTGGTTCGATGCCCACAGGGCCGCGCGAAGAAGTGCTTCTTCCAAAAACACGACGCCGGCAGCTTTGGCGACAAAGTCCACCACGTCGGCATCACGGAGAAGGACGGGCACGAGGAACCATATCTCTATGTCGACGATGCCGACGGACTGATGACTTGCGTCCAGATGGGAACGATCGAGCTGCATGGATGGGGGGCTCGGATCGAGGATGTCGAAAAGGCTGACCGCCTCGTTTTCGACCTCGACCCCGATGAAGGCCTCGATTTTGAGGCCGTCCGCGCCGCTGCCTTTCAGTTCCGCGCTATCCTTAAATCGCTGGGGCTTACGACTTTCCCGATGTTGACGGGAGGCAAAGGAGTGCACGTCATCGCGCCGCTCACCCCTGGCGCCGAGTGGCCAGAGGTGAAGGACTTTGCGTCTCGCCTGGCGCAGGCGGTCGGCCGGAGCGATCCGGCCCATTTCACGGCCGTGTTGTCAAAGACGCGCCGCAAGGGTCGCATCTTTGTGGACTATCTACGCAATCAGCGCGGGGCGACCGCGATCATGCCCTACAGCGCGAGATCACGTCCGGGCGCTCCTGTCGCGGCACCGATCACGTGGGCGGAGATGAAGACAATAGATGCGCCCTCTCATTTCCACGTGGGCGATGCTCCTGAATTAAAGAAACGCGCAGCCTCCAAAGCTCTGGCTGGATGGGGTCGCGCTGACCAATCCTTGCCCAATCTGTAGCGTACGTGAAGAGGCAGTAAAGCCGGGATTTAAAGGGCAACGCGGCGCTCATGGCCTTGCCTGATTGGAACCTGCGGAGATCGGCCTCCGTTTGGCTGAAGCCATGGCAAAAATCAATCCGAGGACCGTCGCCAGTCTTTTGAGGGAATACGCACAACGGGCGTCTATGCGCGGCGACAATCCCTATCGCATAAAGGCGTACTTGCGCGCGGCAGACAGTCTGACGGCGCTGTCGCAGCCGCTTGATCGGATCATCGCCGCCGGCGCCCTCACCAAGATCCCGGGGATCGGTGAAGCGATCGCAGACATCGTGACCAAGCTTTACCAAACCGGCACGCACCCAAGCCTTGAGAAGCTGCGCGAGGATGTTCCAGCGGGCGTGATGGAGCTGTTTGCCATACCCGGGCTTCGTCCCGATAAGATACTGAAGCTTCATCAGGCGCTCGGCGTGAACTCGCTGGCGGAGCTCGAGGCCGCAGCAAGAGAAGACCGCATACGCCCAGTCAAAGGCCTCGGCGCCGCGCTTCAGACAAAGCTCCTGCAGAACCTGGCCATCGTGCGAAGCGGCGAAACGCAACTTCACCTGCACAAGGCCGCCGCTCTTCTCGAACATGCGGTCATATCAGTGAAGCAAGAGCATCCAGAGTTTTCGCGCGTCGAAATTGCAGGCGACTTCCGGCGCGGTTGCGAGCTCGTTTCCGATTTCGCCCTGGTAGCGCAGGCCAGAAAATCGACTGGAATCGAGGATACGACCCTGAGGCTTGTTGTCACGGACAGGAAGCACTTTGGCGCGCGCATGCTCGAGGCAACCGGTTCGGCAGACCACCTCGAGCAACTGAAGACGTTCGCGGCCGACAAGGGGTTCACCCTAAATGCCGACGGGCTTCATCGCGGGAGAAAGCTGATCGCGTCAGCGACAGAAGAAGAAATCTACCAAGCTCTAGACTTGCAGTTTATCGAACCTGAATTGCGCGAAGGCAGGGACGAGATTGAGCGAGCGGCAAAGCAGAAGCTACCCGCCCTCATTCGGGATGAAGATCTGCATGGCATCCTGCATTCTCACACGACCGCATCCGATGGCACCGAAACGCTTGAGGCAATGGCTGAAGCCACGCGCAAGCGCGGTTTCGAATACTATGGTGTCGCCGATCATTCGCAGTCCGCTCACTACGCAGGCGGCCTTTCGTTGCAGGAGATTGCTGAACAGCACCGCGAAGCTGACCGGCTGAACAAGGCATACAATGGAAAATTTCGCATACTGAAGGGCATCGAGGCGGACATCCTGGCGGATGGCTCGCTCGATTACCCGAATCATATCTTGGAGCAGTTCGATTTCGTCGTCGCGAGCGTGCACAGCCGCTTCAAGTTGCCCAAGAAGGAACAGACGGAGCGTATCATTGAGGCGATCGGAAATCCTCGGACGACAATCCTCGGGCACATGACCGGTCGCCAGCTGTTGCGCCGGCCCGGTTATGATCTCGACGTCGACAAAGTCCTCAAAGCGTGTGCAAAACACGGCGTCGCTGTCGAAATCAACGCACATCCTTGGCGACTCGACCTCGACTGGCGCTGGCATCAAAAGGCACTCGATCAGGGCTGCATCTTCAGCATCAATCCGGACGCTCACTCGATCCGCGAGCTCGACCACATGCATTGGGGGGTCGAGATGGCGCGCAAGGGCGGTGTCCCTGCGAAGCGGGTCCTGAACGCGATGCGTTTGACGGCCCTCCTTGCGCATCTCGCACGGCGCAGGCAAACGTCCTAACCTGCTTGTGCGCCCGGCCTATCAGCGCAGGAGTCCGTCATTCTCAAAATCTTCCCAGCCGCGCAAACTGGAGTGCGAGTTCTCATCGGGGCCATAGCCAACTGAAGCTGCAGTTCCGCGGCCGCTTCTTTGAGCACGTGTCATAGCGGCCTTCCCCGCGGCTCGCCGCCTATTCTCTGCAGCTGTCGCTGCGTCCTGTTCGCGCCAGACCGTAACCAGGTCGCGGTCAAGCACATCCTCCACGTGCTGCGGGTCGAACACGTGAAAGGTGATGTTCCTTGCCCGCCCGCGGAGTTTCACCGTTTTCGTCCCGGCGCTCTGCAAGCGACCATCTTTCAGCCAGCGGTGCCGTTCGGCCGTCGAGATCGTCAGAATGTCCTCGATTTCACGGGGGATTACGGGCAGGTCTTCGATATTCTGCAGTGCATTGGATACGATCCCGAATACCACCTGCACATCATTCTCGGTGCCCTCAGACAGGCGCAGGGTAAGCACGCGGGACTCGATATGGAGCAGTTTCCTGAACTCCGTTGGAAGGCGGGCGCGTATTTCAAGGAAAATACCCCTCGCTCTGACGGACGATCCAAGCGTTGCAGCCGGGGTTAAAGGCCACTCTCCAATCAGTTTCGCTGTTGCATTGATTTTTCGGCGTGTGGACATGCCCCTTTATATAGCTCACCGATTGTCGGCAGCGATGAGCCGATCGCAAAGCCAGCAGAGTTCTAATCCGCCAGCGGTCTGAACCATGATGCCCAAAGGCGCAACCACGATTGTTAGCGGGGCCGCTGATTGTCGTCGCCTTGCGCTTACCGACAATTGTACTTCACCCGTTCCGGGCTTCCTTGTGGGTGCCGGGACCAACATGTGATCTCCATAATGCGTAAGAGCCGGAGGCCCATCGCCGGCGACAAGGCGATCATTGCAGAGAAAGGTTACGATCGATCGGATGCCCGCGGCCTTCACCCGAAATGTTGCTGGGCGCCTCCTTCGACAGCGCGCCCATGCGAGACGTCCTGGCCGGGCGCGCCGCCTGTTGAGAGCGACGATCGCGAATGCGCGAACGGCTGGACGGCAGGTGAAGCGGGGTCGCGATAGGCGCATATCGGACTTGCTAGCCGTCGAACTCCGGCTTATCCGTTCGTCCGCCCATTATCCGGCTGGACAGCGCCGCGCCCTTGGGCTGTTCAAAGTGCGCTTGCATCTTCCCTACGCCGACAAGCGTGGCCGTTGTATCGCCGTAGTGTCAACCCGCTGAAGTCCGGCGGTGCTTTCTCAGCCGAGTGATCGCCGACTTGTCGACCGTGATCACCCCGCCGCAGTCAATCCGCACAGTGAGTTTGTTTGCTCCGCGATCGATGCGGGTGACGTCCCCAACAAGAACCACTCGGTCTCCGGCCCGGACTTTTGGGTGGCGGATCAATCGTATAAGGATGGTCATACGAGGGAATGCTCACCCTGGCGCGCCCGCTGGGGAGAATCGTGATGACGGTACCTGCTAGTGAAACCTCATCGCCAACCTCAAATTCGCGAGGCATGTTAACGTGCAGCATGGTCTTCCTCCCGATGCTTTCCCTAATTGACGCTTTGCTAAATTAATGCCCGGCCAACCAGGTTGGTTGTTTGCAATCGACTTCGTACGGTTCCGCACAGTTCCAAGCTGGTATGCACTCCCAGTTGGCCTCGGATCGGTATTGTGTGCGTCAAATTCTGCAGAAATGGTTTGACAGTCAGCGATGACCTTGGCGCGCCCCGTCCAGCCACGTGTTAGCGGAGCGGCGGACTTCCTCTCGGTCCGGCGATGGCCACAAACGAGGAGCGTGGAGCTGAAATCGATCTTTCGCCTTCAGGTACGTCGTTCCGGTAAATTCGAAGAATGCCGACGCCGGAAGCAGGTATCGAGCGCGCTTTGATGCTACGGCAACGCCTACAAGCAATTTTCGCTATGTTCCCTTGGCGGCAATGATCGATGGGCATCCTCGATCGTTGCCGTCCGCCGCCGCTCCTATTCAGTTCCAAGCCGCGGAGCTCGCTCGTCGACATCGGAGCCGGTGTTAACCAGCTTCCGCGCCGATCCCTCACTTCAAGATCGCTACGTTCCCACCGATCACCGCTTGGCGCTGTCGCTGTCCGCTTCGGCCCGCGCAAGGAACTGCTCGGTCGTTGAGGCAAGATGGGTTTTCAGCCAATCCGCCATCGCGACTTCCTCTTGCAGATTCTCTTCGCAAGCCCGAAGAACCTCGGTTTCGCCGAGCGATCGAGCGGCGGCAATCAGGATCGTGTAGGAGGCGATTTCCATGTGCTCGAACGTGTAGCTCGCGAGCGATCCTTTCATCACCTCGTCTCCAGCGAAGACGCCGCTCAGCGATTGCGCCATCGCCGTCAGCTTGCCGCCAGCGTCCTTCATCGTGGATGAACCCTCGTCCATCTGATCGAGACAAGTCTTCAGCCGGGCAGCCTGCTGCTTCGTCTCGTCGAGGTGCTGTCGGATCCGGTCGCTCAGCTCGGGATAGTTCTCGATGCGACCCAACTGCCCGTTCAACATCGTCTCGGCCTGCTCTTCCATGGCATGAGCGTCTCTAAGCCATTGGACAAACCATTCCCGACTTTCTGACATCTCGAATCTCCTTTGCTACTTAAGGAAAAACTTTCGGAAGAAGACATTGTTCCGGAGCAAAGCCCGCCGAGCGGCCCTTGACAGTCCCAGAGGATCAGCGACGTAGCGGATCTCAATTCACCTCACGAAGATCCTCAGCAATGCGGGTGAAGGCCAAGATGGCGGAAGATCGGCGCAAGGAAAACGGGCCATGGAACGCGAGACGCGCCGATCAACCACACCTGCTCGCCGCTGCGCGTTCCATTACAAGGTCCAACTGGCACTGGCCCGCCTCCTCGCCATCCCACGCGGCGACGTATTGAAGCGCCCCGCATGGCATACCGCGACCGCCGTCTGTCGTCCCGGGCAAGTAAGAACGGCAAGCAGATGAAACTCCCAGCGCTCGGCGAAGCTGAAGCGGTTTCTTGAGGAGGCGCTGATCGCGGCCGCTGGCGCTCCGCATTGAGCCTCGTGCCTCACCGCACCATCACGTTCGCAAGGAACGCGACGGCCTCTCCGCTCGTTGATTGCTTTTCGAATCGAGCCGCCGTCATGCCCTCCATATCGATACGCAAAACGGAATACGATCCCGACAGAAGAATCCTCTCGGTCTGGTTCGTGGCCAGCGGTAAGCGGTGCGAGTTTGAGGGGGTACCGCCGGAAACTTTTGCCGCTTTCCGGGCGGCATTCGCCAAGGGCCGCTATTTCAACGACCATATCCGCAACAATTTCCGCTACCATCTGGTTGCGACCCATAGCGACCCGGGATGACCTGACCTGCCGGTGTCTCAATCGTCCTGTCGCTCCAACCGGCGGTTGGTGGACGCGTCGCCGCTGTTGCCCTAAGTTCGCTTTCGGTCCGCGCGCACCTCGCAAAGCCCACCCCCGAAGTCCCTGCCTGGTGCAAAGGCGCTTGATCGGTCCCGCCGCCCTGGCAGTGTGCGGCGGGATTTTTTGCGCTCCAGGTGGAACACCGGGGTGCGGGCAAGGTTCGGTGCACGCAGTACATCCTCCATACGATATTGCTGCACGATCGGCTGACTCCGATCCGGCCCGCGTCTCCTCAATCCAGAGACGCGGGCTTTTGGCGAATGTCTGTGGATCAGCGCGCCATCAGGTCTGTTCAGCGCTAGAGTAGAGGCGATCGCGTATCTATCTGACCGAAAGCAAACAGAAGCGAGGCGTGCCCCACTGAAAGCACAAGCAAGCGCAAAGGTTCATAGACTGATGCTCGGCTGGCGGCAACTTGCTCGCCAGCCGAGTTGAGTTCACGCGGTGGTCGGGGGAGACTGGCCAGCCACACGCTGGTGATTCCAACCTGTGCCGATGTGCCAATCAGCAACCTTCGTCCGTCTTTTTCACCTGGCCTGGCGCGGCGGTGTTGGCGGTCGTGTCCTGCTGACCTGGCGCAGCCTGCTGAGCGCTGCCAGTCTGCTGGCCGGGCGCGCAGTCTCTGGCCGAGTTCGGATTTGTGGTGCCGCTGGTGGTGGTCGTGTCGGTGCCCTGATCGCCGGACATGTTGGTCCCGCTGCTCGTCGTGCCGGTGCCCTGACCCGTCGTACTGGGCATGGTTGTCGTGGTCGAGGTTCCGCTCGTCGAGGTTCCGCTCGAAGTTCCGCTGGTCGTCTGGGCAAAGGAAAGCCCGGCCGACAGCGCCAGGACGGCCGAAGCCAAAAGGATGCGTTTCATCTTCCTTCTCCTGTCTGAATGCGCGGGATGCGCCTGGCAAATCGAACAGGCAGACAGAAGGAGTGTTCCCCGATGAAGTTCAACTTTTGTAACTCTGGTCGTAGGTCAGCCTTAGGATGGCCGGCGTATACTAGAAGTCTCTTGAAGAAGACACTGCCCGCACCAGAATCCATGGCATGGCTCGGAGAATAGGCATTGGTGACCAGGTGTCGATTACTGCCACGGTTCGAAGGCGGATAACAGAGGACCGCGTAAGCGTCTCGATCCCAGGTTACGACTTCCCACATTCCATCATCGACCACATCAAGGTGAACCGAGGCCAGCAAATCGACCTGAAAGGCGAGGTCACTCGCATCGACGAGGACACCGTGACGATCGACCTGTGGCCGCTGGTCACGGTCGACCGTGACAAGGTCCGGCTAATGGAGAAATATCGGCCGCCAAAACGACGAAAGGCACTTGTCGTTGCCCCGGATTAGAACCGACAACATCGCGACAGGCTATGAGGGCAGGCCGCATGACGGGCCGGTAGAGGACGAGTCGAAGCACTTTGTCTACTGCCCAGTCTGCGGCCAAACGTTCGACGCGCGCGATCTTGGACAGGTGTTCCACCACGCTGAGCCGCAGCACGAGCCGCTTCCGGTCGAGCAATAGTCCAGCTAGTTGAGCTCCGGCGGCAGACCGACGTTGAGACCCTTCAGCGCGCCGCACGTTGGATGAGAAAAGGGTGCTGCGTGCACCGCGCCTTCCCCGCGCGCCGATGTTCCACCTGGACCGCAACCCGCCGCACTGCCAGAACGGCGGGACCGATCAAACGCTTTGCACCAGGCGGGGGGATGCGGGGGTTGGGCTTGCCAAGTGAGCGCGGACCGTAACCAACCTAAGCGCAACAGCGGCAACGCGTCCACCAACCGCCGGTTGGGAGCGACAGGACGACGGTGCGCGGGCTTGGCTTTGAAGCGTCAGCGGAGCGACGTTTGCACCTTTCGCTCGATGATCGCATTTTCGATGTCGATGTCGCTGACGTTAAGCTTTCTCACGAACTCCGCGTACCGCCACGCTGGCGTTCGTCAATCGACCTCCTGCAAGCCGAGACGGGAACTAGGATCGACCTTGCCGCGATGCCGCCGGACGGCGTTGCCCGATGTAGGGCAGCGTGGTCGCGGCTCGTCGGGCGCAGGACATGTGTTGTTCATGGCTATGCGGCTGGTCTCGAAGAAGCCGCCCATGACATTGCCGCTCAGGCGTCAGCCGCTTGGGAAGCCGCTGTTTGTTGGAAAACGATTGCGTAATCAAGACGGCTCGCCGAAGTTAGATCCCTTTGATCGATGGCTAATGGCGGAATAGCCCAATAATTGTTTATCGCGCTCGGCAACGAGGAGTTTGACCGGGTCTCGAAGAAGGTTCTCCAGTTCGGACAGTGCAAGATGCGGCGCTCCGTTCGAACGTAGCAAGCTCCACAATCAGTTCATGAAGCCGAGCGGCATCGCCTGGCGATGCAACTCGGATCGCAATGGTCACGTGTCTGAATCTTTCGCCAACTCGAAGCCTTCATTGAGCCAACCGTAACGCCGCCAGCCATGATCTTCACCGGGCGACCGAGCTCCGCAAGGCGAAGCGCCCCCCGGTCGGCACCGTTGCAATGAGGGCCGGCGCAGTAGGTGACGAATACGATTTGGTCGGACCAGCGCTCCAGCTTTGAGCGGACAATCTTGCCATGGGGCAAGTTGATGGCCCCGGGGATATGACCTTGGGCGAACATCGAAGGGCTGCGGACATCGAGGAGGACGAAATCGGGTTCGCGCGACAGCGCATCATGAACATCCCAACAGTCCGTTTCGAAGGTAAATTCGGCTGAGAAGTGGTTCGCGTGCGATTTCGCTCGGAGACGTACCGCCGGAGACCTTTGCCGCGTTTGGGCCGCGTTCGCTAAGGGCCGCTATTTGAACGACCAGATCCGCAACAACTTCCGCTACCGTCTGGTCGCGAGCGATAGCGACGGGGGATGACCTGACCGGTCGAAACCCTTTAGAGCTTCTGTCGTTTTCCGCGCCTGCGGTTTCAGGAACCCGGGGGCGATTTAGGTGTATGGTAATTCTGCACGGACAAAATCCTGTGGCGAAGGGGGTTTGTCATGCCGATACATCGAAAAGCCGAAAATGCTGGTGTTTTCAAGCCATCCGAGATGGCGCTGCTGGGCCGCGTTTTCGATCGGTTGAAGGTCGACGCTCAATCTGAGCATCAACGTCAAGCGCTCGCGTCCCGGATCATTGCAAATTACATGGCCGGGCTAGTGGACGAGGAAGAACTTCTGTCGGCTTCCCGACAGCCGCTTGGACGGTAGGCGATTGACAGATCCCAATGGATCGGTTGGGCTTCCATCATTCCCGTAACTTCTCCGAAAGGGCGGAGATGCTCATCTGTTCGGCCGATGCGCATGTCACAGAAGACTTTTATCCCAAACTGGGGGGCTGACCCCAACCCGGACAGTCTACCCCTTGCCCGCTGGCTTCTGCTGGCGGGCCTTTTTGAATTGAGAGCCGAAGCGTAGCTTCTATCCTGGCGGTTTTTGGCCGGTCTTTAGTAAGCGCGCCTCGCGTAGCAATGACGCGTGGTCAGTTCCGATCATTTCAATCAGCTCGCGCGCTTGAGTCTCCGTTATGCCAGTTTCCTTGGCTAGGAACTTCGCCTGAAATCCTTCAATCGCTCGTGGTCTGACCTGTCCTCGCCCATGTGAGGCTCCTTCAGGTACCGAAGCCCTGGATCCGGACCTTGTTCCTCGCTCGGCCGCTTCGGACTTGGAAATCTTGCGCTGTCCAACTCTGGCAAATATAAGCTGCAGGATACCGAGAAGAAGCAGCCTAATGCGCGTCACAATCTAGTTCGCCATGAGCGCCCGCGGGACGAACTCCTTGTAAAGTGGATAGGGTTCGACCCGCCCGAAACGTCTGTGCCCACGTTTGATTCCGATGAGCGAGTTAACGCATAAGCCGTTCGAAGACGCCAAGCCGCCAGGCATCAGCAGCACCGAGATTGAGGAAGACACCGGCAGCGTTCATTAGGCGATCCTCGACGCGATCGTTCATCTCAACGACGGAGTGGCCGACTGAGCGGTTAGCCTCTTGACGGTTTCAATGATGGCCTTGGCAAGCGCTTCTCCCTCATGGACGGGCAAAACGGCTTCCTCGCTCGGCAGGACGCCAGCTGGACATGTCTGTTCGATCGCCATCCGAACCAGTTGAAGGCCGGCGCGTTCGTTGCGGTGACCGGCGGCCTTTTCTCTGATGCGCTCGCGGAGCTGTTCCGCAAGGCAATCTTCATTGAGAACATCAGTCGATACCGGGGCGTCACGCATCTCTACGGCGACTTCGCGCAAGACTAAAAGGGGGTTCTGACCACGGTAGGACCATCTCGGGCTGCCGGCTAGAAAAAGGCCGGAAGGAAGCGCGATCATTAGTCTGATGCTCCGGGCAGGATCAACCAGCAGGGCCCTCCGAAGGCAGAGGTCACAGGTTCGAATCCTGTCGGGTGCGCTAAGGTTTTCAATCACTTACGTCCTTTTCACGGGCTGACCTCTGGGCCGTCCCACACTGCCTTCCCACATAAACGGCTTTTGGCAAGTTGGAAACGTCAGGGGCGTGGCTCCGGCGAGCGAAGATCGGCACCTGCGGGGAACGGGAACCAAAGAGGTGACGGTTCGTTCACTTGTTTCGGTTATTTCGGACATTGCGATTGTTGATTCGCGGTGCTATATCCGTTGAACACAGGGAAGACGACCATGACAACGCTGCTCGAACGACCGATATTGCCTTCGGCCGACGACGCCGAATTGGCTGCGCAGGCCAGCCGCCACCTTTCTAGAGCCAAACACGAGGGCGCTGAATTGCGCGTTCAAGTGGATGGAGGAGAGATGCTGCGCCTTCCTAAGGCAGTGAATGATCTTCTCTATCATTTGCTGACCGAAATGGCGCAGGGTAACGCCGTTACCCTGTTCCCAATCCATGCCGAACTGACGACACAGGAAGCCGCTGACTATCTGAACGTGTCACGTCCTTATCTTGTTCGACTTCTCGAGGAGGGCAAGGTGAAGTTCCACATGGTAGGAACTCATCGTCGAGTTAAGTTCCGTGATTTAGATGCGTTCCGCAAGTCAACTGAGGAAGAGCGTCAGCGTGTAATGGACGAACTAGCTGCCCAAGCGCAAGACTTGGGGATGGGCTATTAGGAAGTCCAGTTACACCGTCATTCTTGACGCCTGCGCACTGTACCCAGCCCCGCTGCGAGACTTCCTCATGGAGCTCGCAGCGGGAGGGCTGTTCCGTGCGAAATGGACCGAGCGCATTCATGACGAATGGATTCGTAACGTCCTTAATGACCGCAAGGACCTTAAGCCAGAGCAGTTGTTGCGGACGAAGCAGCTGATGAATCAGGCTGTACCTGACTGCTCGGTCGAAGGCTACGAGGATCTGATCGAAGGCCTGAAGCTCCCAGACGGTGATGACAGACATGTTCTTGCAGCCGCCATCCACACGGCTTGCGACGCCATCATCACTTTCAATCTAAAAGACTTTCCGCGAGACTACCTAGCGAAGTTCCAGCTAGAGCTCCTGCATCCGGACGAATTTCTGTTCCATCAGTTCGGGCTGAACACAGCTGCGGTCGTTGTGGCGGCGCAACGCTGTCGCGCGCGCTTGAAAAACCCTCCTAGGACGGCAGAGGAATACCTCGACACCCTCGAACGGCAAGGGCTCACCAAAACCGTGGCCGAACTCCGACACTACGCCGCCGTCATTTAGTCGCAGCCGTTCGCACTCGGCACATTAACACAGCGTCTCGCATGCCACGCCGTCGCTATCGCGGTCCAACTTTCCACCCCAGGAGCAGTTGCTAAGATACCATTGGGCCTCGTCGCACGAACTGATCTGCTTGCACGTTCGCCGCGGCTCGCATGAGTAACCGTTCTGCGCGACCAACTTGCGGCTGACGAGGCCAAGCGGCTGGCTGGGCGTCGCCCTATCGGCGTGCGCCGCCCGCCACTCCCAGGGCGCCTGAAACGTTCCGACCCACAGACCGACCTTCGCCGCCTTTGCCTTTGCTTGCTGCTCCGCGTACGCGCCGTGGCTGTAGCGCGGCCAATCCAGCGCCTGGCCGTTCTCGACCATCCATGAGGCGACACTGGAGCCGTCCGCCCGCCAGCAATCGCCGACAAAGCGGCCGTAGCGGTCCCAAGTGACGAAACTGCATTGCACCGGCCTCGAGGCGGCCAGGAACGTGTCCAGCGCGTTAGCGGCCCGTCGCCCGCAGGAATACTCAGAACCGTTCGCGTCGTTGCAGTACTGCCGGCTCTCGGGCGCATCGATGCCGTTGAAGCGGATGCGCTGGCCGTGGCCGATCGTATCGCCATCGATGACAGACGCGACACCGGCGATCGGCGCCGGCTTTGATCCGATCCAGTTTGATACGTTGAGCTCGGGCACAGGATCGCTATGCTGCATGACGAACTGCGTCACGTAGGCTGCCATCGCCGCCAAGGCCACGAACACGAGCCGCTTCGGAACGCCAGCCAGTTGGCGCACGCGCCCCGGCTTACGCCACTGGTCGGTTCGACCATTATAGCGAGACTTGCCCAACCCCTGTCTCCTCTTGAGGGGCAGAGTGCTTCTAATTGACGGCCAAGTCTAGAGCCGACGGCGGTCGGGTTCTTGGCCGGCGCACCGCACTGACCCAGGAACGCCACCGCTTCTCTGATCGTTGACTGCTTTTATTGAGCCGCGGTCATGCCATCTACCTCGATCCGCAAAACGGAATATGATCCCGGCAGCAAAACCCTCTCGGTGTGGTTCGTGGCCAGCGGAAAAGGGTACGTATTCGAGGACGTCCCACCGGAAACTTACGCCGCGTTCCGAGCTGCATTCGCCAAGGGCCGCTACTTCAACGACCATATCCGCAATCACTTCCGTTACCGAGATCGGTATGGCATCCGATCTGCCCGCGTCTCCTCCCTCCAGAGACGCGGGCTTTGAGGTTCGCGGAACCGAAACGTTCAAAGTTTATTGAATCGGGTTGGTGTGGCGTGGAGTTTGTATGAACGGGGCGAGGCTGGCGTTTATCCGTCCGATGGAGCCCAAGCTGGTCGCAAAGCCACCCGAGGGTGAACACTGGATTCACGAGATCAAGCTCGATGGCTACCGAACCCAGATCATCTTAAACAGCCCTGACGATATTCGCGCCTTCAGCAGCAGCGGAGCGGATTGGACGAGGAAATACACCGGCATCATCGAGGCGGCGCGGGATCTCGACGTCAAGAGCGCGATCTTTGAGGGCGAGGCGGTCGTCACGGGCGTGAATGGCCTGCCCGATTTCGACGCACTACAGAAAGCCGTACACAGCGATCGCTACGCCACGATCCTCGGCGCCTTCGACATCATGCATCTTGACGGCCACGATCTGCGCGACGTTGGCTGCAAGGCGCGCCGGGAAATTTTATTTGGCATCATCAAGCCGAACAGCCGCATCCAGTTCAGCGAGGCTCTACCCGGTGATGCCAAGTCGATTTTCTACCTCGCTGACCAGGCTGGCCTTGAAGGGATCGTCTCCAAGCGCGCCGACAGCCCGTATCGGAGTGGCCCGACGTTGAATTGGCTGAAGACCAAGAGCTGGACGGTCGAGGAATTCGAACTGCTAGGCGTCGGGCGCGAGCCGGGCAAGGCGGCGTTCGCCTTGCTCGCGCATCCCGACACCGGAAAGTATGTCGGTTCAGCCTTCATCTCGTTGGGGCGCGACATGAAGGAGCGGCTGTGGAAGCGGGTCAAGGAACATGCCGGCCCACCTCCGGGCGGCATCAAGAAGCGACCGGCGACGCTGTGGGTTGAGCCAGGCGTGAAGCTACGGATCAAGCATCTTCGTGGCGAGCACAGGTATATACGCCACGCTTCGCTGCTTGGCTTCGGCGACGATCCGGAGCGTCCGGGGAGATAAGGGCCCGCCTGCCAAATCCAGCAATGGCCGGCGGGCCCCCATCAGCGCAATGAAGGGACTTTTCTTGCTCCGATTTCTCCTTTCGGAGATGACGCTACCAACTATGAATGGGATGCGGCAGTTCCCGACGCCGCCCGTGCACCGGACCATTGAGCAGTCAGGTCAGACTTGGGTCCCGATGATCGGAGCGACGGTGCTGGGGCGCACCTCAATTGGGGCAGCGGGTCAGTCGCTCGACCGTCTCAATAATCGCCTTTGCCAGCGCCTCGCCCTCATGCACCGGCAGCGGTCCATAGAGCGTTGACCGCCTGCTCGCTCGGCAGCACGCCGGCGGGGCAGGTTAGCTCGATCGCTATGCGAACGAGCTGCAGGCCGGTTCTTTCGCGTGCTTGGCTTTTGCCCGCGAATGCGGGACTGTCCTGATCGTCGGCTTGTTCCAATCGAACCACCTGCTAGTTACTCCGATCTCATCCCGCTTCTTGGAAAACGGGTTCGCACCCGACGTGATGGGGGGTAAGATGCGGTTTTCGGAGGAATTGATGCATTACACACTCCATGCTGCGCCAGGCTCTTGCTCTTTTGCACCTCACATCGTCATGGAGGAGATTGGAAGGC
>NZ_JAMYKZ010000035.1:0-26107 GCF_040317735.1 Mesorhizobium sp. M1399
CGCGAATGGTTCGAGGCCAAGACCCAGTTCGCCGTCGTCTTCGGCGAAAGGTTCGTCAGCCAATGACGAAACCGGCCTCGCGCACAGAATTCCCGACAGTTCCTCCAATCGCCGCCGACGAGGCGGACGATGGCATCGTCATTGGGGAAGATGCCGACGACCGGTCCTGCGCTTGATCTCGCCGTTGAGACGCTTGACAGCCCGCAGACGCCAGCGCTGGCGGTCGTGGCACGGCGGCCTCGATCCCAGACGGCTCGTCTTCATCGACGAGACCTGGATCAAGACCAACATGGCTCCGCTGCGCGGCTGGGGGCGAGGGGCAAGCGTCTGCGCGGCTTCTCTCCGCATGGCCACTGGCGCACCCTGACCTTCCTGGGTGCGCTGCGCTGCGACCAACTCACCGCCCCATGCGTTTTCGATGGCCCAATCAACGCCGAATGCTTCCGGGCCAATCTCGAACAGGAGTTGGCGCCACTCCTCAAGCCCGGCGACACCGTGATCATCGACAATCTCGGCAGCCACAAATCCGCGGCCGTCCGGAACATCATCAAGGCCGCGGGCGCCCGGCTCTGGTTCCTGCCGCCCTATTCTCCGGACCTCAACCCGATCGAACAGACCTTCGCCAAGATCAAACACTGGATGCGGCATGCCAGAAACGCACCGTCGAGGACACCTGGCGTCACGTCGGCGCCCTCGTCGCAACCATCGAACCGAACGAATGCGACAACTACTTCGCAAATGCTGGCTACGCTTCCGTCAAACCATGAAACGCTCTCTAGATCGGGTACGATTTAAAGACACATGCAAGAGCCCCATACCTGCGTCTCGGCGGGTATCGGTGCGGCAGTGCGGCCGAACTGCAGTCTGTCCCGATCTTATCAGAGGAAGGTCGAGCGCAGGGTGCCGGCGAGTGCCATGGGCTCAGTTCTCTCGCATGCCGAGGCGGAAGGCGTCGGTCAGCGGTTGAGTCAGGTAGGAAAGCACGGTCCTCTCGCCGGTAGCGACTATAACCTCCGCGGGCATGCCGGGCCTGAGCTTCGCGCGGACCTCTTTAGGAAACTGAGAGACTTGCACCGAAACTTTCAGCTCGTAGTAGGGTTCGCGCGTCACTTCGTCTTGGAGCGCGTCGGCAGCAACGGCCTGTACCTCTCCGATCGCGATCGGCGTTGAGCGGGCATTGAAGGAAGGCAGTCGGATCTCGGCAGGAAGGCCTTCGACTATATTGTTGATGTCGACCGGCGACATCTTCGCCGAGACTATCAAAGTGTCGTCATCGAGGACGATCTCCATCAAGGTCTCGCCGGGGCGAACAACGGCTCCTATCGTGTGGACCCTGAAACCTACGACGCGCCCGGAGCGCGGAGCGCGTATTTCGGTGCGGTCGAGCACGTCATCGGCCACGTGCAGCTTTTCGCCTGCGTCGGCGAGCTTGGCACTGGTGTCGGCAAGCTGTGCCGAGACCTCCTCGAAGGCCTTACGCCCGACTTGCTCAATCCGGAGTCGCGCCTCGCCAATCGAGTGGCGCTCACCCGCGGTGTCGGCAACGAGGGCCCCAAGATGACCTTGGAGGTCGGCCTTTTGCCGTTTGAGCGTGGTCAGCCGCGTAATCGGAATAATGTCTTTGTTGGCCAGGGGCACCAGCTTGTCGTACTCTTCCGTGATGCTCTCGATCTGCAAGCGGACTGCCTCCCTTTGGGATTGCACGGCCTCAATCTTCTGTTCGGACTGGGCGATGCGTTCTTCCAAGATGGAAACATCGTTCGTGCGGGCCGAGCGGCGCTTGTCGAACAGTCGCAGCTGGTCTTCCATCGCGCCCAGGGCCACAGGTGCGCTCGAAGCCCGCGTGAGTTCGCGCGGGAAGGTGACCATTTCGGCTTCGTCCAGTTCCGCCTGCAGCCGTGCCTTTTGGGCAAGCAGCGAGAAGACGGTGGACCTCGCGATTTCGCCCTGCGCCCGTGCCTCGGTAGGGTCGAGACGCACAAGCACCTGCCCCTCGGTCACATGCGCGTTGGACGAGACGAGAACATCACCCACGATGCCGCCCGCAAGGTGCTGAACTGCCTTGCGGTCGGTTTCGACCACAACTGTACCCGAAGCGACAACCGCGCTGTCGAGGCTGGCCAGAGAGGCCCATCCGCCGAGGATACCGAAGGTCAGCACGACGACGCCAAGGCCGATCCGCGCGGGCTTGTGCCAGTCGCCGGAGAGGTTTGCGTGAGATGGCTCGTGGGTTGTGCCGGCAAAACCCGGCTGTTCGGAAATCCGCACGGAGGGGGCTCGCGCCACTCGTCCTGCATGCAGGAGCGCCGATAGCCCCACTGTGCTTATACGAACTGAGGCAGCCGTCGAGCGGGCAGTCCGCAGGAGCTCGCGACCGCGCGCTATCGTTGGGGCAATTTTTGAGTTGTCAGGCGTCATCGTTGAACTCGGCTGGCTACGCATCGGCGCGTGGCCGCATGAGAGATGTCGCGGCTGCTGCCGGCGGTCCGGCGCGCCCGCCGTCCCAGACAGGCCGCCGCGGTGTCGACGCTACATTCGGGCCAACGAGCGATGGCAGCAACTGCTCCCGACGGCCCATCTGTGCTACCCGTCCGTCTTGCAGAATGATCATTCGATCCACCGCGGACAGGAGGTTCGGCCTGTGGGTCACGATTACAACGGTCTTTCCGTCTCTCCGCAGCCTTTCGATGGCCTGGACCAGTGCTCGATTGCCATCGCCGTCCAAATTGGCATCAGGCTCATCGAGCACGACAAAGCTCGGCTTGCCGAACAGGGCTCGCGCGAGACCGACCCGTTGCCGCTGCCCTCCCGACAGTCCGACTCCATCCTCCCCGATGTCGGTCATATATCCGTTGGGGAGGCGCTGGAATCATCTCGTGCGCAGAGGCGTGTGTTGCCGCCTCGATCACCTGCGCATCGGCCGCGTCCGCTCGGAAGCGCGCAATGTTGTCGCGCACGCAACCGGAGAACAGCTCGATATCCTGGAGCGCGGTGCCGAGTTGGTCCGGACCATAATGGCGCAGATCGTCGCCATCGCGTCGCACGCACCCTTGCGCCGGCGGCCATGCACCCACAAGCGAAGTCTTCAGCGTGAACGTCGCGCCCATGACGACCGGCGTGTTCGTGCCGGGGCGAGGACGAAATGGTTCTCGACGGAAACCGTACCCCTGACGTCAGGCAGACGCACGAGTCCGGCAATGGGCGGCTCTCCTGGAATATGCGCTCCAGGCGCGCATGGGCGCTGCGCGCGGACAGCGGATACCGGTGCACCATGACCGGATAGCGGCTCCATTCCCAGCCCCCGGCCGCTACCGTGCGGCCGTTCCCAAAGCGGCCTGACGGCGTGCTACGAACGGCTCCCGATGGCGCAAGATGTCGACGAGAGCCGAAGTACGATCGTACGATCGGGTAGGCTGGCGTGGAAAAGGCGGGGCTATGGGCTCTGGATGCCCGCGCATCTGCCTTACTGCTGGTTAGGAGAGGAAACAGCCGGCCAGGCGGTTAATTGGCCGACAGACGGGTGCTCCCGCACCGCAAGCGGACGCGTTTGACTGGAGAGAAGCAAGCACCGGTCTCCTGCGACTATAAAGCTTGCCGCAGCGCATATGCGGAATCGGCGGCTCCTCCAGTGACGATAGAGCTGTTCCCGACCCGCTACGCAGATCTGGGCCTTTAGCGATCCGACCGGATCGTAATGCCCGCCTGAATAACTCGGAATTGCACGAACTTGTCTCAGTGCCGAGGCGTTCGCTCCTTCAAGGATCAGAGTATCCGTTCGACGAGAAGCCATGTAGCGCAATCGCGACGCCGGCGACCCAGGCGCCGGCAATGACGCAGTCGCACGTCATAGCCCTCGGGCAGCTCCAGGATGAAATCGTGAACGCCGGCGAGCGATGCCCGCTTCATGGCATAGCCGGATCGGCGAGCGCGATGTTCTCGCGAATGGACCGGTTGAAGAGCACGTTCTCTTGCAAGACGACGCCGATCTCACGTCGAAGCCAGGTTGGGGTCGACCACCGGCACATCGATGCCACAGCAGCATCACAGGCCAGCTCGCTTCGACACAGCATAGGCCTGCGCCGCAAGGCTTAGGAAAGACGTCGCTCGATGACCGAAAGAGCCAGTTCCTCTCGACGCCACGGCGTCAGACGGGCATTCTTGTGGATGTTCATTTAGTACCCTCCGGTGAGAGCAAGCTTGGTGAGTCCAGTCTCCTCGGTTCGGTCCGCATGGACAACTACGGAAAACTCACGGGTCGAGTCCGTTCCATCCCGATGACATCGGGATGGAACTCCATTGAGCGTGATCTTCTCCGAAAACCGGACTCCCGCCTTTGGTAAGCTGACTTCGGTTCGGGATCATGGCTTTGAGGTGCTGTTTATCCAGTCCTTATCTGGCCACGGCAGCCCCGCGTTCCTTCAGGTCACATAAAATGAGGCTGCGGCGAGCGAGAGATGTGGGGAAAGGGTGGCGAACTGGGTTTGAGATGCGCCGCCGGCTCCGTCGCTGTCGAAAGAGAGCGCCCCGGTTGCACTGTCGTAGATGATATGATCGGAACTGTCATGCGCGGCTGTACCAACAAAGAAAGCTTTGGATGGAAGCCCTCCCGGCTGAAGCCCGGTAAAAACGGTATCGCTGAGATGGAACGTGTCCTGGGAGCGTTTGAAGTCGATGATCTTATCGACATTGCCGGCTCCAAGAGCAGTATTGAACGAGAAGGCATCGTGGCCTCCGTAACCGGTCAAGACGTCGGGGCCGAGCCCGCCATTGATGACATTGTTGCCGGCATTGCCCTGGACGGTCTGGGCGAACTCGTTGCCGGTGAGGGAAATCGCCTTCGTGCTGGACGGGTTGTTGGTGGCCAGATGCTCGATCTCCGAGCTGGCCGAAAGCGCATAGCTCACCGAGGCGATCACACTGTCGTTGCCGCCGCCCACTGCCTCAACGACCTTCTCGTTGGCATTGTCGACATAGTAGGTGTCGTTGCCGCCATAGCCGATCATGGTGTGGCCGCTGGTTCCGTGGAGTATATCGGCGCCGCTGGTGCCGTACAACGTGCCATCGCTGGTGCTGCCGGAAGGAGCGACAGTCCCGGTCCCAGACCCGGTCTCCGTCGTGCTAGTGGTTGGGGGAGTGACGCTCGCGTCCGTGACAGTGTCGGTCGAGCTATCCGCTGCGTAGTCCCAGGTGAACTGGTTATCGACGTGTGCCACTGGGGTGGCCGTGGGATCCTCGTGCACGTCGGCCACGACCGCCTTTGACGCGTCCCAAATGATGTTGTTGGGATTGCCAGGGTTGGTGTAGGTCGAGTTTAGGATGCTGACCCCACCGGAGCTTACATTCCAGATCAGTCCATTCGACGAGGGAACCCCGCGGCCTTGATCCTCATCGATACCGTCGAACGACCTCGTGTGATCGAAGGTCACATCGCTCGCGTAGGAAGAGAACGCGCCATTGCCCTGATGGATGGCGTCAACGTGATCCACCCTCCCGCCGGTCGATCCGTTCTCGAACATGACGGCCACGCCGGTCTGAGAGTTGTTACCGTCGATCACCCCATTTGAGATCGTCGTATTCGGGCTGCCGTATACCGAGACGATGTCCTCAGGATGCGAACTGCCGGCGTCGTTGACGGCATAGAAGTCGGTTAGCGAACTATTGCCCGAGTTGTTGAACTGGACGAACTGACCGCGCGGCATTGGGCCATGGAAGTCGTAGCCATCGACGTGTGAAAGACTCGCGCCGGGCGAGTTCACGAGATAGATGCCAGTCGAGCCTTCCCGCACCGTCGTGTTATGAACGGTCAGGTTCGAAGCGTTTTCTGCCTTGATGTTGTTGATGTCTGGGCTCGTCTCGGGGTCGATTCCCGCCGGGGGGGCGGCGTTGATGATCTCGGTGTTCTCGATCCTGACACCGTTTGCGCCCGATACCATCACCCCGTCGCCCTCGACGTGATGAATAAGACAATTGCGCAGGATGACATTGTCGTGCGTAATCGTGACCGCGTCCCCGTTGGTGACGTAGATGTCAAGATTTTCAATCACCTGGCCGTCGTACTCCGATTGGATCGGTGTGGTGGTATAGGTAAGACCCTGCGCCGGCTGCGTGGTTGCCGTCGATGCGGAAGCGGTGGAAATGGGAGCCTCGGTCGTCACTCGGCGGCCTCCGTCGTCGCGCGTGAGTTGTTCAACCATTCCGAGTGTGTCAACAGTATTTCCTTGTTGTAATTCATCGATCTCATGTGTTTCTCCAGTTAGATTTAATCATCATAAGTATCTCTCAGGACGCTCATCGACAATCTATCGTCCTAACGAAATTCTGCCAATACAACCAGAAATTCCATCTGGAGATATAATGTTAACCTTCATGACCATAATACGGCGTGGATAAGGCTATACTGAGACTCTCCCGGGCGATTGGCGCTGCGTTCAAGCTTGTGCCTACGTCGAATTGCAAACGTCGTCTAGTATCTCGGATCACGCGTGAACTTACCCCCGAGGAGCAGGAGGCAAGGTCATGCATGCTCGTCGGCCAACACAGCATGAGCGTTACCGACGCGGTCAGGCACGGCTCGAATCAGGTGATCTACGAGGGCTATCCTGAATTCGGCTACAATTACCGCCTGACCGACCTGCACGCTGCCATCGGCGTGAGCAACTGCAACGGCTTCCCGCATTCGTCACGCGGCGGGGGCAGCTTGCAGCGCAATATGGTGAGAGCGCCTTCGCGACATCGCCGAACACTGGAAACGCCTGCCGAGCCTTGCTGGACTCGCAGCAACTGGCAAAGCTACTGTGTGAAACTCCCCTACTGGTTCGACCTGCGGGGCCGTCTGCCCCCGGAAGGGAAGGGCGCGGGCCTTTCCCTATTGTGATACCGAGGCGATGCGGGAGCACCTCGCCGAGATCAGCCGGAGCGTCGACGACGGCGCGCATGCGGTGCTCATCTTGATCAGGCCGGATGGCATGTGACGCCGAAACTCAAGGTGCCGGACAACATCACCCTGACGCTCCTGCCGCCGCGTTCCCCCGGCGCCGTGGTTCTGCGCCCTGCTACGTGGATGACCTGATGCACAGCTTGACGCGTCAGATGAATTAAGGCGCGAATCGATCAAGCCGTCAATCTTGGCAATCATATCGAGGTAACCATAGCGGACGGGCCGTCCCATGTTTTCCTTTCATCGGCCCGCCGGAAACCAAGCCCCGGTAATCCTCGCGGCCGCGCAATCCTTTGCCACGATGGGCTGAGTCGGTGAAACCACGAGCTCGGGTTCTTGACCAAAAAGCCCCAGGCTGAAGATCCGGGATACGCCTCGATGATGCTGCCCTACGCCTAAAGAGGGTATTTTGGTGTACGGTTTTCCTGGCGTAAAGTAAAAAAGAAACTGTGCGGTTGGAGCGCCTAATCGACGGGTGTATCCCAATCACGCCGGGTGAGAAGCGATGATGACAAGGCAATCTTTCATAACCGTGCTTGTCGGACCGAGCGAGTTACTTCGAGAAGGTCTAAGTCGAATCCTGAATGAAGAAGATTTTTGTATTCTTTTCTCTTCGGCTTCTGTTAACGATCTTTTGCAGAAGCCGCTGCCGCGTCACCGGTCGATCTTGCTAATCATAGATATCGGCGGTGCTGATGCGGAAGCTGAATTCGCGCAAATTGTTGAGTTTAAGGCGATTTACCCAGCCAGCCATGTCGTTGCGCTAGCTAATCACTGTCGCACGGCCGACATAGTCTCAGCTTTTCGTGCGGGGGCTGACGGGTATCTGACAAAGATCGCTGCTTACGATACCTTCATCAAAGCTCTCGAATTGGTTATGCTTGGGCAAACGGTGTTACCTGCGGAAACTTCGACGTTTATTCAAGATATAAGGCATGGTCTAAAACATGACGTGGTAGCTGACGAGTTAGCAAAGGTGGTTGTTAAAGTGGAGCATGAGGATCAAGAACTATCAATTTTGTCAAATCGGGAAAACTGCATTCTACGTCGCCTAATCGAAGGGGAGTCTAACAAAGCTATCGCGCGCGAAATTAACATTGCCGAAGCTACAGTGAAGGTACACGTCAAGGCCATCCTTCGAAAGATTCGGGTCCGCAACCGTACACAGGCTGCAGTTTGGGCGATGAACCATGGCATGCTTACTCCAGCGTCCGGCAATGGCCCGTCGGGGACCGAAAGGACGGCAACTCAGCCTTCTCACCATCCGCAAGAGCTACTTGAAGCACAAAAGGAGTATCACCTTCTCATGACCATTCATCCGGTGTGACCGCCACCCCGTCTTGACGTATCGTCCTTCGGGCTGGTGATACCTGCATTGTGCTGCCGCACGCGACGTGGTGTTAACCCGGCCAGGTTCGACGTCCATCAGGACCACCGGGAGTGCAACCAACTGACCTGGAACGTCTTCCGCGATCATCTGGTGCTCGAATACGATCCCGAAATGGGACGGCGACCTTTGCCAGCCCAATGCCTTACGTGCCGCTCGCGGCCGACGTGCTGGAACGCAAGATCGAGTTCCTCAACAAGCACTTCGGAACGCAGCGCTCCAAGGACTGGTTCGACCGCGAGACACTCGCTGGGCTTGCGAGGTTGCGTGACATGGAATGCCAGGCACCGAGCATTTCGCCGAGGCTTTCACGGTCCGAAGCAGTTTCACACATTCTCTCGCAAAAAACTCACCGGGAGACCATCGAAAAATCGAGCGGGACTTGAACTCACCGGGCGATGTGCTAACTAATTCCTCTACAGCGGTTCGGCACAAAGACATCTACAAGGAAAGACAGTACAGAACTAGCCTTTCGAGCCGACCGTTTTTACTATCCATTTTGAAGTTGAGGGATTCATCAAAGTGGGCAAAGAAAACATTGCTCCTGGATTTTCGTTCAAGAAAGCCCGGATCGGAACGGTCGAGGGTGGAGAATCCGGCGTTCTGGTGTGGAAATGGGACCAACTCGTCGCGGTCCTTACTCAGATCGACGAGGAAGCCTACTCCACGAAGGGCAAATGGTTCCTCGAGACAGGGTTCGGGCTGCTGAGCGGGCAGCACAAGAATTTCGATACGATCGAAGAAGCCATAAGATGGGTGGCCAGACACACTTTCCCCGACACTGCAGATGGATCGGCGGATTCAGTGGCAGGAAGTTAACCCGATTTGCTGTCAGCTTCCGACCTGGCGGAAGTGCATTTCAAGCCGTCGACCGCGAGGCCAGTCTCCTGTCGGCGCGAACTTTTTGGCTTTGCGTGCCGATGCAGGTCCCAGCGAAGCCTTTCGGCCCGGTGTCTGATGCATACCCTCACCGGCGGGACCTACACCCGTTTGTCAGACGGCCGTCATCTTATTGGTCCGCAACCGAAGTGAGGTCGTGCCCATCACCGCCAGTGCACCGTCGGCGCTCTATCGTCTTCATGACAGCCGCCTCGTCGCGGGTGTAGCCACGACGAGAGACGGCATGGGCACTCCACGCCTGAATGTCTTGCAGGGAACAGGGGACGGTATGTCTGCGCCGGCTTGCCGGTGGGGACGAGCGTGGAGAGCTTCTGCGGCATCTCGTATTCGACGTACTGTTGCACCCCAACGGGCTCGAGGAAGCCCGGCGCGAGGACGGGATACTGGTCCTCGCCTTTCGCCGACGTGTGGCTGCCGCCCGGGATCAGTTCACGGCCGCGTTCGTGCAGGGACGGATTTGCGAAAACGAAGGCTTTGCTCAGACATGCGGACCTCCATTCCGGCAGCAAGGTCTACATGCTCGGCTGAGGATTTACGCGTTCTCTATAAGGTCTCGGTTAGCCCTTGTGGTGGAAGCCCGAGGAGGCGGACCACTGCCTGTGACACCGCGCCCTTGGAACAGCTTTCCAGAGGACTGCAGAACAAGATCATCGTAACGAAGCCGCGCGTTTCGGAGCACCCCGCCAAATCCCCCTACAGCATACTATCAGGAGGCTCGGGGCAACCAACCGCATCGGGGCAGGGGCCGCTGTGTCTCGGGCGGCTCCCGGATGCCATTCACTGCAACGGAGATCCCCCGACTTTCACAAACACGGGCCCGCCAGGATTCACCGGAGGCGGGCAGTCTTATTGCTTGGGATACGCTTCAGCAAGAGTTCCTTCCGCGAAGAGATCGTTGACCTTGTAGGCGACTTCCGTGCGATTGGTCGCCTTCAACTTCTTCATGATATTTCGGATGTGGACCTTCACGGTGCTTTCGCGCAGGTTCAGTTCGTAAGCGATGATCTTGTTCGCCTTTCCGCGCCGGAGCGCTTGGGCGACCTCGGCCTGCCTGAGCGTGAACATGCCTTTCAAAGGCTGCGTGTCGCGGCTGTCTGAACCTATCAGGTGGCGCATGCAAAGGACACTGCTCGCCGGGACGAAGATGCCTCCCGCTGCCGCAAGGTTGATAGCCTCGACACAGACATCGATTCCGACCGAGGTCGGAATGTAGCCGCGTGCGCCGCATTCGAGAGCGGTCAGTATGTGTGCAAGATCTTCGGTGTCGGCCAGGATAACCACCGGGACCGATTTGAATTCGGACGATATATGCTTAATCTCATCTGCGATGCCATGATCGGTGACCTTCCGGCCGCCAAGGTTGAAGAGAATGGCTGCAAGGGGAGGGGCCGAGCCCTTCTTCACGCGCCATTGATCGATCGAACCCATGGCGGCGATTTCCATGCCGAGTTCGTGGTCCGCGAGGGCCGATGCGAGACACTCGCGGTCCAGGGCCCTTCCGTCCAGGATAAGGAGGCATCCCCTGCCTGCTTGGCCGTGGACGCTTTCCGCTCCGCTGGACGGGACTCCTGACCGATTGGCCGAAGTGTAATGGTGCTGTCCTGCTGTGGAACCCATATCAATCCCCGATCTTTCGCACACAAGCCGCTTTGCGGCTGCCAAAACGGCCCATTCTCTCGCAATCTGAAAGTTTGAATACCCAGCCCCATGTTTGAATGCCCTTGTGTATCAATACCTGTGTATCAATACCCAGCCTCGTGAAGCGTGAGGCCCACCCCAGCTCGGGAGTCTTCAGCAGTTCTTCGCTCCTAGCGAGAACAGCTTGTGCAGCGTATCCTCTATTTATAAGCGTTCTCTAACATAAGTTAATTTTTGGTAGATTCCTCGTCGACGGTCTCGCCTGAGAGGGCACGTGTCGAGACTGCGTCACCCTGCCTTGAAGGTCCCGCGAGTTCGATCGTGACGCGCGGGAACGGCGAGATTCAATCTCTTTGGCCATGCGCCAACCGTTGAAATGATTTCCGACCGCTCAAGGAATGCCAAGCAGTGGGATACGTCTACGGAGGCTGATTAACTGGGTTGGCGATGATGACACTCTCAGGAATGGGACCGCTTAGCCGACCCCAGCCCCAGCAGCCATTCGAGGGGGGATCGGTAGTTCATCGCGATTGTAGACGAGAATTCTTGAAGGTGGATATTGGCATGATCAGGACGCAGCTCGAGGCATCGGTGCCCCAGCGGAGGTCCGAGAACACCCGTCGGTATCTGCCGTAGTGTATGGGCAGCTTGCACGTAGTTCGGCAGCACGGTCTCCTCATGTGACAGGCCATGGTTGCCGTCGGTCATAATCGGGCCTTTGCGGCTGCCATCGTCAAGATATACTGCGACCCCGCCAGGTAAGCCGCGCACTACCAGTCGCCCGGAAACATCGTCTGGAACTGCTCCAGCGACGGCGGGCTGTCGTCTTCCAACAGAAATTTGCTGATGGGCGCTGCCGCCCAGCACCGCGCCGCAGGGGCGACGCGAACGACCCGCTAGAGACAGTTGCACCCGAGCTAGAGGGAATAACCTTTACCTGAGGTACTCGCTGTCAAATCCGGCTGTTTTGACCAGCTTCTTGCGGTTGATCACCTCTACATGCCCTGCCTTAAAAGCGACGAGATCAGCCTTGCGTAGTTCCCTCAACGTTCGGTTGAGGTGAACGGTGGTCATTCCGAGGATGTCGGCCAATTCATGCTGGGTAAGGGGACAATCATATCCTCCATCGGCCGACAGGCCAACGATCGAGAGCCTCTCCTCCAACTCGAGCAGGAAATGGGCGGTGCGGCTCATCGCGTTCCGCCGCCCGGCATTCATGAGATGTTCGGCAAGGATGGCGTTCAGTCGGGCCAGGGAGCAGGCGATCTTCTTCCCGAGGCTGCCTTCCGACAAAATGGCCTCTATCAGTTCCTTGCTGGAAATTTCATAAACAGCAAGTTCGGTTATGGACGCGAGGGACGCTAAACAGGGTCCGTCCACGGAACGGAAACCGACAATGTCCCCCCGCAGAGGAGTGTCGATGATCAGCCGTTCTCCGTCCAGTAGTCCGCGATAAAGGAGGGCCCAACCCGATTTTACGATGAATATCCCATCGTTGTGGTCATCCTGGCGGCATATCACGGAATGGGGTTTGTAAATTTTTGCGGTAACACCGAGAAAATCGTTGTTCCCCCAATCGTTGTTCGACAATGTCCCCCCCACGGGATACGAGCGTATGAACTGCAACAGTGTCTGCATGTTGCTTCAATTTCCGCACAACCTACAATAATTTCTCCCGCACGAGTTTGACAGAAGGACCACCCACGGTAGAGGCAGCATGGCCTACTGTCCTCGTCTGTTCGAATGAGGTAGACTGCGTTTAGATCAAGGGGTTGCAAGCATCAGGCGGTCAAGTCTTCCGGCTTCGGCGAGACGATCTACGCCAAGCAGAAGTGTGGTGAGATCATTGCTCAGCAGCAGCTAGCCTGCACGAAGCAAGGGCGGAGCCTATCCAGACTCGCATCTTTACGAGCACTTCGGGCTCGTACGTCTGACCCGACTTGGACGTGGCGTGTCGTGGCTGAAGGCGTGAGTACTTGTCCGAGAGCCGGATGCGGGAGATCTGCAGGTCCGGTTCGATGAGCGGGGTGTGGAAACGGAGCCAAGGTTGAATCAATAAAGGCAGGACAAGACGAAGGGGCGGCAAACAGATATGTTCAACCTACCGCCATTGCGCCACACCTCGACTCTACCGTTTCTTCGCGTTCACCAAGGGCGAAGAAACGCGGAAGGCTGGCATCTGATTGACGGTCGGAAACGCGCGGTCGCGCCAGTTGTCGCACCTCATTAGACCGTTTCGAGCCGGCTGAACCGAACCGGGATGAGTTTGCGAGTCTTCAGTTGCCCTGCCGAATCCTTGTCGATGACCGTCAGCAACTGCACATCTTCAGGTCCCACAGGCAGAACCAGGCGTCCCCCCGGCTTGAGCTGCTCAATCAAGGCCGGCGGTGTCCGCTCAGCCGCCACCGTGACCAGGACCTTGTCGAATGGGGCGTGCTCAGGCCAGCCGCGAGACCCGTCTCCGACACGAATGCCGACATTGGAGAAGCCGAGACCCTGCAGGAGAGCCTCGGCATGGCTTGCGAATTCCTCGATGATTTCGACGCTCCAAACTTGCCCGGCAAGGTCCGCGAGGATTGCGGTTTGGTAGCCTAGGCCGGTGCCGATCTCGAGCACTACCTCGTGCGGTTGCGGCGCGAGGAGATCGGTCATGAGAGCGACGATGAAAGGCTGCGAGACGGTTTTGTCGAAGCCGATCGGCAGCGGCATGTCCTGGTAGGCATAAGGTGCAACCGAGGCTGGCACGAAGAGATGCCGCGGCACTCGCCGCATCGCTGCCATCACCTGCTCATCGAGCGCCGCCTTGCCGAGTTCTTCGCTTGCAAGGTCGGTATGGATTGCAATCATCTCGACCATGTGCCTGCGTAGGACCGCGAGGTGCTCTTCGTTCATTGGCTTCATGACGGTGGGGCTTCCCTCAACCAGCTTGCTGCCAGAGAGCCTTATATCCTGTTCGTCACGGTAGCGCCCGCGATCATTTCCATTACGGGTGCCCAGGGCAAGCGTGGGTGACAGTCACAGTCTTGGCAGGCTATCGCCGGCGGCGACTCTTGAGATTCTGGGCGCGCCGCAAGGGTCGGATCGATCTGCGACTCAGACGATTATCCGCGCCGCCCGCCCGAGCGTGCGTTCCGCGTCATTGTAGTAGTTCGAGGCCTGCTGCACAGAGCGATGCTGCGACTGCTGCATGGCTTCGGGCAACGGAATGCCGCGGCGTGCGGTTTCGGTGAGATAGCCGGAGCGCAGGCCGTGGGCGGAGAAGGCTTGCGGATCGAACCCGGCCTCGGCGATGCGGCGCTTCAGGATCAGATTGACGGCCTGCGGCGTCAGGGCGCGCGCTTCGAGATTGCCCCAGCGGTCGATGCTGCGAAACACGGCGCCTTCAGTGACGCCGGCGCGCTCGAGCCACGCTCGCAGCACCGTCACCGGCCGGCCGACGAGCAGCACGAAAGCGTCGCCATCGGCCTGTGTCGTCTTGGTCCGGTCGAGCCGGATTTTTAGGCAGGGAATTTTTTGCCCCTCTGAATCCTTGGGATCCGCGGGCACCGGCTCTTCTTCGATGAGCTGTTCGACGCGGAGGTCAGAAACCTCGCTGCGGCGGCGACCGCCCGAGGCGAAGGCGGTGATGAGCAGCGCGCGATCGCGCATGTCGACGAGGCGGTCGCCGGCGCAGGCCTTCAGGAGGGCGGTCAAAATGTCAGCGGTCACCGCTTTCTTGCTCTTGCGGTTCCGCGGCCGGGCGCCGGCGCGCACCGCCAGTCTGATGGCGCTCTGCAGCCCCGGCGCGTTGAAGTTTCCGACAAGTCCGCGCCATCTGGTCAAGGTGGACCAGCTCGACAGGCGCCGGCGCACGGTGGACGGCGCATGCGGTCTTTTTGTCACCCGTAACAGGCCCTGGGCTACCAGCGACGCCGCTATGTCAGCCGGCATGCCATGGGTCGGATCACTCTCGCGCCGGGAAGAATCCCACAGGTGGTGGGCGACGAATTTGATCAAAAGCGTTTCCGGCGCCGGCCAGGGCAGCGGAGAACCGGTGGCGGCAAAAGACCATGCCTCGAGATAGCCAAGGTCGGAGGCCAGCGCGCGGAGAGAGTTTGCGCCGATGCCTTCTTTGGCCAGGTGGCGCAGCATTGCGACATCGTCGTCGGTCAGGATTTCGGCCAAAAGATCGCGCCGGTCGAAGGGCAGCACCGAATCCAATGCGTCGAGCGCCTCGGCGCGTCGAACACCATTGCCAGGTGGCCGAGCGACGAGGTCAGTTGCCATTGGCGAGCGGTCCGAAAATGCGGACTCCCTTGCCGCCCGCGGCAACGGCGAGCTTGCGATCGAGGGTCGCCAGCGGCAACTCGGTTTCGATGGCCAGCGCAAGGTAGGCGGCGTCATAGGCACTGAGACCGTGCGCGGCCGCTAGCGCCAGCACCGCGCCGTCCGACCCGCCGCCGGCGTCCTCCAGCGGCAATCGGCGCAGCCGTGCCATGGCGGTGGCCGCTTCGCCTGCGGCGATGCGGCTACGCCGCTCGGCCATCAGCACGACACTGCGCGCCTCGTGCCAGAACAGCGACGGCACGGGCGATCGCCCCGTCAGGCCGGCAACCAGGGTCTCGGCGACCGCGCTGTGCTCCTCCGGCAGCAGCCAGGCCGCGGCTATGGACGCGTCCAGGACGAGACGCATCAGTAACGGTGGCCTTCATGCTTCCAGGCCAGAATTTCCTCGGTGGTGACAGGTTTTGCGTGGGCCCGCGCGGCGCGGACCTCTTCGATCAAGGCGCCCAGATCCTGGTTTTGGGGAAGGCGGGACAGCTTGGCAATGGGATCGTTGCCGCGCGAAATGATCACCTCCTCACCGGCCTCGACCTTAGCGAGCAGTTCCGAAAGGTGGGTTTTGGCCTCGCCAATTTTCACCGTGATGGTCATTGTTTTGTCCTCGTAGGAGCTTGCTGTGCTGTAGCGCGCTATGCGACTCGCGTCGCGCTGAGCCCAGCCATGCACGACAAACACGGTTCTGCACCACGATAGCGCCGATTCCGCAGATTGGTCAAGCCTTGGTCTGATCGCTATCGATAAGAGGTAATTATCGATAGTGAGAAGGCCCGAGAAAATCCCCTGCAAGTCAGCTTAAATGCCGGATAGCTTGACTATCGTTGAAGGCGCAGCGGTAGTCGGCAAGTCAATGGTCCTCGCTTGCCAGTTCTACGACCGCCGCCTCGCTGCAGAGCCGACGATGCTCTTTGTTAGGTTCGTGCCCGACCAAGAGTAGGGCTTTCGGTCGCAGATGCACTAGGTTTCCCTCTTCCTTGGCCGCTTCGAGAAACGCCCTGCGGACCACTTCGGGTTTCACCTGATCGATCATGGCATCCATGCAGAGCTGCACTGCGCTGTGCCACTTGGGGCCACGCTTGGTCCACTGCAACAGTTGCTCGGCGGCTCCCTCGACGTTGTTGCACTGATAAGCAATGCCAGGACGGGTGGTCCTTACGGAGACCGGCGGAGAGAACCAATGGAGCGACATTCGTACATAAGCGACGGCTTAACTAAGAGTTCCCTCAACCACGCCCGGTTGGAGCGAGGATCGGGTAAACCGGCTCGGGGCCTTACTCCTCCGGCCAGCCCTGTTGCGGAACCTATTCACTGGCCGCAAGGTTTGGGTGGAAGGTCAGGAGTGTGCCATGAGTTCCAAAGCTGGGGATGGCCAGCTCTCTTTCATTGAGTTCCAGTCGCCCACGCTGGTCGAGAATGCGCCCGAGGGCGGCGAATGGCTTCACGAGATCAAATACGACGGCTACCGCACCGAGCTGATCATTGAGGGCGGTAAAGCGCGGGCCTTCACGCGTCGTGGCTACGACTGGTCGCATCGATACCGACGAATTGTTCAAACAGCGGCGGGTCTGCCGGTGAAGGCGGCGATCATCGACGGGGAGGCTGTCGTTCTCGGCGACAGCGGCCTGCCGGATTACCAAGCCTTGGAACGGGAGTTGGGCAATCCAGACTCGGCGAGGCTCATCTTCTACGCGTTCGACCTGCTGCACCTCAACGGGCGCGATCTACGACAGCAGCCGCTGGTGAGGCGCAAGGCAGCCCTAGAGAAGCTGCTTAAGAACTCAGCGCCGACACTGACCTATGCCGAGCATCTGGAGGTGAGCGGCACGGACGTGTTTGAACATGCCTGCCGAATGGGCTTGGAGGGGATTGTCTCCAAGCGCACCGATGCCACGTACCGCTCGGGCGTCCAGACCAGTTGGCTCAAGGTGAAGTGCATCAAGAGCGACACCTTCCCCATTGTCGCTTTCGTGGAAAAGCTCGGCGCTCACCCGCGCCGTATCGCATCGCTTTACATAGGCCGCCGCGAGGGCGACCGACTGCTCTATGCCGGCAAGGCTCGCAGCGGCTACACCTTGAGCGCTGCGCGACTGGTTCGAGAGCGGCTTGACCCGCTGATCATCAACAAATCACCTCTGTCAGAGCCGATCGTGAAACCGAAGGCGACATGGGTCAGACCGGACGTGCTGGCCGAGGTGCAATTCAGTGGCGTAACAGATCGCGGCGTGCTGCGTGAAGCCGTGTTCAAGGGTCTGCGAGAAGACCTCGTGGCGATCCCGGCCAAGCCTCCTGCGCCATCAAAGCGACGTGGGCCAGCCCGGGAATATGGCGTTCCCAGCGAGAACATCCTGCAACTGCTGCCCGAGGCGGTCTCGCCGTCCAAAGAAGAGCTTGCGCGCTATTGGCAGAGGGTTGCCGATCACGCACTCGTCCATCTCGGCCACCGACCGCTGAAGCTGGTCCGCCATGCTCTCGGCGCAACCTTTTACCACAAGGGCGCGCTGCCGAAGATCCCGCCAGCAGTGCATCAGTTGCGCGTTCAGAAGCGCGAGGGTGGCGAAGGTGTGCGCGTGTGGGTGGACGACCTTGCCGGCCTGCTAGGGCTGGTCGAGATGGATGCTGTAGAGCTGCATCCTTGGAATGCCACCGTTGATGACATCGAGCATGCCGACCGCATCGTTCTGGACCTCGACCCGGGTGAGGGGGTCGAGTGGGATGAGGTCATCCGGACCGCGCTAGCGCTCCGCGACATCATGGGAGCAGAAGGCCTAGAGAGCTGGCCGAAGGTGACGGGCGGCAAGGGAATTCACCTGATGGCCCCACTTGCGACGAAGATCCCGCACGACAATGCCCGGCTCCTTGCCCGGTCGTTCGCCAAGCGCCTCGCTGAAGCTCATCCTGATCGCTATCTGCTCTCCGCCGCACCGGCAGCCCGAAAGGGCCGCATCTTCATTGATTACCTCCGCAATGGGCGCGGCAACACGGCGGTCGGCGCCTTCTCCCCACGAGCGCGACCTGGCTTCCCAATCGCTCATCCCGTGACCTGGAGCCAGGTTGAGGCAGCCATCCGTCCAGATGCCTTCACCATTGACCGTCCGTTCAGGGCGGCCGTCAGAAAGGCAGCGTGAGGATCAAGGGCAGGAAACGAAATTCCCGGCAGGGATTTTTGTCAGCAGTCGGCGAAGACGCCTAGCCGAACAATGGATCACTCAACTATTTGCCGCAGAGGTCGAGCTCTATCCAGGCGAGCGCATGATCACTCGGCTTTTGCCAACCTCGCAAATCAGCGTCCACGCCGGCATCACGTAACCTGTTCGAAAGTGATGGGCTCACGAGGAGATGATCCATCCGGAGGCCGGAACTCCGATCATAACCGCCCCGGTAGGAGAAGTTCCAATACGTGTAGATGCCTTTCTGTGGAGGGATGCGGCGGACGGCATCAATCCAGCCGTTACCCAGCATTTCGGCGTAGGCTTGCCGGCTCTCCGGAAAGGTGACTGCGTCCGCCTAGCCAACGTCTCGGCACCACGGTTGCCACGAACGAGCTTTTATCGGCCGCACGGCCGCAAGCCGCTCTCCCATCTGGTTTAGACATTGGTCATCCTCTCGGCTCTCCCTAACCGCCGAGCGTGGGAAAAGATTCACTTCGCCGGTCTCGAGCATCGGGGATCACTTCAGGCGCCATATTCCGCGGAGTCCGTCAGGCTGGTGAACTTTTAGGGCCGGCGCTGCGTTCCGTGCAGCGAACTCGGTTGATGCACAATGACGGAATCCAACGCTCGTCCCGCGCCGCAGAAAAAGGATGCACGTGGTGCCGAGGCCCGCTTTTCGTTCGATCGAATGGCGATCGAGCGGTTTCAGCAAACCTTTCCGCGTGCCAGATGGAGCGACGAGCGCAGCAGCTGGTTCGTACCCGGCAAGACGGCGGCCCGGCGGATCGACCGCTGGCTGGCGCAAGAGGCAGCGCTACGGGCGCCCCATGACGATAGCAAGGGACGCGATGCCTTCGCCTTCGACCCAATATCGAGCCAGTATCTGGAGGTCGCGGACGACCTCCGCATTCGCACCTCCTATTCGAGGACCGTGCTTGAAGAATTGCGCGCTGTTCCGTGGGCGAGTTGGGACGATGAGTTGCGGGCTTGGAGAGTTCCGTTCCGCTCATATGAAGAGCTACGGCGCCGATGGCCAAGCATCGAAAAAGCTGCGCAGCATGCCGAACCGGAGGAGAGGAAACGGCGACGAGCAGCCGCCAGGAACACCGAAGCATATAAAGCCGCACAAAAGCGGGCTGCTGAACGCCGGCGCCATCGCTATCCGCTGCCAGCTCAAGATCTACCTACTCTGGGCCGCGCTGTCGCAACCGAGCAGTACGGGATTGTCGTCTTCACTGAAATTTCCGGTGAACTGGTTGAGCTATCCGACGTAGCCGCCTTCTACCCCCGCGCAATGCCTGCGAACGGCGACTTCGTTTGGGGCAGGTGGCGTTCGGCTACGCTGGCCGAACTTGTGAGCACATGGCCCGCTCGGCTATCCGCCGGGCCGACCGAACGCTTCAGAGGCTGGTGGAGGCCAACGCTCGCCGAACTTAGAGTTGCCCGTCGAAAAGCCCGCGGCAGTGAGCGTAGTAGGCGAAGTCGCGATCGGTAGATGCGGCGCTCACATCCGGCGTTAAGGCGGCCGCAACACACGGATTCTTCGGTCGGGCGGAGCTTGGGCAGGTCTACTGCTGACTGATGGCGACCGCCTTGGGTCCAGCCTGTGTGGAAACGCATTGATTTGGTAAAGTGATTCCCAGATCAGAGAGGGGAGTCGGGTATCGCTTGGAAGTTAACCGCAAGGATTGTCATATCGCTCCTTAGCAGCGTGGAGAAAATGTTCGTCGCTGGATACCGCCCTTACAAGGCGGAAAAGGGCACCGCGGCGGAAATGACAATCCCGCCGAGCGCGAGGCGCGGCGGGCGGTCACGCGTCGCGCCAGGCTGGGCGGGGGCTTGGGGTACGCCTGGTGGAGCCCTGTTCCATGCCGGCGAAGCCGACTGACAGCGCGCGTGGTCAGGTGCCGGCCGCTGAAGGCGGCTCGAGCGTCGACGATGCGGAGACCCACACCCGTCCTTGAGGCCATGCAGCGTGCCAGTCTTAGCGACCCCCGGCCGGGCGTGCCGATCGGCGAGCTGATCGCCCGCCTGCCAGCCCGTCTCCGCGCCATGACACCTCCGAAAACAGGATCCTAACCGTCCTACAATATCCTCGGGGGTGTGGGGGCAGACAGCCAGGCAGACAGCCCCCACGGGGTAGCTCACCGCCCCAGCCGGCGCAGGAGCCGCCAGCTGAAGTAGAGCAGGGCCCACAGCACGGCCGAGGCCAGCCAGCTAACTGGTGAGCGTGACGGTCAGGCCGGCGAGCGTCAGCGCCGAGGCGCCGAGCACGGCGAGGAGGCCCCGGAACCCCTGCCGAACCGCGCCGACAGGCGCGTGAACCGGCCCATGTCCGCCGCGGATGTCCACAGCTTCAGAACATCCGCCGTGGCGCGGTAGCCTTGCGCCTTGGCGACGATGCCGAGGAGGTCGGCGGCGGCTGTGCGCAGGGTGGCCAACGGGGCAGGGCGCAGCACGCCCGTAAGCGTGGCGCAGGCGGCGGCGAGATCGCCGGCCCTGGCGAGAGTCACCGTGGCGCGCAGCGCCTCGCCATCGACGGCGTCGCCGGCGAGCCGCACCAATTCGCCGCGCAGCGGCTTCGACAGCCGGCCGCCCTTGCTGGCGGCCTTGAGAACCGTGGCCCCGACGCGTGCCGGCGTGGTGGCGCCGAGGATGGTCACCGTGACGACCGCGATGGTGAGCCCGACGGCGGCGAGGCCGAGGATGACCGGGTCATAGGCGGCGCCGTCGAGATAGGCGCAGCCTTCGTGGATCAGGTCGCGCACGTCGCCGATGCCGGATGCATCGGTGACCAGGGCGCCAGCCAGGCCAGCGGGGATTGTCGCGTCGCCGGTGGCGGCGCCGCGCCAGGTATCCCTGGCGACCCGGCCGAGGTCGGTGGCCTGCGCCGCACGACGCGGTCGCTCAGGCTGGCGGGCAGGGGGTGTGCAGCTGGTCGGCCAAGTCGTGCAGGCTGGCGGCGAGCTCGGGGGCGTCGTCGGTGAGCGCCTGGTCGACTGAGGGCCTCGAATACATGGGCTGATTCAACAAACCCGGCCTGGATTCGGTTCCATGGCCCGCGCGTCGAAGGATTGAACCGGAAGAGTCCGGCTGCGTTGTTGGGACTGGAACGGCAATCCTCGGAGGAAGAAATGGCAAGCACTGGAACAACACGTGGACGCAATCAGGACCGTGCCAGGGTCGCTGGTGGGCAGGATCATGAAATGAAGTACGAGGCGGGCAAAACCGGCGCCAGCAAAGCTGACGTCAAATCGGCGGTGAAGTCGCTCGGCAACAGTCGCAAGAAGGTCGAAGACGAGCTGGGCAAGAAGTGAACCTCGGCCGCACAGGATGCCGGCGAAGTTGGCGATACCAAGAGCTGGGGGTTCAGCGCAACGGGATAGGCCACGCCCCCCTGCGCGCCGGTCGCCGCCAGTATCTCATGAGGGGGCATGCACATGACCCGCATCGCCACCTTCAATGTGAACGGCGTCAACGGCCGGCTGCCTGTGCTCCTGAAGTGGTTGGGCGAAACCGACTACGACATCATTTGCCTGCAGGAATTGAAGACGTCGGACGACAAGTTCCCTGTCGATGCGATCAGAGAGGCGGGTTACGGCGCCATCTGGCACGGCCAGAAATCCTATAACGGTGTGGCAATCCTCGCTCGCCGAATCGAGCCGGTGGAACGTCGACGCGGCCTACCGGGCGATCCAGACGATACCCACAGCCGCTATATCGAGGCCGAGGTAGATGGGATAGTCGTAGGCTGCCTCTACCTGCCCAATGGCAATCCAGCGCCTGGCCCAAAGTTCGACTACAAGCTGCGCTGGTTCGATCGTCTCATCAGCTACGGCCAGCATTTGCTCGACGACGGGGCACCAAGCGTTCTCTGCGGCGACTATAATGTCGTTCCAACCCCAATCGACGCCGTGGTGCCGAGGCGATGGCTGGGCGATGCGGTCTATTTCCCGGAGAGCCGGCAGGCCTATGCCAAAATGCTCAGAGGTGGCTGGATCGATGCCGTCCGGCGCATCCATCCGGAGAAGGGCATCTACACCTTGTGGAATTTCTCCTACCGGGGCGGCTTCGATCGGAGTTCCGGCCTGCGCATGGACCATCTCCTGGTGAGCCCCTCTCTTTCCGACCGGCTGCGTAATGCCGGCGTGGATGTCGAGCTTCGCGGGTGGGAGAAGCCAAGCGACCATGCGCCGGCCTGGATCGAGCTCAATTGAACCACGAGGAACACGGATGGTCGAACCGGATTATCCCGAAATGAACGAGTCAATCGACAATATCTCTCTCTACGCGGCCGGCGGCTACAGCTTTGCGGTTGAGACGCCCCAAGAAGGCCGGACGCAGAACGCCCACGATGCTGAGACCAGGATGTTGCGAGCCAAGAAACTGCTCACTTTGGGTTTCGCGTTGCCTTTTTCGTTCGGCTTCTCGGTTCGACGCAAGCTGACGAAGGTGATCCAATGAAAAATGTCGCTGCTTACGGATCCCAATCTTCCGATGGGCTCACTGCTGCGGTGCCGCGTCCTCGGAGGAATCGCGGCGGATGTGTCGAGCGGGGAACCGCCAAACGCAACAACCGCCTGGCGGCACCGCTCCTGCTGCACCAGGAGCATCCACCATATGAGTTCGCCTACATGCCACTGAACAAGCTCAAGAATATCGAGGACTACTTCGTCGGCTGCCAAGTCGCCGAAGGCAAGGAAGCGAAGATCGTGGGTCATCAGGACAAGTCCGAGGCGCAGAGCATTGTCAGGGAGGCGGTCGGGCCTTGACGAAATTGGACCGAGCCCTGCGGTTTGGACCGCTTCGTGAGCGCTGGGTTCACCTCTGCGTCGACATGCAACGGATGTTTGCCGAGGCGACTGAATGGCACACGCCGTGGATGGAGCGTGTATTGCCCAATGTCGTCGCCCTCGTCGAACTTGATCCGGCGCGGACGATCTTCACCCGGTTTATTCCCCCTCAATCTCCCGACGACGCAGTCGGCGCCTGGCGGCGGTACTATCACAAGTGGGGGACGATGACCCGCGATCGGCTCGATCCTCAGCTGATTGATCTTGTTCCGGAACTGGCGCGGTTCGTGCCGCCCGCTTTGCTGGAGGACAAACCCGTCATGTCCGCTTGGCACGGGTCACTGCATGCTCGCCTGCGGTCTGCGGGCATTGATTCACTCATCGTGTCAGGCGCGGAGACGGAGGTTTGCGTGCTCGCCACTGTGATGGGGGCGATCGATCTCGGCTACCGGGTGGTCATCGTGGCTGATGCGGTATGTTCCGGAGCTGACTCGACCCACGATGCCATGCTCGCGATCTATGAGAGCCGCTACGGCATGCAGGTCGAGACGGTGACCACCGCCGACCTCCTGGCCGCGCGGCTGGACGGAATGTTGTGACATCAGGAGCACCACTGCGCATGACGGAACAGGAAATGATCATCGACGGGTTGGGCGTCACTCCGAGTTTCGATGTCGCGCTGGAAGCGCGCCGGCGCGTGGACTTTCTCGTCACCTATCTTCGTGCATCGGGCCTCAGTGCGTATGTGCTGGGGATCAGCGGCGGAGTGGATTCACTCGCCGCGGCCCTTCTGGCTCAACGGGCCGTCGAGGAACTGCGAAAGGCGGGATACGAGGCAAGATTCGTGGCGGTTCGTCTCCCGTACGGCACTCAGGCGGACGAGAAGGACGCCCAGCGAGCTTTGGACACCATAGGAGCGGATGAAGTGCACCGGGTCGACATCAAGCCGGCTGCCGACGCGATGCTGGATTCGATCAAGCTGGCCAGTGTCGAGCTCGGCGATGCCGGCCGCGAGGATTTCTTGCTTGGCAACATTAAGGCGCGTCAGCGCATGATCGCCCAGTTCGCGCTCGCCGGCGCCACCCGAGGGCTGGTCATCGGCACCGACCATGCGGCTGAGGCATTGATGGGCTTCTTCACCAAGTTCGGCGATGGTGCCGCCGACATTCTTCCGCTTTCCGGGTTGAACAAGCGCAGGGTTCGCGCTTTGGCAGCGCATCTGGGCGCTCCGTGTGAACTTGTTGACAAGATCCCGACCGCCGATCTGGAGAACCTCGTTCCGCTTCGGCCGGACGAAGATGCATATGGTGTCTCGTACGATCAGATCGACGACTTCCTCGAAGGCCGAGAGATCGACGAAGCGGCGCGCACGCGCATACTTCATGTGCATTCCAGCACAGCGCATAAGCGAGCGCTTCCGGTCACAGCCATTGCCATGACTAATTCGCCATTGCCGCATCGCCAATAACTGCCTCACGATACACGGCCGACGTGCTCGCCGCAGCCACCGCGAAGCCGAGCCAGAGCCATTCCACGCGAGAATGGTAGGGCCTGCGCGAGGCTCAAGACGTCCCCCTTCGCCCGCGCCCAAACTGCCCGACGGCTAGCCGGCATCATCGAAAACAATGAGATGTAGGCGCGACTGCAGAGTGCATTATTTAATCGATTGACTCGCGGAATGCACCGGCAGTTAATTTCCCCGGTAGGGCAAAAGAGGGGCCACGAACTGGGAGCAAACGATGACTGTGCAAAAAGAAGAGGACTATCGAACCAACAGAGCCGACTATGCCATTGCTGCGACGCATAGCCGAGCGACCGCTGAAGGCGATCGCCACGATTTACTGGCAAGAAGAAAGTCGCTGTGGGTAAAAGATCGGCGATCTGCAAAATTGGCTGCAAACCCGTCGGAAAGCTCGCCAGAGCCGAAGGCCAAACCGCGCGGTTATTGAATCAACGCCAGTCACTTCGTCCTGCTATCGTCAAGCGCGCCCCTGCGGGGGGCGGCGCTTTGTAGTGCATAGCGGCCGAAATGGAAATCGGCGGATCGGGTCTCATTACGATCGTGCTGCGCGAGTGGCTGGAAACTAACGCCTAGCTGCCAAGGCGGGAGATCGACGAAAACGGATGGGGACGCGTAGACGCGTCTTCCGCGATCGCGGAATTACCTGAAACGCCAAGCTCGCTACTATTCACGTGGCGGACCCCAACCCGCCAGGCCGGCGCCGCCAAGCGTTCTTACCCCACGCCCCCAGAGGCGCCGGCCGCCTTCAGAAGGAAGGCAGCCGAGTTTGCGGGTTTCTGACACTGCATCGCCGGTCATGTCAGCAGCGTGTACTCTCATTCAGAAGAGGAAGCTTACGGCAAGTGCCACCACTCTCCGCGATTGGCTCACAGCATCCTGACACTTGCGGGTTCGGTCAGATCAGGCATGGCGCTTGAAGGGTCCGGCAACCTGTTGGCGTCTGGTCCAATCAACCAATGCGAGCCATAAGGCCGTTGGCGACCGCGACCTATAGCGTGCTCACTGGCGATGTGTTCTGTGGATGGCTCCCGTTGAAAGAGGCAATTCGTTGTTCTGGCGCATTGGTTGGGTGCCTGTTCATGCAGCCATTTGAAGCTGCTGGCCCTGATGGGGTCGGCGACGCTGCTGCTAGCCGCAACGTGCACACCGCGATCCATGACGCGCTTCGCCTATGCGCGATACTTTGTAGCGAAGCACAGGTTTGTCGAAAGGAGCGAAGTCCTTTTGCCATTTCAAGAAGCGGGAATTGCCGGAAATGCGAGTGGGCGTATAGCTACGATGCTGACCATGCCTCACCCCCTTGAAAGCCCGGGAGAGGGCCGGCAGCGGGTGGTCGCCTTTAAGGTGGCCTAAGTGTTGGAACTGTCGGGAATTCTGTGCGCGAGGCCGGTTTCGTCATTGGCTGACGAACCTTTCGCCGAAGACGACGGCGAACTGGGTCTTGGCCTCGAACCATTCGCG
>NZ_JAMYKZ010000036.1:0-25179 GCF_040317735.1 Mesorhizobium sp. M1399
TGTCTCAGCAAAGTGCGTCGTCCACATTGAAGGCTCGTCCGCGGAGCTCCATCATGCGGCGACTGATGTCGACCGCGAAGACAACCATGCACCCGGCAGCGTCCGTCTCGACGCAATTACATGCTTGACGTCCCAGCGGCGATTAGACAACCCCATCACTATCGAATTGTCGTCGGCGCATTGCGGGACCGTCTGACTGAATGTCAAAAATTGGCCGTTAGCCGACTAGTGGGTTTTGCAGTGAGAACCCGCTGGAGCGGACAATCGCTGGAACGCGATTCTAATTAGAATACTCGACGAAACTCCAAAGCCACTGCCTGACGTCTTCGCCAATCTCCGGATCTTTGCAGGACCGATCTAGCAGCCGGAAGGCCTCCGCCTTTAAAAATGCACGGTCTGCATACCCGTCTTGAACTACGCCTTCGATGTATCGAGGGACCTCCGCCGCTACTTGGTCAGCAGTTTGATCTCTTCCCTTTTCAACCAAGAACCACTTGCTGTAGTGGCCAATCCAGGAGAGGAAGTCTGCATCAAGAACGTCTCGCGAATATCTGACCCTGATTTGATAAACGCTATTCCACGTTTCAGCTCTATCCAGTTCGTCGCCGACAATATTGATATTCCAGCGCGGCAGGGTGTAGCCCCCAACCTCATTGCCGATGAAAAATTCGCTCCCCTCTAGCGTGATGCGGTAGGCAGGGCCGAGGTACGGATCTGAGCAGCGGCGCCTCAGTCCGCCACCTCCTACGAGGATGTCGGTACTGCCTTTGTACGTCGAATTGCATTCGTCGCACGCTGGTGGGAGGTTGCGTAGGTCGGCCGCGGCAAACGGATATATCGAAATCGGCAACAGATGGTCGAGTGCATGACGCGGTGCACCGGGAGCCCGAAAGTAATTCAGGCCGCAAAACGGACACTGCCTGATGTTAGCAGCGTAAATAGTGCCGTACTGATTGTCCCGAAGGAAGCCATTCCCCTCTTTGATGCTAGCTAGCTGACCGAAGAGATAAACTGCCAGCGCGCGCACAGGCGCTCTGATCGAAAGCGGGAGCGTATCAATGGTAGGGCAAAAGGCGTCATCGTTGAAAACGTTCGGCAAGGCCGTCTGTCTCATGATTGCCGTGCGAACGGGCGGCCGCTCTTGGGCGGGCAGCTCAGAATATTTTAGCAAGAAACTCTCAAGCTTTGATCTCAAGCCGGTACGTTGCGCTAACATCTCGCGCCGGCCCTCTGGCAGGCATTCCGGCCAGCCCTCGGGCTCGGCGTCAGCGTCAATCGCATCCATTCCCGCCAACATCACGTCAACAGCCAAGGCGTTCAGCCAATTGGCGCCCAATGCTTCAATCGGGTAGGAAAACAGCATTTCTAGGCTTGGCTTTTCAGCTTTCGAAGATGATCCGCCAGAAGAGCTTTTCCGATAGACGGCCCGAGCTCCTTAAAGCCATCTTCTATCTCTTCGATGTCATCCGATTTCAAGAGTTTCTCGATTTCTTTCTCGGCAATGTGCGAATTGGGAGGGCGGATATCGAAACAGCTTTCTAGAATGCGATCGAAAGTTGTTCCAAAGGTCTCAATTTTAGGATCTTTGACAGTGAACTTGCCCGATGCTTCATCTCTCGAGAAGATCATGACCTGATCTCTCGGCATGTCCGAAGGCACAAACGGCGCATGGGTCGTAAGCAGGAATTCCTGATTGCCGCGACTCCCCACCATTTTCATTAATTGTTGAACGAATTCCACGCGCCATTTCGGGTTAAAATGCGATTCAGGCTCGTCGAGCAGGAAAATCGCGTTCGTGTCAGCGATCATGGCATAGGTGCCCAGGATCAGCGCTTGCTGATGTTCACCATCAGAGAGGGAGACATAGTCAACGGCGCCCGACTTATGCCCCTCGGGCCAGAAGCGGACTTCCTCGAAGCTGAAGACCATGTCCTCCTGCTGCGGCTCGGGCAGTCTGGAAGCAAATCGTCGTTCCTTCACGGCCTTGTCGAACCGGCGTCGTGCGGTGCGCGGGATGGCTAGATCGTTCAGTAGGGCAAGCTTGTGCAGAGACCGGTAAAGCGTGAAGGCCTCATCCCAGAAGTAGGCGAATGCCTCCCGGGTCGCGTCCGTGATCAGAAAATCGAATGTGTAAGTCTCCGTTTTCTCGTTAACGTGCCAGCAGGTTGCGGTGCGCTGGAGACGAGCGATAACGGTCTCAAGTTCGTCGGTAAGCTGGATGCCCTTGCGCGCCAAGGTGCGCCTCTTGGATTTCGGGATTTTGGGAACGGCGGAGTGCGCAAGGCGCACGATGCAGCGGCAGGAGGCAAGATCGCCCAGGCGGGCGTGTCGCAGAAGCTCCTTTCTGATGTGGGTCGAACCCAGCATGAGATTGGAGAACAGGACCTCAAGGTTGGTGCCATAATCGATAAGCATCAACTTGTTATCCGGAATCGCCTTTGCATTCCCTTTGAGTGCTGCAGTTGCGACGTCGCCAGCGTATCCGCTTCTGCTGGCGAGGAAGGGTAAGCTCAAGGTTTCATTGTCTCCGGACGTATAGCCAACGATCAAAGACGGCAGAAACTGACCGAACGCTGGTTCTTTTGATCTTATGATCTGCCCGTCGGCACGGATAAGTTCAATCGGTCCCGACTTCTTGCCCTTCAGCGCCCTAATGAGACGCACGGTCTCATGGTCGCCCCCTTGAGCGGGTTTGATCATGTATTCGAGGTCAAAGAGTACCGCGTCGTTAGCGCTGCGCCGCTCCTCCGTAGGCGCGTGCTCATGCCATGCTGCCTGGAAAATTTCTGCGATCAGTTGGAGGAATTGAGATTTGCCGGATCCGTTCGGACCAATCATACAAAGCGGCGCAAGTGGCTCGCCATCCTTGCCGTCATTGCCGCGGCCAAACCAGACCTCCGTGCCGTCAAAGAGCCCGCCGCCGGTTCCCGATCGCTCTATCTTGAGCAGCCTCAGCCTCATTGCGCCACCCTCTTAAGGAGCATGCGACCTTCATGCTTATCGAACACCTGCACCAGCGCGGGAGCTTTACCGCTCAGAAGCTCGAAGAGGGCATCGCGCACCGCGCCGTAGGGCAACACCACGCGTTGGACGATGGCCTCGAATGCCAGCCCCTTCTCGGGCCAATTGGCGCTGTCGGTCAAAACTACCTGCTTTGGATCTGTTTTCACTGTGTTCGCTTTCGGGCGCGTTGGGCGCGCTTCCATGACGGAGATGGTACTCGTCTCTCGTATACGATCCAGCATTTTGTCTGCGGGTTCGTCGCCGACATCCTGTTCGACCAGCTGTCCTGTGAAAGCCTTGGCGAGGATGCGCTGCTCCGCTCGATCAACGAGCCACAAGGACCGTTCCACCTCGCGAGCGAGGTGGCTGACCCTAGAGAATGCGTCCTCGATCTGTCGTACGATTTCCCGCTGCTCCTCGAGCGGGGCGAGCTTAATGTTGAAGGCCCTGATCTCAGGGAAATATATGGTCGTGTGGGTAGTTCCTCGTCCAAAATTGCGAATGTCATCACCTTCGGACAGCAAGGCGTACATAAGATATTTGGGATCGACGGCATCGGTGCAGGACCAGGTAGCGAAATCTTGGCTCGTGGCCATCTCGCGGCCCATGATCGCGACATAGCCGACCGACGCCGTGCGGGAAAGAATGACCGTACCCGCCGGAAGTAGTCGCGCGGAGGAATTGGATAGTCCTGCGTCGTTGATTTTCTGGATTGTGTCGTCGATCGTTCTCCCATGATGCCGGTTGGCGTCAGGAATGCCGATCCATGGCACATCGCCGCCCCACCATTCGGGATGGGAACGACTTGGTGTGTGCCCGGTCTCCTGGCGCGCCACTCGCAGAAGGGGAACCCAGTCCCATCCAGCAGGGAGGACCGTGCCGGGATTATTGACCGAGATACCGCCTCTGCCTTCGATGATTTCATTCGTCGCCTGGCGCCCGCCACGCGCCTGCTCGGGCTCTTCAATTCTCGCGAGAAGCTGCTCCATCGGCTCGAGCACATGCTGCTTGCGAAACCCTGCCGTAAGTTCGCCCCGGAAGGCAGACCGCAGGAGGTTGAGCTTGTAGTACTCGACCAACGGCAAAATCTTTTGCAGTTCGCTGCGCGAGAGGTCAACGCGCGCGCTCAGTTCATCGAGCCGCGCCACAATCCGGCGCTGCTCGGACACTGGCGGGATGGCGGCCGAATAGCCTTCGATATGGTGCTTTGAGAGTCCCGGGATGTCGCCGTGGGCGTTCTCGATGATCTCTTCTGCACGGTAGGCGATCGTCCTTAGAATGAATTGAAAGTCTAGTTCAGCGCTGGGTTGATAGGCATAGATATCTCGCCCGATCGCGGCGGGAATCCCCGGGAAGGTTTTGCCCACGCCGGCGCCCTTAACCGTGATGAAGATGCAGCCTTCGGGAACTACCCGCCTGGGGTCGGTCGTCCATTTCGGCTTCTGGAACGCGCTACCATCCCACTGCTCAGGTCCGGTCACATAGCTGGTTCCCCGCCCCTCCTGGTTGACGGTGTCCGGGCTCGGTGACTGTCCTGTATACAAAACGCCGATGTCGCCCAGCCTCGCTCGAGCCCATCCAGCTGGAAGCTCATTCATGGCGCCAGGGTTCCCGCCTCAACGTGCCCCCCGGTAAGGAAATTCTGGCTACCACTATCCCGCGCCGAACGGCTGCACGCGCAAAACAATGGGAACTTGGGTCATTAGACATCGCTCGGTAAGGCATGCTTATGAAACATGCTTAAGCTGAAGATCTTCTGCTTCGACCTCCGAGCTCAGGGCATCGATCTCGCCTAGCGCTGAACGCAAGTGGCCGATTATTGCGATAAGGATTTCATTGGGATCCTGCATTTCGTCTTCTTGATCGCTGCTCTCGTCACGGAGCCACAGCCAGTTTAGATTGTCACCGCGCTCCGCAATGGCGTCCCGCGAAAGCCTGCGCCATCTGCCACTCTCACCTTGTTCCTGGCGCTGTGTGGCACCTCCGGTATCAGCGCCGTACAGGTGCTCGAATTCTTCGAAATGGGCGTCGGTCAGCGCATTTGTTTTGCCAAATGCCGGCATGTTGGTGCGCAGGTCGTAGAACCAGACACCGTCCGTCGCGACCCCGGCCTGCTTGCGGAAAAAGAGCACGTTGGTCTTGACCCCCGCTCCAGGAAAGATGCCTTTGGGAAGCCGGAGGATCGTGTGCAAGCTACACCTAGCCATCAGGTCCTGGCGCACGGACCTGCCGGCCCCATCTTCGAACAACACATTGTCGGGAAGCACGACGGCAGCCCGACCACCATCGTTGAGGGTCAGATAGATATGCTGAAGAAATGCCAGCTGCTTGTTCGTATTGCGGTAGGGGAAATCCGCTCGTAGTGCCCGCCGGCTTCCTGCCTTGCTCCCAAACGGCGGATTGGCCAGCACCAGGCTTGCCGCGCCCAGCCCGCGACCGTCGTCAGTCAACGCATCTCCGTGTATGATTTCAGCATCCAGAGCGTTCAGGAACGTGTTCATCAAACATATTCTGCGGGTATTTTTTTCAATCTCGACTCCCTGATATTTCGGGGGATTTTCCCGATAGGATTGTTCCGAACAATTTGAGCGAATGAAGCGGTCCGCGGAGATCAGAAACCCGCCGCTCCCGACAGCTGGATCTTGGATCCGGTCACCTAAACCAGGCCTCGATACCCTGATCATAGAATTTACGAGCGCGCGCGGAGTAAAATACTGCCCTGCACCAGATCGAACATCCTGAGAGCTTTTCTCGATTAATCCTTCGTATATCTCACCAAACCGGTCACCGCTAACGTCGTGCCAGGCGATTTTCGCGATCCCCTCAACAACGGCGTGGAGATTTTCCGAGTGAGAGAAAACAGTAGTTGGAAAGGCGTAAATTGACCGGATGACCTCACTCTCAGCGCTAGCCCCGAGATGAGTCAACATTTCTTGATAGAAGCCTAGCAGTCCTTCCTTTGGGTGATTGACAAGATCCTGCCAACGATAATTTATAGGAAGAAGTTGCTCAATCTCATTTTCTTCTGCAATCTTAAGGAAGAGGAGGTAGGTCAGTTCAGATACATATTGGTGATAGCTAATTCCATCTCCGCGAAGAATGTGGCACAGAGCCCAAATCTTTTGGACGACGCTTTCGTTCTTCATTCTAACTGCAATCGCTCAAACTCGAAAAAGGTAGCATCGCCGCTGCCCTGCTGGCACACGCCTGCGATCCTATCGCGGATAAGTCAAACTGGAAACGAGAGAATGCGTATTTTCCGCGCGAGATTTCTGGCCTGGGCCTGCGCGCGACAATGCGCCACGCACTGTCGTTCTTCGTCACGATTTTAGCCCCACGGACCGGCCGTTCGCATTGAGCTGGACTGCCCCTCAGCGAACGCCCGCTTTCAGGATTAACAACGGGATCGATGAAGGACGACAATGTGGCGCAGAGCGGCATTGGTTCGGGGCAGATCAGCTCGTCTATTGTGCCCTATGTTTCGGCTTGCCGCCGGCAAATTGCTTCAATGCATTTGCCCGCCTAGAAAGGTGCCCCCTCGGACTCACTGGTCGCTGTCACTTATTCGGACCCTGAAATTGGCTGCCGGCGCGATTTCTCTGACTTGTCGACGACAGGGAGCGATTCCTTTCTGGCCTTGGCAAACGCTCGATCGCTCTCCAGGAACTCCGCCAGCATGAACGGGATCAGTTCCGCTACCGATTCGGACTCGCCATAGGTCTGACGATAAAGCGCCGCATAGTCCTTCAGTGCTTGGTTCAGGTCTGCACTTACGCTTATGGTGATCTTCGAAGGTGTCCGATCCGGAAGTTTGCCGAGTTTCAGATTGGTCATGATGACTCCAGTCAATTCGGGTACGGCCGCAGCACAAGATCCTTGTGCACGATGACGCGCAGTGGCCAACCGGGCCGGACAGTGATGGTGGGTTGGAGATTGAGGTTCTTCTCGGTGATGCGCTGGCCAGCTTGACTGACGTTCTGCTGAGCGGATTCGCGGATTGCTTTGACCAGGTTGCTTTCGTCTTCCCCGAGGCTCAGCTCGGTGCCGACCCCTAGCAATGTGGCCAGCGCAACGCCTTTGATCAGCTGCCAGGTATGGAAATCCACCTTGTCGTCAAGCCCCGCATAGCCGGCAGTGTCTGTTGCCGGCAGATTGTCGATTTCGATCGAAGAGCCGTCGGGCAGCAGTATCCGTTGCCAGACCAGCAGCGCGCGCCTTTGTCCAAAGGCAACAACGCTGTCATAGGTGCCAATCAGGCGAGAGCCTTGCGGAATGAGCAAGGTGCTGCCGGTGACTGTGTCGTGCACATTCTCGGTGACCTGTGCGACGACGAGGCCGGGCAAGTCGGAATTGATGCCAGTGATCAGGCTCGCTGCGATGACGCTGCCGGCCATCAGCTGATACGGCGAAGCGGGCGTCTGCAGTGCATGCAGATTGTAGATTCCACTCGTGTTACGCTGGCTGACAAAATCGAGCTTGCGCTGTTGATTGTTTTGGTCGCCCTCGGCCGGTGCAACGGAAGCTGAATCGCGTGCGGCATCGGATTGTGGAGCCGTTCCATCAAAGGGTGGACGCCCGCCCTGCCCGTTGCCGGCGGCATCCGCTTGCCGGGGTCGATTTTCGATCCGGAAGAAGACTTGCGATTCGCGCGCCTCGACCGCCTGCTGTGCAAGGCGCTGCTCCTCCGCCGAAACCTCCTGGCCCGGCGCGATGCCCAGCTGGCGTTGGTGCTCAAGGATGGGGCGGCCGAGGTCGCCGGGCAGCGGTGGTCCAAGCACCGGAGGCTTGGGCTTGATCCCGGAATAGTCCTTAGGCAGCCTTTCAATTGCCTCCGCGGTTGGCTTCCGCTCAGTGTTGTAAAGCTCGTCAGCCTGCTCTTTGATGCGCAGCGCCGGTCCCTGCAGCGCCATCATGGTGACGCCTAGAACGGTGCCGGAACCAACAGCTGCAATGGCGACAATAATGCCGCGCTTGAAGCGCACAGCGCGGCGAGGTGAGGCCCGCAGCTGCAGCTGTTCTGGATCGAGTTTCGGTGGAGCATCGGAGCGGGAAGTATCCGTCATGGGCCGTCCCTCACCTGCTGGAACGCGAAAAGAGCAATATCCGCCGCGGCGCTTGCCTGCCGTCGGTCCTCGTGATGCGCACCACCTGTTGCTGCTTGGCGCCGAGGCGCAGTTCGGCCGCGGCGAAGAGGCGATCGACAATGTAATAGTTGCCCCGTGTGCGGTAGTTGACGAGTTGGTTGTCCCCGTCAGCACCGACGATGAAGAGCGGCGGGGCCTCGCCCTGATCGATGCGGCGCGGAAACTCGATGTAGACCTTGCTGCCATCATCGAACGCGCGCGTCGGCCTCCAGGGCGGCATGTCGCCGGTAATCGAATAGCGGAAGCGAATATTTTCGAGAGCCACATTCGACGCCACTGGCATAGCAGCCTCGGCCTGCGCATCGCGCCGGCGTAGCGCGATAATCTGGTCCTCGCTGTAGGTCCAGGAGATTGCCGCCATGGCGGTCTTATCCGTGCTTTGAAGCTGCAAGTGATAGCTTCGCCGGTCCGTGGTGATCACCAGATTGGTGGCAAGTCCTGGCGCGAAGGGCTTCACCAGCACATGGGTGCGCTGGTCATCGCCGGAGCCACTGACGGTGTCGCCAATTACCCAGCGCACTGTATCGCCGGCCGACACGGATTGGAGTTTCTCGCCTGACTGCAGAGCGATATCGCTGACGCGCTCCGGTGCGGCATAGAGCTGGTAGAGCGCGCCTTCGGCAAAGGGGTAAACCTGCACCGCATTCACATAGCCATATTTGGTGGGTTGCTGCGTCGCCGCCTTGTTGGCATCGGCGACACGTTCTTCAGGCGAGCGCCTGTCTTCAGCAGCCTTGCCCGGCTCGGGCTGCAACTGGCCGGGCAGCGGTAGCGGTTTCGGCACTTCCACGACTTTGACGGGCTTCTCCGGCGCCTTCTCGATTGCCGCCGGTTGGAACTTGGCAGCATCATAGGAAATCTGAGGTGGCGGCACCGGCTTCGAGGCACAGGCGGAAATGACCGCAGCCGACGCAGACAGGATCAGCGCAGTGCGGAGCGACGAGAGTCTATTTATCATTGGCGGGCTCCTTTGGGGGAACGGAAGTTTGCGCGGCACTGTCGAGCTCGCGCGACCAGTCGATGGCGTTGATGAAGACGCCGAGCGGGTTTTTGCGCAGCTGATCGGCATTGTTCGGCGGCCGGATCACAATGGTGAGGATCCCGGTCCAACGCGTTGTGCTGGCGAGGCTGCCGCGCTCAAAGACCTGCTCGGTCCATTTGACTTGATAGGAGCTGTCGGACGCTCGAACCACGCTCGTCACCTGCACCGAGACGCTGCGCGTGCCGATCTTGCCGAACGGGTCGTTGGCCTTAGCGTACTCGTTGAGAAAGAGGGCTCCGCGGTCGGTGGCAAAGTCGTAGGCCGAGAGCCAATTCTGCCGCACCAACACCGCATCGGTGGAGACGGAGCGGACATTCTGGATGAAGCGGCCGAGATGCCAGGCAATCTGGGCATCGTCGGGCTCGTAGGTTTGGATTGCCGGCGCGACAGCCCGTGTCTCACCGAAGCGGTCGACCTCGACGACATAGGGCACGACGCGGCCCTGCATCGACTGCCACAAGAGTCCACCAGAGAGCCCGATGGCCAGAGCGAGGCAGCCAAAGGCCATCAGGCGCCAGTTCCTTGCCTGCACGCGCGCAGTGCCGATGCGCTCGTCCCAAAGTTGGGCGGCCTTCTGGTATGGTGTGACGGGGTGGGGCGTCTTCCCGTAACGCTGAACAGGTCGCTTGAAGAGCATCTAGTCTTCCTTATCGTTGAGAGAGGGGTTGGCGCCGCTTCCACCCCGATCGCCATCGCGGACGGCCTGCGTGGCGGCGTGGCGATGGGCGCGCGCGGTCTGTTCGGAACGCAAGCGCCTCGCCCACGCCGGCGCGGCATTGGCACCTGACGCGGCAGGGTTTCCGGTCATTGATGCGGTCGGCGTGCCGCCCGTCGCGGTCCAGGCGGCATCGCGGCCGGCATCGGCGCTGCGCCGGAATGGTTCTGTTGCAGATCGCATTCCCCGCATCGCGGCGCCGCCAGCTGCGCCGGCAACGCCCTGCAGTCCAGCAGCTACGCCGGAGAGGCCGGACTCGGGCGATGTTGCACGCCTCATCTGCCAAGCTGTGGAAGCAGCCGATCCCATGGCCGTGCCGGCTCGAACGGCGGCGAGACCGCCGCCGGTTGCCATGCGCGCGCCGGCAAGCGCCGCACCTCCGGCAACGAGCGTTGATCCGGCGGCCGCCGCGGTGGTTCCGAGTGCGGCTCCCGCGCCAAGCTGCGGCGCGCCGGAAACAAGACCCGAGGCAATTCCCGGTCCGAAAATGCCGAGCCCAAGCAGCGCCAACGCGCCCAGTACCTGTGACATGGCCGCGGCCAAGTCCGGCTCCTTGCCTTGCAGGGCGGAAGCGAACTCGCCGAAGAGCGTGGAGCCGATGCCGACGATGACGGCAAGCACCATCACCTTAATGCCCGACGAGATCACATTGCCGAGCACGCGCTCGGCCAGAAACGCCGAGCGGTTCCAGAGCGCGAAGGGCACCAGAACAAAGCCGGCCAATGTGGTGAGTTTGAACTCCAGGATGGTGATGAAAAGCTGGATGGAAAGGATGAAGAAGGCGATGAGGACCAGGAACCAGGCGAGAAGCAGCACGAAGATGGTCAGCGCGTTGCCAAAAATCTCGGGGAAGCCGACTAGCTGGCTCGCTTGATTGAGCAGCGGCCAGGCGCCCTCGAAGCCGGCCGCGGCAATGCGGCCTGGCCGCAGGAGACTGTCGGCGGACAAATTGCCGGACGAAGCGTTGATGCCGAGCCCGGCAAAGGAGCGGTAGATAATGTCGGCAAGGCTTCTGAAATTGTTCAGGATGAATGCGAAGGCGCCGACATAGAGCACCTTTCGGACGAGCCGACCGAGAATATTGGGTTCGCCGCCGAACGCCCAGACCAGGCCCGCCAGCGTGATGTCAATGCCGATCAGGATGGTAGTGAGAAAGGCGACGTCGCCCGAAAGCAGACCGAACCCGCTGTCGATATAGCGGATGAAGGTCTGCATAAAGCGATCGATGACGCCGAGGTCATTCATGTCGCCGTCTTCCTCGTTGTCTTGAAGACTGCTGATCAGTTGCCGGGATAGGCCGTACCGGTGCCCAGGAAACGCTTCGTCGTCTCGCGGGCGGCTTCCTCAGACTGCGCCTTGCGGGCAGCATCTTCGGCTTCAGCCCGGAACTGGGTCGCGAGCAGCGTCTGGATCTGCATCTGCTGCTTGGTCGAAAGCGCGATCAGCTGATTGGTGGCCTGGCTTGCCTCAAGGGCACCTGCCGCGCCCTGACTGCGGTTGACGAGATCGGTAAGCAGGTCGCCGTCGGCCCGCACGTTCTCCACGATCTGCGACTGCGCGCTCATGGTTTGGCGGAACGCCTGCATGGCGTTTTGCCAGCGCTCGCGCGCGGCGCTCGCCACATCGTTGACCTCGATTGTGGCGTCGTAGCTTTCCGGATATTGCACACGCCACTGGTTCTGAAGCTTGTCGAGATCGAAGCTCAGGCCGCTGGCCTGGGTCATCAGGCCGTCGATCCGTTGGAGCGAACCTGTGAGCTGGCCCACGGAAGAAAAATCCAGGCGCTGAAGGTTGCGCGCCATGTTCTGCAGCATGGTCGCCTGGTTCTGAAGCGACTGGATCTGGTTGTTTATCTGCTCCAGGGAACGTGCCGCTGTCAGCACGTTCTGCGCATAATTCGACGGATCGAACACGATTAGGGCGTGGGCCGGCTGGACGTAGTCGGCCATCGGTTTTGCGATTAGGGAAACGGTGATCAGGGTGGTGAGAAGGCGGCGCCGCATCATGACGATTGCTCCTTGTCTGGTTGAGGGAATTGCTGGAGAAGCTCGGCAGCCCAATCGAGGCCGCGCGCACTCAGGAACCGGGAGGCAAAGCTGTCCTGCCCGTGCTCTGACAGGACGCTGTCGATCAAAGCTTGCGTGGCCGGATCAGAGGCGCCGCAGAGCGCAAGAGCGATCGGGCCGAGCCCGAGCTCGAAGAGGCGGTTGCCGCGGCGCGACTGCAGATAATACTGGCGCTTCGGTGTGGCACGGGCGACCAATTCGATTTGCCGCTCGTTCAGGCCGAAGCACTCATAGGCTGCCCGCACCTGCGGTTCCACGGCACGGTCATTGGGAAGAAAAATGCGCTGTGGGCAGCTCTCGATGATTGCCGGCGCGATCGACGAGGCAGCGATGTCTGCAAGTGACTGCGTGGCGAAAATGACGGAGACGTTCTTCTTTCGCAGCACCTTCAGCCATTCGCGGATGCGGGCGGCAAAGAGCGGGTTGTCGAGATAGACCCAGGCCTCGTCGAGCATGAGCAGTGTTGGCCGGCCGTCGAACCGCTCCTCGAGGCGATGGAAGAGATAGGTGAGCACCGGCAGCACGGCGCCTTCCTGGTGCATCAGCTCTTCGGTCTCGAAACACTGCACATCCGACAAAGCCAGCCGATCTTCATCGGCATCGAGCAGACGCCCGAACGGGCCATCGAGCGTGTACGGCATCAACGCGGATTTCAGCGCATTGGACTGAAGCAGGACCGACAGTCCAGTGAGCGTGCGTTCCTGCGCCGGCGCGGTGGCAAGGCTGGTCAGGGCCGACCAGATCGCCTCCTTCACCTCCGGCGTTACGGTGACATTCTCATGGGCGATGAGGCCGGCGATCCATTCGGCTGCCCAGCTGCGGACAGCCTGGTCATTGATATTGCGCAGCGGTTGGAAGGCAAGCGCACCGTCCGCACCAAGCCCATGGTGCTCTCCACCCATGGCGAGTGTCGCCGCGCGGGCCGAGTTGCCCTTGTCGAAGACATAAACCTGTGCGCCGGCATAGCGGCGGAACTGCAGAGCGACGAGGGCAAGCAGAACCGACTTGCCGGCACCGGTCGGACCAACGATCAGCATGTGACCGACATCGTCGACATGGGTGGAAAGCCGAAACGGGGTGGACCCGCTGGTCTCGGCAACAAGAAGCGACGGTGCTTCGATTCGGGTGACTTTCGCGAGATGCTCGTTTGTCGCCGGACCGGCCCAAACCGACGATAGCGGCATAAGATGGGCAAGGTTCAATGTATGAATGAGCGGCTGGCGAACGTTGGCATAGACATGGCCGGGCAATGAGCCGAGCCACGCCTCGACCGCATTGATGCTTTCACGGATTGTGGTGAAGCCGAGTCCGTTGACGATGCGCTCAACCGCGCGAAGGTTCTCCGCGGCGGCTTGGCGATCCTCGTCCCATACCGTCACGGTGGTGGTGAGATAGCCGAAGCCGACATGATCGCCGCCCAACACCTGAAGTGCTTCGTCGGCATCGAGGGCCTTGTTGTCGGCGTCACTATCGACGAGAGGGACGGGTTCGTTGGTCACGACCTCGCGCAGGATGGCGGCGACCGATTTGCGCTTGGCAAACCACTGACGGCGCAACCGTGACATCGTCTTGGTGGCTTCCGTCTTGTCGAGCGGGATGAAGCGCGTCATCCAGCGATAGGCGAAATCCTTATGGTTGAGCGCGTCGAGGATCCCTGGCCGGGTGACGTTCGGGAAACCAAGGATGGTGAGGGTGCACAGATGCTGCTCACCCAGCATCGGCTCCAGGCCGCCGGTAAGCGGCGCGTCAACCAGAACACCGTCGAGATACATTGGCGTTTCCGGCACGGCGACCGGATGGCGGTAGGTCGAGATTGTGCCGTGCAGATAGGTTAGCGTCTCGGCATCATCGAGGGCGCGCACTTCCGGCATGAAGCCGGACAGCAAATCCAGGACGCGGTCGGTCTCGTCGCGAAACCACGCCAGCTCCTGGCGCCAGTCTCTAGCCCCTCCCGAGTGATGCGAGTCGACCAGTGCGCTTTCCGCCCGCGCCTGGCCATCTGGCGCCGGCATGAAGATCAAGGTCAGATGATAGCGACTCTCGAAGTGCGCGACCTTGCCCTCGAAGGCCGCGCGCCGTTCTTCATCGACCAGCCATGAGGCAGTATCGGGAAAAGCCGAGCTCGGATAGCCCAGCGCTTCAATGCGCTCGGCCTCGAAAAACAACCCCCATCCGGAGCCCAACCTTCGTAGCGCATTGTTGGCTCGTGCGCAGATGCCGACCAATTCGGCTTCGGTCGCGCTTTCAAGGTCGGGGCCACGGAACCGGAAGGTTCGCTGGAAGCTACCGTCTTTATTGAGCACGATGCCGGGCGCGACCAAAGCGGCCCAGGGCAGATGATCGGCAAGCCGATCGGCTTTGCCGCGATACTCCGAAAGGTTCAGCATGCAAGCCACCCCTTCAGGCGAAGATGACGGACAAGCACGCTGGCGAAGTCCAGATCGCGGCGAGCGGCAAAGACCGCGAGCGTGTGGCCGGCGATCCAGAGCGCCAGTCCGGCGATCCACTGCTGCAGGCCAAGGCCTATTGCCGCGGCCACCGTGCCGTTGAGGATCGCCACCGCTCGCGGCGCGCCGCCCAGCAGGATCGGCTCAGTCAATGCCCTGTGAACGGGGACTTCGAAACCCTCGATATGCTGCTCTCCGGTGGCCATCAGACGAGTGCCCCGCCGCCGAAGGAGAAGAAGGAGAGAAAGAAGCTCGATGCCGCGAAGGCGATCGAGAGGCCGAAGACAATCTGGATCAGCCGGCGAAAACCGCCTGCCGTGTCACCGAAAGCAAGGGTCAGGCCGGTGGTGATGATGATGATCACCGCGACGATCTTGGCGACCGGTCCCTGCACCGACTCAAGGATCTGCTGCAGCGGCTGTTCCCAAGGCATGCCGGAGCCCGCTGCGTGGGCCGGGACGGTGAGAAGAAACGCGAGCGCGATGGACGAAAGGAAGCGAAGCTTCTTGCGCATGAGGTGACCTTTCAAAACTGCTGGAGTTGCGGAAGCGTGAGCGGGGTGACGGCGTAATCACCGGTGCTGTCGAGACCGGTGACCTCAGCGATCGCGTCAATGCGGCGCGAGGATCCGCGCCCAGCGATGAAGACGATCAGATCTACCGCATCAGCGATGAGGCGGCGGGGGACGGTAACGACGGCTTCCTGGGCGAGCTGCTCGATACGGTAGAGAGCGGAGCGCGCCGAATTGGCGTGAACCGTCGCGATGCCGCCGGGATGCCCGGTGTTCCATGCCTTCAGCATGTCCAGGGCTTCCGCGCCCCTGACTTCGCCCACGATGATGCGGTCGGGTCTGAGCCGCAGGGTCGAGCGCACGAGATCGGCGAGCGTGACCGACCCCCGCCTCGTCCTCAAGGCAACGCAATCCTTCGCCGCGCATTGCAGTTCGCGCGTGTCCTCGATCAGGATCACCCGCTCGTCGCAATCGGCGGCTTGTGCCAGCAGCGCATTGGCAAGTGTTGTCTTGCCCGACGACGTGCCGCCGGCGACCAGGATGTTGCGCCGCTCGCGGACCGCCTTCTTCAGCGCATCGGCCTGCAGCGGCAGCATGACCCGGTCGGCGACATAGTCGGCCAACGTGTAGAGTTTCGCCGCAGGCTTTCGGATGGCGAAGCATGGCCCCAGCACGACAGGCGGCAGCAGACCCTCGAAGCGCTCGCCCGATGGCAATTCGGCGCTGACAATCGGATTGTCCGCATGCGCCTCGGCGCGCACGTGGGAGGCGACCAGGCGGATGATGCGTTCGGCCTCAGAAGGATGCATGTGCACGCCGGTGTCGACCCGGCCTTCACCCAACCGGTCGAGCCGCAGCGCACCGTCGGGATTGACCATCACCTCAATGACGGTCGGATCGGCAAGGGCTTCGGTGATCGCCGGACCCATGGCGGTGCGCAGCATGGCGCGGCGGCGATGGTCGGCTTCCGGATGAGAACTCATCCTTCCCCTCCCCTGCGATCGTCGGTGCCAAGTGACCGTTTCCCGGAAGCGATTTGGCGGCCGACTTGTTCGACGAACTTCTCGAAGCGCTCCTGGGCAATCGCTTGCGTCGCCTTGTCCGGCACCGGCGTGTGAGCATGAAGCGTGATCGAAAAGCGGATGAAGAGCGCCAGGCTCTCCAGGATCATCTCGACATCGCGCCTGACATGTCCGAGGTCACGGGAAAGACGGTCGAGCCTCTTGCCGTAGCGGTGGTCGAGTTCATTCTCCCCACGCCGCTCGATAAAGGCCTCGACCGCGTGCGCCACAATGGCCGATTTGGTGGTCGATGGATTGCGGCTGAGGTTCTCCAGCTTCTCGCTCAACTCGGGTCCAAGCAAAAACTGGTGACGAATGCGGTGGGGCTTCATGCTGCTTGTTCCCTCTGACCGGCGCTGATGCACCGGCGACGGGAACGAGCATCGTCGAGATCCTCGAAATCGCTTACGGCCGTTATCTACGCTGAGATGCGCCCGCGTATGGCGCGCCGTTCAGAAGCCGGGCACGATGTCCTTGTCGTCGCCCATTCCCTCATTGAGGCCGTACGCACGTGCTGCGGTGGAAATCCGATCCATGACGCGCTTGTCGGCGAGCGTCTCGCAGTCATCGTCTGCGGGCGTGAACAGATCGCCATGATCAGGCTCCTGGGCGACGAAGGTCCGTTCTTCGGGCAGGCCCGGATGGCGCTGCTGCTGGACACCTCCGTCTTCGATTGCCGCGCCGGCACTGTCGTCGTCGCCAGCAAGACGCCGATCCAGGCCGCGCACCTGTCCGCTCCAATCGTCCGGGCGCGACGTGGGCCGATCCGCGTAGGCACCGTCGCGCAGCACCGGCGAAGGCAGCACTCGCTCCGTGAAATTCGGATCCTGGTAATAACGCAACTTCTTGGCGCGAATCGGCGGCAATCCCGAAACCAGGATTAGTTCGTCAGCCTGCGGCAACTGCATCACCTCACCCGGCGTCAGCAGGGGGCGAGCGGTCTCTTGGCGGCTTACCATGACGTGGGACAACCAGGGCGCCAACCGATGGCCGGCATAGTTGCGCATCGATCTGAGTTCCGTCGCGGTACCGAGCGCGTCCGAGATGCGTTTGGCCGTGCGCTCGTCATTTGAGGAAAAGGCAATCCGCACATGGCAATTGTCGAGAATGGCGTTGTTCTCGCCATAGGCCTTGGAGATTTGGTTCAACGATTGCGCGATGAGATAGGCGCGGATGCCGTAACCCGCCATGAAGGCCAGCGCGGTCTCGAAGAAATCGAGCCGTCCCAGCGCCGGAAATTCATCGAGCATCATGAGAAGTTGGTGCTTACGGCTCTTCTTCGGGTCACCTTCCAGGCGCTCGGTCAGCCGCCGGCCGATTTGATTGAGCACCAATCGCACCAGGGGCTTAGTGCGCGAGATATCCGACGGCGGCACGACCAGATACAGCGACATCGGTCGCTCGGCATCCACAAGGTCGGCAATGCGCCAGTCGCAGGCCGATGTTGCCGCGGCAACCGTTGGATCTCGATAGAGCCCGAGAAACGACATGGCGGTCGAGAGAACGCCTGAGCGCTCGTTCTCTGACTTGTTCAGCACCTCACGAGCCGCCGAGGCCACGACCGGATGGACCTGGGGCTTGTCCACCGTGCCGAGGTGGTTGGTGGTCATCATTCGCTGCAGTGTCGCAGCGAATGAGCGTTGCGGGTCCGACAGGAAGGTGGCGACACGGGCGAGTGTCTTTTCCTCTTCGGCGTAGAGCACGTGCAAGATGGCGCCAACTAGAAGTGAATGACTGGTCTTCTCCCAATGGTTCCGCCGCTCCAGCGCGCCTTCCGGATCGACGAGAATGTCGGCGATGTTCTGAACGTCGCGGACCTCATCTGGACCTTTGCGCACTTCCAGCAGCGGGTTGTACCGCGCCGATCTCGGATCGGTCGGATTGAACAAGAGACAGTGCGAGAACTTCGACCTCCAGCCAGAGGTCAGCTGCCAGTTCTCGCCTTTGATGTCGTGAATGACGGCCGAGCCGGTCCAGGAAAGAAGGGTTGGAACAACGAGTCCGACGCCCTTGCCCGAACGTGTCGGCGCAAAGGCCATGACGTGTTCCGGTCCGTCATGGCGCAGATAGCGATAATTCAGTCCGCCAAGGAAAACGCCGGCCGGCTGAAACAGCCCCGCCTTCTCGATTTCCAGCTTCATGGCCCATCGTGAGGACCCATAGGTGGTGACCAACCCCCGCTGCCGTGCGCGCCAGAGGGACCCAGCTATCGCGGCGGCACAGCCCAGGAACCCACTGGCTCCGGCAAGTATGCCAGCCTTGTCAAAGACCTCAGGCGCATAGGCGTCAAATTGGAACCACCATTCGAACAGCTTCCACGGCTGGTAGATCGGCCAGCCGACTGTCACAAACCATGGTGCGCCGAGTGACGGCTGATAGGAGAGCATGTGGGCGCACCATTGGGTTGCAGTCCACACGCCAAGAATGACAATTGCGAATACGACAGCGATCTGCCCAATCAGCAACTTCGTGGGTGTCAATGGCTTGCTCCGCTCTTCTGGCCAGACGGACCAAACATCGCGCCGAGCGATGAGAATTCGAACGGCCTCTACGTGCGACCAGGTGCGATGACAAGGTTGATAGGCATTGTTCACCTGCGAAAGCGAAAATCCGCCGCAGCAACCTGTCGGCGGTGCCAGGTACGCGGTTGGTCGCAGAAATGTTGGCTTCTGTGCAGGCACATTAGATGTGCTGACAGACAAACCTCAGACAAGTCCGGAAGATATGCCCGCCTATCATTGGAGCCGACGCGTTTGTGCGGGTAGCGAGGAAGATTCTGGCCGGCGATGGATGGCGGATCCACACTGCCTTTTTACGCGCTTCGAAGCACGAAGCGTGAACCATTTGTGCCTCGATCTTGGTTCGGTCTCGGCTTGCAGGAGGTCGATTGACGAACGCCAGCCTGGTCGTACGCGGAGTTCGTGAGAAAGCTTAACGTCAGCGACATCGACATCGAAAATGCGATCACCGAGCGAAAGGTGAAATGTCGCGCCGCTGACGCTTCAAAGCCAAGCCCGCGCGCCTCACCGATAAGAGCTTTAGCTATCGCGTTGGCGGCATCGTCGCGGTGCCTTCGGGACGTCGAATAGGCCCACCCGCGGCGCTCGCACTCGATCTCGGCGCGGGTTTTCCCTTGTCTCATCGCCCTGTCAGCGCGTTGCAAATGAGCGAAACCAAGCTGTCGCGCGCTCGCTTGTGAAGCGCGCCTTTCGGCTGCCATGCAAGGAAATCATCAACGCTCATCCAATCAACCGGGTTTGTGTCGGCGTCTGGCTGGCTGAATTCCACATACAGATGCAGTTCGTCCGGCACGAAGACGACCCTCCACGATCCTTTGAAATCGTTGGCAAGGTTGTAGGCGATGGCGGTCATGGCGATCCACTCCTTCGCCTGGAGCGTGCCTATCTCACGGGAAAATTCCATCGCCAGAAGTTGGTATTGACGCTCCCGCTTTCTCAGAAATCCAACGTCCGCGTGATGCCGAAAGGTGCAGCTAGCTTTTTGTGCATCTCGATTGGGAACACGGGACCGCCGCGAAAGTTCGGTGCACGCAGCGAATCCTCCACCTCCAGGTATTGCTGCAGATCGGTATCCCGATCGGCCCGCGCTCCCGCAAGGCGCGGGCCTCGGCCTGTGGTGCTCATGCCATCTACTTCGATCCGCAAGATGGAATATGATCTGGATAGAAGGACCCTCTCGGTGTGGTTCGTCGCCAGCCGTAAACGGTACGAGTTTGAGGGGGTACCGCCGGAAACCTTTGCCGCGTTCCGGGCCGCGTTCGCCAAGGGCCGCTATTTCAACGACCATATCCGCAACAATTTCCGCTACCGTCTGGTTGCGAGCGATAGCGACCCGGGATGACCTGACCTGCCGGCGGCTCAATCGTCCTGTCGCTCCAACCGGCGGTTGGTGGACGCGTTGCCGCCGTTGCGCTTAGGGTTGGTTAGGTCCGCGCTCACTTGGCAAGCCCAACCCCCCGCATCCCCCCGCCTGGTGCAAAGCGTTTGATCGGTCCCGCCGTTCTGGCAGTGCGGCGGGACTTCCAGGTGGAACATCGGCGCGCGGGGAAGGCGCGGTGCACGCAGCACCCTTTTCTAATCCAACGTGTGGCGCGCTGAAGGGTCTCAACGTCGGTCTGCCGCCGGAGCTCAACTAGCTGGACTATTGCTCGACCGGAAGCGGCTCGTGCTGCGGCTCAGCGTGGTGGAACACCTGTCCAAGATCGCGCGCGTCGAACGTTTGGCCGCAGACTGGGCAGTAGACCAAGTGCTTCGACTCGTCCTCTACCGGCCCGTCATGCGGCCTGCCCTCATAGCCCGTCGCGATGTTGTCGGTTCTAATCCGGGGCATCGACAAGTGCCTTTCGTCGTTTTGGCGGCCGATATTTCTCCATTAGCCGGACCTTGTCACGGTCGACCGTGACCAATGGCCCGAGGTCGATCGTCACGGTTTCCTCGTCGATGCGCGTGACCTCGCCTTTCAGGTCGATTTGCTGGCCTCGGTTCACCTTGGTGTGGTCGATGATGGAATGTGGGAAGTCGTAACCTGGGATAGAGACGCTTACGCGGTCCTCTGTTATCCGCCTTCGAACCGTGGCAGTAATCGCCACCTGGTCACCAATGCCTATTCCCCGAGCCATGCCATGGATTCTGGTGCGGGCAGTGCCCTCTTCAAGAGGCTTCTAATATACGCCGGCCATCCTAAGGCTGACCTACGACCAGAGTTACAAAAGTTGAACGTCATCGGGGAACACTCCTTCTGTCTGCCTGTTCAATTTGCCAGGCGCATCCCGCGCATTCAGACAGGAGAAAGAAGATGAAACGCATCCTTTTGGCTTCGGCCGTGCTGGCGGTGTCGGCCGGGCTTTCCTTTGCCCAGACGACCAGCGGAACTTCGAGCGGAAGCTCGACCAGCGGAACCTCGACCACCACGACCATGCCCAGCACGACGGATCAGGGCACCGGCACGACGAGCAGCGGGACCAACATGTCCGGCGATCAAGGCACCGACACGACCACCACCAGCGGCACCACGAATCCGAACTCGGCCAGAGACTGCGCGCCCGGCCAGCAGACTGGCAGCGCTCAGCAGGCTGCGCCAGGTCAGCAGGACACGGCAGCCAACACCGCCGCGCCAGGCCAGGTCAAAAAGACCGACGAAGGTTGCTGATTGGCACATCGGCTCAGGTTGGAATCACCAGCGTGTGGCTGGCTGATCTCCCCCGACCACCGCCTGAACTCAACTCGGCTGGCGAGCAAGTTCCCGCCAGCTCAGCGTTCTGATGCTGAAAATACTGGACCAGATCTATGCGTTCTCACCGTGGCGCCAGCGAAGCGACGACACCGGGGCGGGACAGGCGAGGCCGCTACAGCTCCAGGCTTGTCTTCCCGGTGCGCACGGCGTCGACGACTTCGCTCATCGAGTCGAGGACGAGCTGGCCGACGATCCGCATGCGGATCAGCAACTCAGGGTCGATCGAGGGACGGCCGATCGGGCAGGCCGCACCCTAATACCCAAGCGGAAAGGCCACGCCCACGCCTGGACACGGCCAGTGTATAGCGGCGGGCTGCTTGCCAAATGAGCTCTAGTGATGTCGAGCGCCCGCTGCGCCGATATGAGCGTGGAGGCCACGAACAGGCGTATCAAAGGTCTGGCCTGATCGCGCCGGTTGATGATGCGGATAAAGGCCTGGTGGCCAGGCATCAGCGGCTCGGCCGCCGCCACGATCTCGGCCTGCCGCCACTTGTAGAAGGGCGCCAGATACTGGCGGATGGCCTTGAGCGTAGCGTCATGCTGGAGCGCCAACGGATCGGGATCGATGCCGCCAAAAGGCGACAAGACCAAGTACCCAGGACGGAAGCCAACAGCGATGGGGAAGCGCGACAAGATCGTGAAGTTGGATGCCGAGGGCATGACCAGAACAGCGATAGCCAAAGGAACTGGGGGTCAGTGAGCGGAGCGTTTATCGGGCGCTTCAGGGGACCGGTGAGCGCCGATAGGTGACCACTAGGACTACGAGGCGAATTAGGCCCCACCAGACTATGAAACGCTCCTCTCCCAAGCTGACCCGCGCTCTTCCGTATCTTGACCCTCAGCTTCAGACGCCTGTCGAGGAAGTGTTCGACGCTGGCCATCACCCGTGCGCCCGCACGCTCGCTGCGAACATAGAGGGCAGTCGTCGGCGTAGCGAACGAAGCAGTGCTTGCGTCGCTCCAGTCCCTTGCGAGTTCGTCCAGCATTCCGACTTTGAAACATGGCTGATTTCCACACAGTCGCGGCGGGGCAAGACCGGCTTTTAAGCGTTTGAGACGGATCTCATGGATGGTCGCTGGCTCTGGATGACGGAAACGGATCAAAACGACGGCTGGATGCTCTGCATAGCCAACGAGATCACAATCTGCGGCTTCGGAAGCGAGGCTAGTCTCCATGACGTCAGGGCACGCCGCCGCTTCCGGTCTGCCAGCCTGGCGCATGTGTCAACAGTTCCGAGCCGAAGCACTGCACCGCCCTCCAGCCAAAGAAAGTTGGCTCGCCCGACTGGCAGAAGAAGACCTCGATGCTTCGCGCCTTCGCGGGGCCGTCAGCCAGACCATCGCCGGTGGGCCGCCGAAGGAACGTGGCATCCTTGCCGCGCTGCGCCGATCCCGCTGCCGGAGCCGATCTCCAGGTCAAGATCTGATGCGACATCTGCTCAATACAAACCGCCTCGGAGCCCCTGCTCTAAAGGACGGCCCAACGAAACGACCATAATCTTTTCATCTCCTCCCTCACAGCCGTCGAATTCGTCGCGGTGTGCTTGAGAAGCCGTCGGCAAGCGGCGTGACGAGCTCGAAAAATAGTTCGCGGCGTCGGACGGTGCACAGATGCTTTTTGCCGGCCGGGTCCTGTTGTACGACGAGAGGATGGTCCGGCTAGGCAAAGTGCCGGGCCCAAGGAGAGCCAGCTCAGCCTCAATCGCATCGGCCAGCGATTCTTTGAATTCGCGGTAATCCACATTCATGCAACCACTGCCCTTGTCTTCGCGTTTAGCTGCGTTCAATCGTGGGGAGCGACAAGAATGCGGGCCTTCAGTCCAATTACAATCTGCCTCAATCGCAACCTGACGGTGGTCGCGTCCATAGCCGACGCAATGAAGGTGCTTCAGCAACCATGGCCTAGAATGGGAAAGCCGGGGCGGCTCAACGCGATCCGAATGGTCGAGGAGTCCCTCGCCGGGCATTGCAGCCAGCAAGCTGCGCTCGAGGCCTTCAAGGCGGCCGCGGCTGAACAGGGACTCCTTAGAACAAGAGGGACCACCGCAGGTCTGGGGAAAATTGCGCGGATGGTTGAAGATCTGATGTGAGGTCATGCCGGCCTCGCTAACACTGAAGAGCCGCCCCACTTGAAGCCGAAATACTGCCTTCTCCCGCGGCAGCCGAAACGCCTCAAAACGGGCTATTAGCCTGGACGTGAGAAGGCCCTGGCTGCACAGTCAAAATGAGATCGACTGGTCGTCGTAGGGCCCGTCGAAGTCAACGGGCTGGACCAAGCGTGTCAAAGACACGACTGGCGAAGAGATCGTGCCCAGCAGAGCGTGAGGGATCGCGATGCCAAGACCGATGCCGTCGAGCCGAGACACTCGCGGTCGAAGAGACCACGGAGAATCATCTGCTCATCAAGCCCAGTTCTCCGCGCAATCCTGATCGCGATTTTTGATAAGGTGCAGCCGCACTGTTTGGCCAGCGCAGAAATTCACCGTCGGATAAGTGGGTCCTGGCTGTCCCGGACGCGAAGACAGCCGAGCGTCCGTGCGAAGCGCCGCGAGATTTTTGAACAAAAGCGCGAGCTCTCTACGCTTGCCGAGGGCTTCAGGCGGAAAGCGTCTCCTGGCGATATCCGCTGCGATGAAGTCGCCGACCCGAAGGTTCTTCATTCGACTGACCCATCATCCAGCTCTCGGCGACCTGCATTTGCGGCTCGGACCTGTGGCCGTATAGGGGGATCCAGAATGTCGAAGCCCCATGCACATGGGTCAAGAATACTGCGGCATCGTCATGGAGGTCGGCAGCGAAATCAGGACGGTTCGTCCCGGCCAGTTCGCTGGCGGAGAGTTGGCTTTCGAGTTTGCTGAGGCCGAGTGAGACGGCGCAAGCCATTGCCAGAACTTGATGTTTTCTGAGTTCGCTCTGCACTGGGGTCATACACCTTGATATGGTCTTATGTCCTTAGTCCTAGGACAGAGGACACACCGCATGAATGGGATGAGAAGTCAGGATATCGTGGTGCTTCTGAAGCTCGTGAGCTTGCAGGAGCAGGAGGGGCAAGTTGGCTCCGGGGAGCTTCATTGGAGCTTCTCGGGCGAGGCCCCGTACTCAGTTCGCGGCCTGGAATCGCTACTCGGGATCAGCAAAACGAGATTGACGCTTCCATCAAGCGAAGCCTCTCGTCGGGACTCGCCATCAAAGATCGAGATACGGGCCGAGCCAATCCCCATCGCCGCAATCTACACAATTTTATCGTCCACAGACTGAAATTTGTGTTCCCCGCAAGGCGGGCGGCATCACGCGCGGCATGCCGACGGCCTTTGCCGCGCCAATGCTAAAAGGACTGCTGATAAGCGGCGGTGAGTACATCCACATCTGGCCGTTTGCGGAAGGCCGGGATATGGGGCAATCGATCGAGCCCTTGTTCAAGAGCGTGCCTGAAGCTGTTCCGAAAGATGAGCGGCTGGACGAATATCTTGCGCTTGTCGATGCGATCCGGCTCGGAAACCAGCGGGAGGTGGGCCTTGCCGGTGAGCGGCTTTCTGAAAGGCTTCTGAAGAAATGACTACCATCAGAGGCCAGCTGCTCCACATGCTACAGATAGTAGCCGAGGCGCTGGGAAGCGACTTTCGGGAGCGTCTGATATTTGTGGGCGGATGCACGACCGCTCTTTTCATTACCGACGAAGTCACGCTTGGGGATGTCAGGGCGACGGACGATGTCGATCTCATTGTCGATCTACTCCGCAAAGCGCGGTGTTGGTCGGAGATAATAGAACCTTATACGTAAGCGCGATTTTCCCTGCACGTTGACGCCGGCGCTTTCGACGGATGGCCTTCGAATCGGGAACGGTATCTGGTCTGATCAGACTGCTGTTGCTTTGGCGAAGTTGAAGGGCAGCAGATCGTAGATATCAGCGTCCTCGTTGCGTTGAGGCAATTCGGTGA
>NZ_JAMYKZ010000037.1:0-24025 GCF_040317735.1 Mesorhizobium sp. M1399
GAGCTGATCGTGCCGATCGCCATGGAAGAGAAGCTGCGCTTCGCCATCCGTGAAGGCGGCCGCACCGTCGGTGCCGGCATCGTCGTCACCATCAAAGAGTAATCAACGCCGGCGTTGCCGGTCGAGATCGAATGCGAAAGGGCGGTCTTCGGGCCGCCTTTTTGATTCGAATAGATTAACCGCCTTGCTTCAAATCCTGTTGCAAGCGCCTCTGCCGTAACTAGTATAGGTTGCATCGAGGGGGCTGCCCGAATGGTTCCATGGCGCCGTTTGCATAGTCAGGCATTGTGGTCGTTAGGGCTGATCTGCCTGGTGTCGTTGCTCGCCTTGGGCCACGCTGCCTTCGCAGCCGATGCCAAGAAATCCACGCCGGAAAAATCCACGCCGGATCTCGGCCCGACGATGCGGTTCGTCGTCGTCCGCAGCAGCGCGCCGGGCTGCGAGCCGACCTGTCCGGAATGGATATCGGCGGAAGGCTCGATAGAAGCCGGCACGCCGGCCCTGTTCAAACGCACGCTGAAGGCGCTTGGCGGCCGAAAGCTGCCGATCGTCGTCGATTCCCCCGGCGGCAATGTCGAAGCGGCGCTGACACTTGGTCGCCTGATCCGCAAGAACAAGCTCGATATCGCCGTCGGCAAAACCCGGTTCGTCGGCTGTCTGCCAGATGTGAAAAACTGCAAGGAAAAGGACGGCAAGGGCGCCCGTTATTTCGGCAATGCCTATGCCGACGGCGCCATCTGCAATTCCGCCTGTCCGTTGATGTTTTCCGGTGGCATCCGGCGCGTGGTCGGGGAATGGGCCTTTCTCGGCGTCCATCAGATCACCACGACCTATATCCGGACGAAATTGCTGTACCGCACCACCTACCGCGTGGTGAAGGGTAAGAAGAAGATCCTCAGCACCAAGGTCGTCAGCCGGAAGAACGCCGGCAGCTACAAGACCTACGAGATGAACAAGCCGCTGGAGCGGAAGCTGGCGGCCTATCTGAAGGAGATGGGCGTCGGCCTGGGCGTGCTCGAGACCATGAAAGGCACGCCGGCCAGCAGCATCCAGCAACTGGTTCCCTACGACATGCTGCAAATGAATCTCGTCACCAGCTTGGATGCCGTCGACCTGCTGACCGCGCCAACCCTATGCAAATCCGATCCGTTGCCGGCGAGTTGTAGGGAGCTGCCGGCGCCGGCGAATGTCGCGAAGCCGGCCGGCGAAGTGGTGGCGAACGCCGAGCCTGCACCCGCAGGGCACGAAACCACGCGGCCGAAGGAGGCCGCAGACATGCGCTTCGTCCTGGTCCGCGGCAGCAATCCGCTTTGCAATCCCAACTGCCCGGAATGGATCTCGGCCGAAGGCACAATTACCGCCGACACGCCCGAAAAACTGCGGCAACTGCTGGACGGCGTCGGCGACCGGCGTCTGCCCATCGTCATCAACTCGCCGGGTGGTGATGTGCTCGGTGCTTTGGCGGCCGGAAGGCTGATCCGCGAACGCAAGCTCGACGTCACCGTGGCGCGGACAGATTTCATTGGCTGCGAACCGCGGCAGGCCGACTGCACGGCCGAAGACGGCGTCTATAACGGACTGACGGTCGATGCCGGCGGCGCGTGCGGCTCGGCCTGTCCGATCATGCTCGCCGGCGGTGTCAAACGCCTCGTCGGCCCGCGTGCACAGTTGAGCGTGCATTCGGTAGGGCAGGAGCAAAAGGTCAAGGCCTATCTCGAGGACATGGCCATCGGCCCCGGTCTGTTTACCGCAATTCAGCTGAATTCAGTCGAACGGCAGCTCGAACTCGACAGGATGCTGAAATACGGGCTGACAACCGGGCATCAATCGGCAGACGAATTGACAGGCCCCGGCATCTGCAGATCGGAGCCACAGCCCGAGAACTGCCGCGAAGCCTCGGGCGCCAAGGCTCAGGCCAGCACGCCGGTCAAATCGTAAGGCGGGCTTGATAGCTGCGAGCTGATCGTGCCGATCGCCATGGAAGAGAAGCTGCGCTTCGCCATCCGTGAAGGCGGCCGCACCGTCGGTGCTGGCGTCGTCGTCACCATTATAGAGTGATCGGCGCCGGCATTGCCGGTCGATGCGAAAGGGCGGTCTTCGGGCCGCCTTTTTCGCTTACTGACTCGAGGCAGAACAATCTTGCGCGGGTGTTTCAAAGCTATTGCAACCACCATTGCCGCAACTATTATAGGTTGCATCAAGGGGGCTTTTGCCAAGCGTGGTTTCGGGACGCCGTTTAGATAGCGTGGCAAGGTGGTGGCGCGGGCACGATTCGTCGTCGTGCGCAGCAACGCGACCGGCTGCGAGTCTAACTGTCCGGAATGGATTTCGGCAGAAGGCGCCATCGAAGCGGGCACGCCAGCGCAGTTCAAGCGCATATTGAAGACGCTCGGCCGCCGCAAACTGCCGATCATCGTCAATTCCCCGGGCGGCAATGTCGATGCTGCGCTCCAGCTTGGTCGAATAATCCGCAAAAACAAGCTCGATATCGCCGTCGGTACGACCAAGTTTTCCGATTGTTGGCCCGGGATGAAAGATTGCCGGGCCAATGACGGCAAGGGCGCAGCATATTTCGGCATTGCGTCTGACGGGGGTGCCATGTGCAACTCCGCATGTCCGCTGATGTTTGCCGGAGGCGTCGGACGCGTGGTCGGCGGTTGGGCCTATCTAGGCGTCCATCAGATCACTACGACCTATTTCCGCACAACACGGCACTATCGAACCACCTATCGAGTTGTGCGGGGCAAAAAATATAGGATCACCACAGAAACCATCACTCAAGACAATGCCGGCTACAAGACCTATGAGATGAGCAAGGCGCTTGAGAGGAAACTTTCGGCCTATCTCAGGGACATGGGTGTCGGACGGGGCGTAATCGACAGAATGAAGGCCACGCCCGCCAGCGACATCCGGCAGATCGCCCTCGACGACATGCTGACGATGAAGCTGATCACCAGCAGGGACTCCCTCGACATACTTACGCAGGCGGGCATATGCCAGCGGAGTCCTGCGCCGCCGAACTGCAGGGAGGTCCCTGCGAATGCCAAGCCGGCCAAGGTGGCAGCAATCGAAGCGAAGGCCGGACCGTCTCAGCCGGCTCAAGTCCCACTTTCTCAGCTGGCCAAGGAGGCACCTGCTCAGCCGGTCGAGGCAGTGCCAGGAAACGAGGCGCCGGACAAGGGCTTCATACTCGTTCGCGGCAGCGATCCGATGTGCGAGCCCCACTGCCCGGAATGGATGTGGGCTCGGCCGCTCGTGGCAGTGCCGGGGAACGGGGCACCCGAGATGCGCTTCGTTGTGGTTCGCCGCAGCAATTCGTCCTGCAATCCCGACTGCCCGGAATGGATCTCGGCACAAGGCGTAATCACGAGCCAAACCCCGCAGAAGCTGGGCCAGTTGCTCGCTACGCTTGGCAGCCGGCGGCTGCCTATAGTGGTGAGCTCGCGAGGCGGCGACTTGTTCAGCGCTCTGGCGATGGGGCGACTTATCCGTGAAAAGAAGCTCGACGTCGCCGTTGCCCGTACCGATTTCGTTGGCTGCGACCCGGAAGAGTGGAATTGCTTGGCCAAAGATGGCGCCTATGCCGGAGTGGCCAGCGATGCGAAAGGCGACTGCGATTCGGCCTGCGCGCTGATGCTGGCTGGGGGCGTCAGGCGGCTTGTCGGTCCACGGGCGCTACTCAGCCTTTACCTGATGGGACAAGCCCAGCTGATCAAGGCTTACCTTGACGAGATGGCAATCAACCGTGATCTGTTCATGACGCTTCAGCGCATTTCGGTCGAGCGTCAGCTCGAACCTGACGTGATGCTGAGGGCCGGACTGACGACTGGGCCGCAATCAGTGGACGAGCTGACCGGTGCCACCCTGTGCAGATCGGTGCCGAAGCCTGACAATTGCCGCGTGGTGCTCTCGCCCAATGCGCAGGCCGAGGCGCCCGCCAAATTGTAGGGGCGCGTCGGTTTCGGAAGCTGGCCATCGAGACAGGTTGAGCGATGCTGGATGTTTCCGCTATCGTCCGGCGTGGTAGAAGACCAGCCAGGCGAGGGATCGCAAATGAGCCAGGACGTCCCGACATTGTTTCGAATGGGCCGGCGGCACCGAAGCGCTGAACCGCCTGACCCAGACCTTCTACGACAACGTCTCTCGGGATCCCATTGTCGGGCCGGTGTTCAAGCATATGTCGGCGGACCATCCGGCCCACGTCGCGGCCTTCATCGGCGAAGTTTTCGGTGGACCGAAAGCCTACAGCGAAAAGCATGGCGGCCATCGCGAGATGGTGATGCATCATCTTGGCAAGCATCTGACCGAGGAGCAGCGCCGGCGCTGGATCAATCTCCTCGCCGACGCCGCCGACGAGATCGGGCTGCCTGACGATCCCGAATTCCGCTCGGCCTTCATGGCCTATATCGAATGGGGATCGCGGCTGGCCAAGATGAACTCCAACAAAGGTCCGACCTGCGATCCCGAGGCGGAACCAATGCCGGTCTGGGGTTGGGGCGTGCCGGGCGGCCCCTACAAGCCGCCTTCGGGAAACTGACCGGGCGTGAATCGGTCGAAAACCCTGCCGGCCAGGAAAACGGGTGGCTATGGAGGTCTCGGTCCTCCAGGCTAACGGTTTAAAGTCGCCGTCGACTGGCGGGGCCTCACTGAAAACCGGAGACTTTGCGATGAGATCGGAAGGCAAGAAAAATTCAGGCAGCACCTTTGACGGCAACCGCGGAACCCGAAACCCGTTCGGTGTCATGGATGTCCCCACTCCCGACGACGAGGAGGTGTCGGCGTTCGCCGCCGGCGTAAAACTGGAGGGGGCTGCAAGCGATGAAAACGCCGAAGCCTGGGGCACCGAAAGCGACGGCGACCGCAACGACACCATCGAAGGCAGGTGGTCCAGCCGATGGAACGGCGGTGCCGACCCCACGATTCAGGCGATAGCAAGGGTAAATGGAAGTCTGGCCGGGGCGAGCTGACGACGGCGGGAGAGAGAGTTTACCTACTGTTCGATTGGCATGATGGCGTGCGCAAGGGGCTCATTGATGCGCGGCGCGTCAGTGCGAAAGGGCTGGTTGGAAAATATATCAATCTGACCGACCCACAAATCGTGCGTCCCTGGGTCGGTTTGGTCGTCAGCAATCAACGGATCGACGGGAAATGGCCGGGAGGACGCCTCGACTTTCGAAGATGAAGGCTGGGCAGCGCACACCGCTCTTTACAGAGCGCGCGGAAGCTTTTAGGAAGCGCCTGCTGCGCCGACATGCGCATACGGGCATAGCTCAGTTGGTAGAGCGGCGGTCTCCAAAACCGCAGGTCGTAGGTTCGAGCCCTGCTGCCCGTGCCATTCCTACGAATGGATACCTAAAAAACGTTTCTTTTGCAGCGCAGCCTTTGAAAACCGGCTTGTGACTTGCCATATAGCATAAGTTGCGGCATAAGGGCCGCATAGCCGGGACGGGACGACTGGATGGTTCCGAGGCGGCGTTTGGTCATAAAGCGGACACTTGCCACTTGCGTGGATCAAGAATCGGTTTTATGTAGACGAAACAGACACGCGACGCGTGGAGCTGGGAAGCCGGCTTTACGCGTCTGATTTGCATGGGCGAAATGATTGCGCTGATTCGGCGCGAACGCACGCTCAAGCGGCACGTCCCGGCCAGCGGGATCATCCAGGAGACCCGGCCAACGGGTCTTGCAGACAGAGCGGCATATGGCTTCGAAAACCACAAATCCTTTCACCTTTCTCCAGCAGGTTCGCGCGGAGACTGCCAAGGTCACTTGGCCGTCGCGGCGCGAAACGGTGATCTCGACGGTGATGGTCCTTGTGTTCGCGGTCATCGCGATGATCTTTTTCTTTACCGCAGACGTGGCCATGGGCTTTGCGGTCGAAAAAATCCTCGGCCTCGGACAGTAAGTCCGGCGATTACGGAGAAGTCTTAAAATGACCGCGCGGTGGTACATCGTCCACGCCTACTCGAACTTTGAAAAGAAGGTCGCCGAGGACATCGAGAACAAGGCCAAGCAGAAGGGCCTGTCCGCCGACATCGAGCAGATCGTGGTGCCGACCGAGAAGGTCGTCGAGATCCGCCGCGGCCGCAAGGTCGATGCCGAGCGCAAGTTCTTTCCGGGCTATGTGCTGTTGAAGGCCAATCTGACCGATGCCGTGTTCTCGCTCGTCAAGAACACGCCGAAGGTCACCGGTTTCCTGGGCGACTCCAAGCCGGTGCCGATCACCGAAGCCGAAGCCCAGCGTATCCTGAACCAGGTTCAGGAAGGCGTCGAGCGGCCGAAGCCGTCGGTGACGTTCGAGATCGGCGAAGCGATCCGCGTTTCGGATGGACCATTCGCGTCGTTCAACGGTTTCGTCCAGGAAGTGGACGAAGAGCGGGCGCGGCTCAAGGTGGAAGTATCGATCTTCGGGCGTGCCGTGCCGGTCGATCTGGAATTCGGACAGGTCGAGAAGGGCTGATCCGAAATCCCTGCACCGGTTTCGGCGGCAGGGAAGGCGGCGCGGAGATCGCGCGGCCAAAACGGGTGGGAGGCGAATGCGGCTTTAGCCGGCCGCGCGGACCGCACCACCAGACTGCAACCGCCGGCAAGACCGGCATGAGAAAAGGCAGGAAGAGAGATGGCTAAGAAAATTGCAGGCCAGCTCAAGCTCCAGGTTTCCGCGGGATCGGCCACGCCGTCGCCCCCGATCGGCCCGGCGCTTGGTCAGCGTGGCATCAACATCATGGAGTTCTGCAAGGCGTTCAACGCGCAGACCCAGGAAATGGAAAAGGGTTCGCCGGTTCCGGTCGTCATCACCTACTATCAGGACAAGTCGTTCACCTTCGTCATGAAGACGCCGCCGGTGAGCTACTTCCTGAAGAAGGCCGCGAACCTGAAGTCGGGCTCGAAGGAGCCGGGCAAGGTCAAGGCCGGCACGATCGGCCGCGACAAGGTGCGCGCCATCGCCGAGCAGAAGATGAAGGATCTGAACGCAAACGACGTCGAGGCGGCCATGCGCATGGTCGAGGGCTCCGCCCGCTCGATGGGTCTGGAAGTGGTGGGCTGAGATCATGGCAAAGATTGCAAAGCGTGTATCGCAGACCCGCGAAGGCATCGATCCCAACAAGGCTTACGCTTTGGGTGAGGCGCTGAAGCTGCTCAAGGATCGCTCCTCGGTGAAGTTCGACGAGACCATCGAAGTCGCGATGAACCTCGGCGTCGACCCCCGCCATGCCGACCAGATGGTCCGCGGCGTGGTCAACCTGCCGAACGGCACCGGCCGCAGCGTTCGCGTCGCCGTGTTCGCGCGCGGTGACAAGGCCGAGGAGGCCAAGGCCGCCGGCGCCGACATCGTCGGAGCCGAGGATCTGGTCGACATCGTCCAGAAGGGCACGATCGACTTCGACCGCTGCATCGCCACGCCGGACATGATGCCGCTGGTCGGCCGTCTCGGCAAGGTGCTCGGCCCGCGCGGCATGATGCCGAACCCGAAGGTCGGCACCGTCACCGCCGACGTGGCCGCCGCCGTGAAGGCATCGAAGGGCGGCGCCGTCGAGTTCCGCGTCGAGAAGGCCGGCATCGTTCATGCCGGCGTCGGCAAGGTCTCGTTCGACGTCAAGGCGCTGGAAGAGAACGTCCGCGCCTTCGCTGATGCGGTGACCAGGGCAAAGCCGGCTGGTGCCAAGGGCAATTACGTCAAGAAGGTGTCGGTCACCTCGACGATGGGCCCGGGCCTCAAGCTCGACGTCTCGACGCTCGCAGCGTCCTGATACGAACAATTGGATCGGCCGCTAAAACGCTGATCCGTGAAAGAATTCCGGGCCTCCGACCTGTCGGCGGCCCGGTACCGGAAGTCGAAAGGCTTCCGGACATCCTGTCCGAGATTGCAGGCGGCCCCCAAGCCTTAGGTGATGTGGGCCTTAATTCATGTGGGCCTGCATGAGACGGGTGAAGACCGGACAAAGGAGCGAACGCTCCAATGAAAGGTTCGAACCGTGTTTGCCTTTTGTCTGCGCACCGTCCGGCTTGCCGGCAGGTGTGGCGAAAGGGGGCAGGATCCTCGAGCGTCGTTCGGGAGATCCGTTACTGGATGGCCCGGCCGGCAAAAGGCAACCCGACGCCTGTCCTTCGTAGAGGGCAGGGGTCAACTGGAGATAGGCAGTGGACAGAGCGGAAAAACGCGAACTCGTCACGGGCCTGAATGATGCGTTCTCAAGCGCTGGTTCAGTCGTCGTGGCCCACTACGCCGGTATCACCGTCGCGCAAATGAACGACCTTCGGTCGAAAATGCGCGCCGCCGGTGGCACCGTCAAAGTCGCGAAGAACCGTCTCGCCAAAATCGCTCTTCAGGGCACGGACTCCGCATCGATCATCGAGCTGTTCAAGGGACAGACGCTGATCGCCTATTCGGAGGATCCGATTGCGGCGCCGAAGGTCGCGTCCGATTTCGCCAAGGGAAATGACAAGCTCGTCATTCTCGGCGGCGCAATGGGCACCACCTCGCTTAACGCCGACGGTGTGAAGGCACTCGCCACACTTCCGTCGCTCGATGAGCTGCGCGCCAGGCTGGTTGGCATGATCGCCACGCCGGCAACCCGGATCGCCCAGATCGTCAATGCGCCTGCGGCTTCGGTCGCGCGCGTCATCGGCGCTTACGCCCGGAAGGACGAGGCGGCATGAGGCCGTTCCTCGCTATCACAAACACACGTTCGAACCTTATGAAGGAACATTGCAATGGCTGATCTGGCAAAGATCGTAGACGACCTTTCGAAGCTGACCGTCCTCGAGGCGGCCGAGCTGTCGAAGCTTCTTGAAGAAAAGTGGGGCGTTTCCGCCGCTGCTCCGGTGGCGGTTGCCGCTGCTGGCGGCGCCGCGGCCGCTGCTGCTCCGGTCGAGGAAAAGACGGAATTCGACGTCGTCCTCACCGAAGCAGGCGCTCAGAAGATCAACGTCATCAAGGAAGTTCGCGCCATCACCGGTCTTGGCCTCAAGGAAGCCAAGGACCTGGTCGAGGCGGCTCCGAAGCCGGTCAAGGAAGCCGTTTCCAAGGCCGACGCGGACAAGTTCAAGGCCCAGCTGGAAGCAGCCGGCGCCAAGGTCGAACTGAAGTAAGCGTTGAGTACCGGCGGACGGCGTCGCGCCGTCCGCCACTCCCTTCACGTCGAGGGGAGGCTCATGGCGCGAAGAGTGCGAAAACCTCTTTCCTGAGGGCCGCAAACCGGCCTTCAGGAAACGGGTTTTCTCCCGTTTCTGGCCCACCGCCAATTGGTGGTGGGTGAAAAGACAAGAAGCCGCCGACAGGCGGCGGGCAACAAGACAGGGCCGCCGAGGTGGCCCGAGATGCAAGGCGAGCCGCGGCGAGGCTCGTCCCGAGAATTGAGCTAAGGAGCGACGATGGCCCAGACCCAGACTTTCAATGGCCGCAGACGCGTACGCAAATTTTTCGGAAAGATCCCGGAAGTTGCGGAGATGCCGAACCTGATCGAGGTTCAGAAGGCATCCTATGACCAGTTCCTGATGGTGGAGGAGCCCAAGGGTGGGCGTCCTGACGAGGGGCTGCAGGCAGTGTTCAAGTCGGTCTTCCCGATTTCCGATTTTTCCGGCTCCTCGATGCTGGAATTCGTGAAATACGAGTTCGAAGGACCGAAATTCGACGTTGACGAATGCCGTCAGCGCGACCTGACCTATGCGGCGCCGCTCAAGGTGACGCTGCGCCTCATCGTGTTCGATATCGACGAGGATACCGGCGCGAAGTCGATCAAGGACATCAAGGAGCAGGACGTCTACATGGGCGACATGCCGCTCATGACCTTGAACGGCACCTTCATCGTCAACGGCACCGAGCGCGTCATCGTCTCGCAGATGCACCGTTCGCCGGGCGTCTTTTTCGACCATGACAAGGGCAAGTCGCACTCGTCCGGCAAGCTTCTGTTTGCCGCGCGGGTCATTCCCTACCGCGGCTCGTGGCTCGACATCGAGTTCGATAGCAAGGACGTCGTGCACGCCCGTATCGACCGCCGCCGCAAGATTCCGGTGACGTCGCTGCTGATGGCGCTCGGCATGGACGGCGAAGAGATCCTGTCGACCTTCTACAACAAAATCACCTACAAGCGCGCCGGCGACCATTGGCGCATTCCCTTCAACGTCGAGCGTTTCCGCGGCCTCAAGGCCGTTGGTGACCTGGTTGACGCCGACACCGGCGAGGTCGTCGTCGAGGCCGGCAAGAAGATCACTGCCCGCCAGGCCAGGGCGCTTGGCGAAAAAGGTCTCAAGGCGATCAAGGCGACCGACGAGGATCTGCTCGGCAACTACCTTGCCGAGGACATCGTCAACTATGGCACCGGCGAGATTTTCCTCGAAGCCGGCGACGAGATCGATGAAAAGACGCTGAAAGTGCTTCTCGGCACCGGCGATGACGAGATCAAGGTTCTCGACATCGATCACGTCAATGTCGGCGCTTATATCCGCAACACGCTCAACGTCGACAAAAACGAGAGCCGCCAGGACGCGCTGTTCGACATCTACCGCGTCATGCGCCCCGGTGAGCCGCCGACGCTCGAGACCGCCGAAGCCATGTTCAACTCGCTGTTCTTCGACAGCGAGCGCTATGATCTTTCGGCCGTCGGCCGCGTCAAGATGAACATGCGCCTCGAGCTCAAGGCCGAGGATACCGTGCGCGTGCTGCGCAAGGACGACATCCTGGCCGTGGTCAAGACGCTGGTCGAACTGCGCGACGGCAAGGGCGAGATCGACGACATCGACAATCTCGGCAACCGCCGCGTGCGCTCGGTCGGCGAGCTGATGGAGAACCAGTACCGCGTCGGCCTGCTGCGCATGGAGCGCGCGATCAAGGAACGTATGTCCTCGATCGAGATCGACACGGTGATGCCGCAGGACCTGATCAACGCCAAGCCGGCGGCTGCCGCCGTGCGCGAGTTCTTCGGTTCCTCGCAGCTGTCGCAGTTCATGGATCAGACCAACCCGCTGTCGGAGATCACCCACAAGCGCCGCCTGTCGGCGCTTGGACCGGGCGGCCTGACCCGCGAGCGTGCCGGGTTCGAGGTGCGCGACGTGCACCCGACGCATTACGGCCGCATCTGCCCGATCGAGACGCCGGAAGGCCCGAATATCGGCCTGATCAACTCGCTTGCGACCTTCGCGCGTGTCAACAAATACGGCTTCATCGAGAGCCCGTACCGCAAGATCGTCAACGGCAAGCTGACCAATGAGGTCGTCTACCTGTCGGCTATGGAAGAGGCCAAGCACCACGTCGCGCAGGCCAATGCCGAGCTCGACAAGAATGGTCATTTCGTCGACGAATTCGTCATTTGCCGTAACGCCGGCGAAGTGATGATGGCGCCGCGCGAAAACGTCGATCTGATGGACGTGTCGCCGAAGCAGATGGTGTCGGTGGCCGCGGCCCTGATTCCGTTCCTTGAGAACGACGACGCCAACCGCGCGCTGATGGGCTCGAACATGCAGCGTCAGGCCGTGCCGCTGGTGCGCGCCGAAGCGCCGTTCGTCGGCACCGGCATGGAGCCGATCGTCGCCCGTGACTCGGGCGCCGCCATCGGCGCCCGCCGCGGCGGCATCGTCGACCAGGTGGACGCGACGCGTATCGTCATCCGCGCCACGGAAGATCTCGATCCCGGCAAGTCCGGCGTCGATATCTACCGGCTGATGAAGTTCCAGCGTTCGAACCAGAACACCTGCATCAACCAGCGTCCGCTGGTGCGCATGGGCGACCGGGTCAACAAGGGCGACATCATCGCCGACGGCCCGTCGACCGAGCTCGGTGATCTGGCCCTCGGCCGCAACGTGCTGGTCGCGTTCATGCCGTGGAATGGCTACAACTACGAGGATTCCATCCTCTTGTCCGAGCGCATCGTCGCCGACGACGTCTTCACCTCGATCCACATCGAGGAGTTCGAAGTCATGGCCCGCGACACCAAGCTCGGGCCGGAGGAGATCACGCGCGATATCCCGAACGTCTCGGAAGAAGCGCTGAAGAACCTCGATGAGGCCGGCATCGTCTACATTGGTGCGGAAGTGCAGCCGGGCGACATCCTGGTCGGCAAGATCACGCCGAAGGGCGAAAGCCCGATGACGCCGGAAGAAAAGCTGCTGCGCGCCATCTTCGGTGAAAAGGCCTCGGACGTGCGCGATACCTCCATGCGCATGCCTCCGGGAACCTTCGGCACCGTCGTCGAAGTGCGCGTCTTCAACCGCCACGGTGTCGAGAAGGACGAGCGCGCCATGGCGATCGAGCGCGAGGAGATCGAACGCCTCGCCAAGGACCGCGACGACGAGCAGGCGATCCTCGACCGTAACGTCTATTCGCGCCTTTCCGACGTTCTCGTCGGCAAGGAGGCGATTGCCGGGCCGAAGGGCTTCAAGAAGGGCTCGAAGCTGTCGAAGGACACGCTCGACGAGTATCCGCGTTCGCAGTGGTGGCAGTTTGCCGTGGAGAACGAAAAGCTCCAGAGCGAACTGGAAGCCCTGCGTGGCCAGTACGACGATTCCAAGAAGGCGCTCGAGCAGCGCTTCATGGACAAGGTCGAGAAGGTGCAGCGCGGCGACGAGATGCCTCCGGGCGTCATGAAGATGGTCAAGGTCTTCGTGGCCGTGAAGCGCAAGATGCAGCCCGGCGACAAGATGGCCGGCCGGCACGGCAACAAGGGTGTCGTGTCGCGGATCGTTCCGGTCGAGGACATGCCTTTCCTCGAGGACGGCACGCATGCCGACATCGTGCTCAACCCGCTGGGTGTGCCGAGCCGCATGAATGTCGGCCAGATCCTGGAAACGCATCTGGGCTGGGCTTGCGCCGGAATGGGCAAGAAGATCGGCGATCTGATCGATGCGTACAAGACGGCGGGCGACATCAAGCCGCTGCGCAAGACGCTTGAGAGCTTCATGCCGGCCAATGACCGCAACGAGCCGGTCCGCGAATATGACGACGAGAGCATCGTTCGCCTCAGCGAGCAGATGCGCCGCGGCGTCTCCATCGCGACACCGGTGTTCGACGGCGCGCACGAGGCCGACATCAACATCATGCTGGAGCAGGCGGGCCTGCACACCAGCGGTCAGTCGCAGCTCTATGACGGACGCACCGGCGAACCGTTCGATCGCAAAGTGACGATGGGCTACATATATATGCTCAAGCTTCACCACCTTGTGGACGACAAGATCCACGCGCGTTCGATCGGGCCGTACTCGCTCGTTACCCAGCAGCCGCTGGGCGGCAAGGCGCAGTTCGGTGGCCAGCGCTTTGGCGAGATGGAGGTCTGGGCGCTTGAAGCGTACGGCGCCGCCTACACGCTGCAGGAGATGCTGACGGTGAAGTCGGATGACGTCGCCGGCCGCACCAAGGTCTACGAGGCGATCGTCAGAGGCGACGACACATTCGAGGCCGGCATCCCCGAGAGCTTCAACGTTCTCGTTAAGGAAATGCGGTCTCTCGGCCTCAATGTCGAGTTGGAGAACACCAAGCTCGACGACAACCCGATCCGGCTGCCCGACGCGGCCGAGTAAGCAAGACGTCCGGCCGCGGCCTTCCCGCGACCGGACGCACCAAATTCTCGGCCGATGGCCGATCAAGTCGGCGGGCGTTTGGCCCGCGCTAGATGCAAGGGGTTTTCGAGGACCCCGAAAAGGAGAACGGCATGAACCAAGAGGTCATGAATCTCTTCAACCCCCAGGCGCCTGCGCAGGTGTTCGATTCCATCCGGATCTCGCTTGCCAGCCCTGAGAAGATTCTGTCCTGGTCATTCGGCGAGATCAAGAAGCCGGAGACCATCAACTACCGCACCTTCAAGCCGGAGCGTGACGGCCTGTTCTGCGCGCGCATTTTTGGTCCGATCAAGGACTATGAGTGCCTGTGCGGCAAGTACAAGCGCATGAAGTACAAGGGCGTCATCTGCGAGAAGTGCGGCGTCGAAGTCACGCTGTCGCGCGTCCGCCGCGAGCGCATGGGCCATATCGAGCTGGCGGCACCGGTCGCCCACATCTGGTTCCTGAAGTCGCTGCCGTCGCGCATCGGCACGCTGCTCGACATGACCCTGAAGGACATCGAGCGGGTCCTTTACTTCGAGAACTACATCGTCACCGAACCCGGCCTCACCGCGCTGAAGGAGCACCAGCTGCTCAGCGAGGAAGAGTACATGATGGCCGTCGACGAATATGGCGAGGATAGTTTCACCGCCATGATCGGCGCCGAGGCGATCCACGACCTGCTGGCCGGCATGGACCTCGAGAAGATCGCCGGCGATCTGCGTTCGGAACTGGCTTCGACCACCTCTGAGCTCAAGCAGAAGAAGTATCTGAAGCGTCTCAAGGTCGTCGAGAACTTCATGGAATCCGGCAACCGTCCGGAATGGATGATCATGAAGGTGGTTCCGGTGATCCCGCCGGATCTGCGTCCGCTTGTCCCGCTGGACGGCGGCCGTTTCGCTACGTCGGATCTGAACGACCTCTACCGCCGCGTCATCAACCGCAACAACCGCTTGAAGCGGCTGATCGAGCTGCGCGCGCCCGGCATCATCGTGCGCAATGAAAAGCGCATGCTGCAGGAAGCCGTCGATGCGCTGTTCGACAATGGCCGCCGCGGCCGCGTCATCACCGGCGCCAACAAGCGTCCGCTGAAGTCGCTGTCCGACATGTTGAAGGGCAAGCAGGGCCGGTTCCGCCAGAACCTGCTCGGCAAGCGCGTCGACTATTCCGGCCGCTCGGTCATCGTCACCGGTCCCGAGCTCAAGCTGCACCAGTGCGGCCTGCCGAAGAAGATGGCGCTCGAGCTGTTTAAGCCCTTCATCTACGCCCGTCTCGACGCCAAGGGTTACTCCTCGACCGTCAAGCAGGCGAAGAAGCTGGTCGAAAAGGAGCGTCCGGAGGTCTGGGATATCCTCGACGAGGTCATCCGCGAGCATCCGGTGCTGTTGAACCGCGCGCCGACGCTGCACCGCCTCGGCATCCAGGCGTTCGAGCCGATCCTGATCGAAGGCAAGGCGATCCAGCTTCACCCGCTGGTCTGCACGGCCTTCAACGCCGACTTCGACGGCGACCAGATGGCGGTCCACGTGCCGCTGTCACTGGAAGCGCAGCTCGAGGCTCGCGTGCTGATGATGTCGACCAACAACATCCTGCACCCGGCTTCCGGCGCGCCGATCATCGTCCCGTCGCAGGACATGGTTCTCGGTCTCTACTATCTGTCGATCGTCAACCAGAACGAGCCGGGCGAGGGCATGGTGTTTGCCGATATGGGCGAGCTCCAGCATGCGCTCGAGACCAAGGCGGTAACGCTGCATTCCAAGATCAAGGGGCGCTTCCGCACGGTCGACGCCGACGGTAAGGTCGTATCGAAGATCCACGACACCACGCCTGGCCGCATGATCATCGGCGAGCTGCTGCCGAAGAACGTCAACGTGCCCTACGAGACCGCCAACCAGGAGATGACCAAGAAGAACATCTCCAAGATGATCGACACCGTCTACCGCCATTGCGGTCAGAAGGAGACGGTCATTTTCTGCGATCGCATCATGGCTCTCGGCTTCAGCCACGCCTGCCGTGCCGGCATTTCGTTCGGCAAGGACGACATGCTGATCCCGGATGCCAAGATCAAGCTGGTGTCCGACACCGAGGCTTTGGCCAAGGAATACGAGCAGCAGTACAATGACGGCCTGATCACCCAGGGCGAGAAGTACAACAAGGTCGTCGACGCCTGGGCCAAGTGCTCGGAAAAGGTCGCCGACGAAATGATGGCCCGCATCAAGGCGGTCGAGTTCGAGGACAACGGCCGTCAGAAGCCGATGAACTCGATCTACATGATGTCGCACTCCGGTGCGCGCGGCTCGCCCACCCAGATGCGCCAGCTCGCCGGCATGCGCGGCCTGATGGCCAAGCCTAGCGGTGAAATCATTGAGACGCCGATCATCTCGAACTTCAAGGAAGGCCTGACCGTGCTCGAGTACTTCAACTCGACCCACGGCGCCCGCAAGGGTCTGGCCGACACCGCCTTGAAGACGGCGAACTCGGGTTACCTGACGCGTCGTCTTGTCGACGTGGCGCAGGACTGCATCGTCAACTCGCTCGACTGCGGCACCGACAAGGGCCTCACCATGCAGCCGATCGTCGATGCCGGTCAGGTCGTCGCTTCGGTTGGTCAGCGCGTTCTCGGCCGCACCTCGCTCGACGATATCACTCACCCGGTCACCGGCGAGGTTCTGGTCAAGGCCGGAACGCTGATGGACGAGCGTGACGTGGAACTGATCGAAAAGGCCGGTGTGCAGTCTGTCCGCATCCGTTCGGCGCTAACCTGCGAGGTCAGGGTCGGCGTTTGCGCGGTCTGTTACGGACGCGATCTGGCCCGCGGCACGCCTGTCAACCAGGGCGAGGCTGTCGGCGTCATCGCGGCGCAGTCGATTGGCGAGCCGGGCACCCAGCTCACCATGCGTACCTTCCACATGGGCGGCACGGCGCAGGTGGTGGATTCCTCGTTCCTTGAAGCCTCGTACGAGGGCAAGGTCGAGATCCGCAACCGCAACGTGGTGCGCAACTCCGACGGCCAACTGATGGTCATGGGTCGCAACATGGCGGTGCTGATCCTCGACGAGGCCGGCAAGGAACGCGCCACGCACCGCGTCACCTACGGTTCGCGCATCTTCGTCGACGATGGCGACAAGGTGAAGCGCGGCCAGCGTATTGCCGAGTGGGATCCCTATACCCGCCCGGTCCTCACCGAAATCGAGGGCAGGGTGGCGTTCGAAGATCTGGTCGATGGCATTTCCGTTCAGGAAACCGCCGACGAATCGACCGGCATCACCAAGCGCGAGGTCATCGACTGGCGTTCGACGCCACGCGGCAACGACCTCAAGCCGGCGATCGTCGTCCAGGATGCCAAGGGCAAGGTCGGCAAGCTGTCGAAGGGTGGCGACGCCCGCTTCCTGCTCTCGGTCGAGGCCATTCTTTCGGTCGAACCCGGCGCACAGGTTCGCCCCGGCGACGTGCTGGCGCGTATTCCGATGGAAAGCGCCAAGACCAAGGACATCACCGGCGGTCTGCCGCGTGTGGCCGAACTGTTCGAGGCACGCCGTCCGAAGGATCACGCCATCATCGCCGAGATCGATGGCACGATCCGCTTCGGTCGCGACTACAAGAACAAGCGCCGCATCATCATCGAGCCGCATGACTCGACGCTTGAGCCGGTCGAATACCTGATCCCGAAGGGCAAGCCGTTCCATCTCCAGGACGGCGACGTCATCGAGAAGGGCGACTATATCCTCGACGGCAATCCGGCGCCGCACGACATCCTGGCGATCAAGGGCGTGGAGGCGCTTGCCTCCTACCTCGTCAACGAGATCCAGGAGGTCTACCGCCTGCAGGGCGTGTCGATCAACGACAAGCACATCGAGGTGATCGTTCGCCAGATGCTGCAGAAGGTCGAGATCACCACGCAGGGCGATTCGACCTACATTCCGGGCGACCACGTCGACGTGATCGAACTGGAAGAGGTCAACGAGCGCCTGGTCGAGGAGGGCAAGAAGCCGGCCGAAGGCCAGCCGGTGCTGCTGGGCATCACCAAGGCCTCGCTGCAGACGCCGTCCTTCATCTCCGCCGCCTCCTTCCAGGAGACGACGAGGGTGCTGACCGAAGCTGCGGTTGCCGGCAAGACCGACATGCTGCAGGGGCTGAAGGAAAACGTCATCGTCGGCCGGCTCATCCCGGCCGGCACCGGCGGCACGATGAGCCAGATCCGGCGCATCGCCACCTCGCGCGACGAGTTGATCATCGACGAGCGCCGCAAGGCGTCCGGCGTCGAGGTCGCCGAGCCGATGCTGACCGACATGGTTACCGCCGCGCAGTAAGCGCGCAAGTAAGAGAAGATAGAAAAGGGGCCCAAGTGGCCCCTTTTCGCATTGTGGTTCCCCAATCGGATCGGAGGACAACGGATGAGCAGGAGGATCTGGGCTTCTGTCGACGGCTACATTGTCGAGGCTCTTTTCGAGGCGGATCCCGCCCTCGATGCCGTTCTGGCGGCCAACCATGACCACGGCCTACCGCCGATCGATGTTTCCCCGGCACAAGGCAAGCTGCTGTCACTTCTTGCGCGAATGCAGGGAGCGAAGAAGGTACTCGAAATCGGCACGTTGGGCGGCTACTCGACAATCTGGATGGCGCGAGCGTTGCCCGTGGACGGCAAGGTCGTGACGCTCGAGCTTGATCCGCACCACGCCAGTGTCGCGCGGTCGAACTTTGAACGGGCAGGGGTATCTGACCGCGTGGAACTGCGGGTCGGACCGGCGCTTCAATCGCTTGCCGCGTTAGGCGCCGAGAATGCCGGGCCGTTCGACTTCATCTTCATCGACGCCGACAAGCCGAACAACCAGCACTATCTGTCCTGGGCGATGCGTCTTTCGAGGCCGGGGACTGTCATCGTCTGCGACAATGTCATCCGTGACGGCGCGGTGGTGAACGAAGATGGCCGCGACGCCAATGTCGAAGGGGCACGCGCGGCGTTCTCGTTCATTGGCAGCGACAAGCGTCTGCAAGGTACCGCGATCCAGACTGTTGGCGCCAAGGGCTATGACGGCTTTGCAATAGCGATCGTCAGTTGAAGCTGCCACCGGCGGCTGGCTTTTTAAGGAATCGGCAATTGAACGAGGCGACCATCTGGGAATTGATCAACACTGGCCGAGATCGTATGAGCTTTGGGCAGCGAAGGCTTTGGGACCTGATCAAGATCGATCCGGAAGAATGGCTGCATCACTCTCCTGCTGGGAGTGATCATCGCATCTGGGTCGTAGCGTTGATCGGCCGGAGCGTGATTTCTTACAATGACATTGAAGGTGGTTTCGGCCGCTCAAATTTCATTCGATATGGAGAAATCACCGAGCTTGGCTGGGGGCAGGCCGATCTCGAGGTGGCGGTTCAACATGTCATGAGCGAACTTGAACAAGGACACCGGACGGCTCCCGTTGCTTCTGCGCCTCGTCCGGGAGAATTCCTGGACCGCAAGCCAAGATGATCCGGAACATTCAAGGTCGCTCTACCGGGGTCAGTGTCAGTCAAAAAAAGCTTCGACCACATTGCGCTTGCCGAGCATGAAGGCGTCGGCGACGTGCTGGAGCGGCGCGAGGTCGACGTCGGAAACGCCGGCGCGCACGATCTCGGCGAAGCGCTTGTAGAGCATCGGATATTCGGCTTCCGGCTCCTCGTGAACGACGCGGCCATCGATGGCGAGCTTTGAGCCGCCGCCAGAAAGCACCATCGATCCGGCCTCGGTATCGGCCAGGATGTCCCAGCTTTGCGGCCCGGTCTGGCGCCAGTCGAGTTCCATCGTCACCGGCAGACCGTTCGAAGTACGGAAGACGATATGGGCGGCGATCGGGGCCGCGCGGTTTTCGGGGAAATCGAGCTCTGCCGAACTGATGAACATCGGTGGCAGGATGTGGGTGGCGATCGACAGCGCGTTGATGCCGGGATCGAAGACGCCAAAGCCGCCGGGAGCCCAGATCCATTCCTGATTCGGATGCCAGCGGCGCACGTCTTCCTTCCAGTTGATGGCGGCCGACCTGATCGTAGTCGAGCTGAGGAATGTACGCGCTGCTTCGACGGCCGGCGCATAGCGCGAGTGCCAGCTGGCGAACAGGCAGACGCCGTTCGCCACCGCCAGCGCTTTCAAATCCTCGACCTCGCTGACCGTGGCGCCGGGCGGTTTTTCCAGGAAGACATGCTTTTTCGCCGCCAGCGCCGTGCGCGCGGCGTCGTAGCGGAACTGCGGCGGCATGCAGAGCGATACGGCCTCAAGCTCCGGCACAGTGTCGAGCATCGCCTCGATATCGGGAAAATTCGCAATGCCGTCCACCTTGCCGTGCCGGCTGGCGGCGGCGACGAGGCGGTAGTCGCGGTCCTTCGCCAGGGCCGGAAGGTGCTGATCGCGAACGATCTTTCCCACGCCGACAATGCCGAGCTTGATGGGATCGCTATTCAGGGACATGGGGACTCCGCAGGTTGATATTGCGCTTGGTTCTTAGCAGAGAACCGATGCCGGGCAAGCAGGGCGAGACCGCGACAATCACATGGCTGGTCAGATCGGCACATCGAACGTCACGATCGACACTTCGCCTTCGAGCGCGCCCTGATAGGCGGACAGATGCGGTTCCTCGTCGGGCACGCCGTCCATGTCGCCGATCTGGTCGAGCTCGGCCTCGGCATAACCTTCCGCGGCAAGCGATTCGAGAGCGCGGCGCACAGCCGAATCGTCGTCCGGCGCGACCAGCATCACATGCACGCCTTCCGGCTTGCCGCCTTTGCGCTTCCACACCCGGCCGGTAATAATGGTGACCGGGCGCTCCTCATTGTCATTCACGGGTTCGTACCTCCGGGCGAGGGGGTTTGGGCTGTTCATGCCGCCTTTTCGCACGAAGCATGGCCTGGAAACAGCCGCAAGCCGGTCACTTTCTGCCTTCCTCTTGAAAAACGGCGCAAGAAAATTACATGCATTTTTCCCATGGCTGCCACGCCTCGGTTTCAGCGCAATATTTGCCGCTCCGGGGTTGACGGACAGTGGCCATACGAGTAGAAGCCGCCCAGTCAGAACCGATGTGAGGCTCTTGCTTCCGAAGCGACACGCTTTGGAGTTTGCCTCAAACAGGGTTCGTTTTACGAGCGAAAAGACATTTCCGGCGTGCATGAAGCGGCTTCCGCTTCCTCTGCCATTTGTTCGGGCAAGACCGCGAGGCGCGGTTTGTGGCCCGAATTTGCGTATGGAAATGACGCTTTGAGCGGCCCTGACCGGGCGAGACACGGAATTGAGAGACAAGAGGGTTTAATGCCTACCGTCAACCAGCTGATCCGCAAGCCGCGCATTGCGCCGGTGAAGCGCAACAAGGTCCCGGCCATGCAGCAGAACCCGCAGAAGCGGGGCGTCTGCACGCGCGTCTACACCACGACGCCGAAGAAGCCGAACTCGGCGCTGCGCAAGGTGGCCAAGATCCGCCTGACCAATGGTTTTGAAGTGATCGGTTACATCCCCGGCGAAGGCCACAACCTTCAGGAGCACTCGGTGGTGATGATCCGCGGCGGTCGCGTCAAGGATCTTCCGGGCGTCCGTTACCACATCATCCGCGGCGTGCTCGACACGCAAGGCGTGAAGAACCGCAAGCAACGCCGTTCGAAATACGGCGCCAAGCGTCCGAAGTGACCGAAGCGTAGCCAAGGTCGTTCCGGGCGGCGTCAAGCGACGATCCGGGATCCAGGCCACCGCGTAGAATTGAGGCAGAGAAAAAATGTCCCGTCGTCACAGTGCAGAAAAGCGTGAGATCAATCCGGACCCGAAGTTCGGCGATCTGATCGTCACCAAGTTCATGAACGCCGTCATGTATGACGGCAAGAAGTCGGTTGCCGAGACCATCGTCTACGGCGCGCTCGACCAGGTCCAGTCCAAGACCAAGCAGGAACCGGTCACCGTCTTCCATCAGGCGCTCGACAATGTCGCGCCGCATGTGGAAGTGCGTTCGCGCCGCGTCGGCGGCGCCACCTACCAGGTTCCGGTCGACGTGCGCCCCGAGCGCCGTCAGGCATTGGCCATCCGTTGGCTGATCGCCGCCGCCCGCAACCGCAACGAGACCACTATGGTCGACCGCCTCTCCGGCGAGCTGATGGACGCGGCCAACAACCGCGGCACCGCCGTCAAGAAGCGTGAAGATACCCACAAGATGGCAGAAGCCAACCGCGCTTTCGCGCACTACCGCTGGTAAAGCGCGAACGAGACTGAAGAGGCACCTCCCATGGCCCGCGAATATAAAATCGAAGACTACCGCAATTTCGGTATCATGGCGCATATCGACGCCGGCAAGACGACGACCACCGAGCGCGTCCTCTATTACACGGGCAAGTCGCACAAGATCGGCGAAGTCCATGACGGCGCTGCGACCATGGATTGGATGGAGCAGGAGCAGGAGCGCGGCATCACCATCACGTCGGCCGCCACCACGACCTTCTGGAAGGGTCGAGACGGCAAGATGCATCGCTTCAACATCATCGACACCCCCGGCCACGTCGACTTCACCATCGAGGTCGAACGTTCGCTGCGCGTGCTCGACGGCGCCATCGCGCTGCTCGATGCCAATGCCGGTGTCGAGCCGCAGACGGAGACCGTCTGGCGCCAGGCTGACAAGTACCGCGTGCCGCGCATGATCTTCTGCAACAAGATGGACAAGATCGGCGCCGACTTCTACCGCTCGGTCGAGATGATCGGTTCGCGCCTCGGTGCGCATGCCGTCGTCATGCAGCTGCCGATCGGCGCCGAGACCGAGTTCAAGGGTGTCGTCGACCTCGTTGAGATGAACGCGCTGGTCTGGCGCGACGAGACGCTGGGCGCTGCCTGGGACATCGTCGAGATCCCTGCCGACCTCAAGGCTCGTGCCGAAGAGTACCGCGAGAAGATGATCGAGGCCGCCGTCGAAATGGACGAAACGGCGCTCGAGAATTACCTCGAAGGCAAGATGCCGAGCAATGACGAGATCCGTGCGCTCATCCGCAAGGGCACGATCGCGGTGAAGTTCTATCCGATGTTCTGTGGCTCGGCCTTCAAGAACAAGGGCGTGCAGCCGCTGCTCGACGCCGTCGTCGAATATCTGCCGTCGCCGGCCGATGTCCCGGCCATCAAGGGCGTCGACGCCAAGACCGACGCCGAGATCGAGCGTCATGCCGACGACAACGAGCCGCTGTCGATGCTCGCCTTCAAGATCATGAACGACCCGTTCGTCGGTTCGCTCACCTTTGCCCGCATCTATTCGGGCAAGCTCACCAAGGGCATCTCGGTCGACAACACCGTGAAGGGCAAGAAAGAGCGCATCGGCCGCATGCTGCAGATGCATGCGAATTCGCGCGCCGACGTCGAAGAGGCTTTTGCCGGCGACATCGTCGCCCTCGCTGGTCTCAAGGACACCACCACCGGCGACACGCTCAGTGATCCGCTGCATCCGGTCATCCTCGAGCGCATGGAATTCCCCGATCCGGTCATCCAGATCGCCATCGAGCCGAAGACCAAGAACGACCAAGAAAAGATGGGCCTCGCCCTTCACCGCCTGGCCGCCGAGGATCCGTCCTTCCGCGTCAAGACCGACGAGGAAAGCGGCCAGACGATCATCTCCGGCATGGGCGAGCTTCACCTCGACATCATCGTCGACCGCATGCGTCGCGAGTTCAAGGTCGAGGCCAATGTCGGCGCGCCGCAGGTGGCCTATCGCGAGACGATCACTCGCAAGCACGAGCAGGACTACACGCACAAGAAGCAGACCGGCGGTACCGGCCAGTTCGCCCGCGTCAAGATCCTGTTCGAGCCGAATCCGGAAAGCAGCGAATTCGAGTTCGAAACCAAGATCGTCGGCGGCGCTGTGCCGAAGGAATACATCCCCGGTGTCGAAAAGGGCATCAACAGCGTCATGACCTCGGGCCCGTTCGCCGGGTTCCCGATGATCGGCGTCAAGGCGACGCTGATCGATGGTGCCTACCACGACGTGGACTCTTCGGTTCTGGCCTTCGAAATCGCCGGCCGCGCCTGCTTCCGTGAAGCAGCGCCGAAGTTGGGCGTGCAGTTGCTCGAGCCGATCATGAAGGTCGAAGTGGTGACGCCGGAAGATTACGTCGGCAGCGTCATTGGCGACCTGAACGGCCGTCGCGGACAGATCCAGGGCCAGGAAGCCCGTGGCGTCGCGGTGGTCATCAACGCGATGGTGCCGCTCGCCAACATGTTTAAATACGTGGACAACCTTCGCTCGATGAGCCAGGGCCGCGCGGCCTACACGATGCAGTTCGACCATTACGAACCGGTCCCGACCGCGGTCGCCCAGGAAGTCCAGAAGAAATACGCGTAACTCGAAACGAGTTGCACCAGTAACTTAATTCAAGGCCCGCACGGGCTGGCAGGAATGGAGAGATCACATGGCAAAAGGTAAATTCGAGCGCACTAAGCCTCATGTGAACATTGGCACGATTGGTCACGTCGACCACGGCAAGACGTCGCTGACGGCGGCGATCACCAAGT
>NZ_JAMYKZ010000038.1:0-20855 GCF_040317735.1 Mesorhizobium sp. M1399
TCCTGCCTAGGATGGGGGGCCACTCTCGTCGGCCGAGTTGATGCTCCAGCCAGTATCGCCTTGCCGACCAGCATGGGTTCGCCGTTAGCAATCCATCCTCGCGGGCCAATGCTATCGTGCACGTGTCGCAGCACTCCGGGCGGCTATATCGCCTAAGACAGCATGACGAAGCGTTCCAACTTCCTGTCGGCGAGCCCGTGTGCAGTTCCTGACTCGGACAGTGGACGAGAATTCTCTTGGCGGTACTGCGCCAGAAGGCATTCGCGTCCAACGGAATCAAGCGACGACTATCAGCCGCAAACGTCACATCACAAGAGCGGTCTTCCACCCATTGCAGATTATCCGACTGATCAGGCGGCGTCCGATATGTCCGACTCTGCCTCAAGAATTCCCACAGGTATGGACAGCGATCTCGCTATCCGATTCCGATAGCCCTTATTGTACTTTAGACCCCGCTCGATGTTTTGGATTTCCTGAGCGGCAAGCCCGCACGCGACCGCGAGGTCCTCGATTGAATACCCAAGGTGCTCACGATAAGCGCGGATGATGTGGGTCCCCTGCGACATAGCCGTCAAGACTGGCTCGGGAATGCGCGAATCCTTCATAAACATCTCCAAGAAGATGGGAGCGCCTGACAAATCGGGAGATTTCCTCCCCGACCCTGGCGCACACCCAGCAAATCAAAAAAATGGACGTCCATTCGGCCGGACCGGCCTCATCCATGGAATGGGCCACTTGAAATTGGCAGCCGGGTCGGAATATGGCGGCTCACCTGCTTCTGATCAAGTTCTAAGAACCTGCCCGCCATGAGATGGCCTGATCGGCTGTAGCGCATTCGACCTGCGATCCTACACGACTCATTCTCCCCGATGGCTTTCTTGAACAGCAACTCGAACTCTCACTGACGCCTCCAGTGGCTATTCGCGGCACCGTCCACCCAGCCTCGCGGACGCTGATACCTTCGACCACCGCCGATGCAGCGAAGATGGACAAGCATCGCCACCTATAAAGGTTCACAATCACTCGACCGTGACCGATTTTGCGAGATTGCGCGGCTGGTCTACGTCTGTGCCCATGAAGAGCGCCGTGTGGTAGGCAAGAAGCTGTATCGGCAGCGAGAAGATCATCGGCGCGATAATCTCGTCGACAGCCGGCAACACGAGCGTGTGCATGGTGTTGAGTTTCGATGCGGCTGCCCCTTTTTCATCGGTGATGAGGATAATCCGCCCTCCACGGGCAGCCACTTCCTGCATGTTGGAGACGGTCTTGTCGAAAAAGCGATCATGGGGCGCGATGACGATCACTGGCATGTTGTCGTCGATCAATGCGATCGGACCGTGCTTCAATTCACCCGCCGCATAGCCCTCGGCATGGATGTAGGAAATCTCCTTGAGCTTCAGCGCACCTTCCATCGCTAGCGGGAAACTGGTGCCACGGCCGAGATACAGGACGTCACGACACTTTGACAGTTCGCGCGACAGGAACTCGATCTCCGGCTGGATGCTGTTGAGTACCTGGCCCATGACGCGCGGCACTTCGGCGAGGCTCCTGACGAGCGCCTGCAGCTCGTCTTCGGTGACGGTCCCGCGGGCTCTGGCGGCGCCGATGGCGAGTGCGGCTAGAACGGCAAGCTGGCAGGTAAACGCCTTGGTGGAGGCGACGCCGATCTCCGGTCCGGCAAGGATCGGGAAGACCGCATCGGCTTCCCGAGCCATGGTCGATTCGCAGGCATTGACGATAGCGCCAATTTTCAGCCCACGCTCCTTGCAGTACCTCAACGATGCGAGCGTATCGGCGGTTTCGCCGGACTGCGAAATGAAAAGAGCCGCCGACTGCGGCGACAACGGGATCTCGCGGTAACGGAATTCGGACGCAACGTCGATTTCAACCGTCAGGCGCGCATAGCGTTCGAACCAGTATTTTCCGATCAGTCCGGCGAGATAGGCGGTCCCGCAGGCCGAGATCGCCAAGCTCGGGATCCTGGCGAAATCGATGCCAGAAACCATGTCGGCGCGATTCTCTATGATGTTGCTATAGTGACGGAGAGCATGGGCGATGACTTCGGGCTGCTCGTAGATTTCCTTCTCCATGAAGTGGCGATGGTTGCCCTTGTTGGCCAGATCGGCCGCGGCCGTGGAGGTATGGCGCGGACGCTCGACTGGATGGCCGTCGAAATCGAAGATATGGGCGCCCGAATTGCCGACAATGGCCCAGTCGCCCTCGATGAGATAGGTAATTTCATTGGTGAAGGGAGCAAGCGCGATCGCGTCGGAGCCCAGGAACATCTCGCCGTCGCCGTGACCGATCGCCAGCGGTGGTCCGTTGCGCGCCGCCATGATGGTCGACGGATCATCTTCGAAGAGGACGGCAAGCGCATAGGCACCCCTAACGCGTTTCAGCATGGCACGCATCGCCTCTTGCCGCCTCATGCCGTCCCGGCGGGCTCTTGCCAAGAGATGCGCGACGACCTCCGTGTCGGTGTCGGTCTGGAACTCGGCGCCAGCCGCCGCCAATTCGTCCTTCAGCTCGGTGAAATTCTCGATGATGCCGTTATGGACGACGGCGACACCGTCGGTAAAGTGCGGGTGCGCATTGCGTTCCGTCGAGGCCCCATGGGTTGCCCAACGCGTGTGGCCGATGCCGATGTTGCCGCTCAGGGGCTCTTCCTTCAGTCTCCTCTCGAGATTGACGAGCTTGCCCTCGGCGCGCCGGCGGTGCAAGGCACCTTCGGTGATCGTCGCAACGCCGGCGGAATCATAGCCGCGATATTCCAAACGCTTCAATGCGTCGACTAACCGATCCGACACCGGCTGTTGCCCAACGATACCAACAATCCCGCACATGTTCGTCTTCCCATTCTTGCCGGCAGCTTCAGCCTACGCGAGACGGATACCCATCCGGCCGCTTTCATTGGGGGATCTTCTAGTAGTATTGGGTAATATTGGTATAATTGATTGTAGGGATAGCTATCATCCACCCCATGGATAAGCCGCGTTTGGGGCCCTGATCTAACTTCCTCGTTGCGCCTGACGTCCTCATGACCGAACGCAAGCCCACACCCCGCGGCACGAAGGAACAATGGGCCATGCGCGATCATCCCGGCCACGCACCTGACCACGAACCGCCGCCGCTCGTGGTCACGCGGTGATCGGCATGATCACACAGCACTGTAGTTAGGCAGCATCAGCGACGCATGGTCGGCATCATCATCATCGGCAACGTCGGCGCCGTCGGCATGATTCACGTGTTCGTCACGTTGATCATAATCATCGTCGCCGCCGATCTAGTTTCTGATTGCCTGCCGCTTTGACGCGGCTTTCGCCGGTAGAGCTTAGCCCGCGATGGCCTATCAATACGCTGTTAGTCGGCATAGCCGAAACGAGAGTCAGGCGGCGCAGGCCACAGAGCACGTTCAGCGACGGTTTCAGTCAGCGCCGGCTTTGTCGGGGTTCGTAACGGTCATCAGGATTCTCGGGGCATGAATGCACTATCACGAAAACGTTGGTTCTCAGTGCTTCGTCCGTATTACTCAAACCCGATTCCCGCAGCGGAAGAACTAGGCGCGTGTCACGTCTTGTACAAGGCACAATAGCAGTGAGAAATGGAGATTGATGCCTGCGCGTTTTCGAATAAGACAATCACCAAGCTGTCACCCGAATTACATCAGGAACTGTCTATAGCCGCCGCCCATCAGGTAGCGGCCACGTTGGATGGCGCGACGCACCTGATCGCGAAGATGGCTACCTGGATGAGACCAATCTTCTTCGACACGGCGTCTCCCGAACAGGGCAATGGCGATCTCCTGATGAGATGCTCCCGCAAGCGAGCCATCCAAAGCCTGGAGCACGATACGCAGACGCGCTCCGCGGGGTTCCGGCGGAAAGCAAGCAGCTGCCAGGCGGCCGCAACCATTGATGTCGTTCAGGAACTGAAGGGCAGCGACATGGAACTTCAGGTGCTGCGGCTGCACGATCGCGTCGACATATAGCCGCAGCGGGCGGAGAACGGATGCACCGGAAAGGGCGATCTGCAGACTCCGGCAGTCCTCCCTCAGCAGCACGTGCTGCACGCCGGCAGGTGTCAGCAGGATGTCCTTGCAGCATGAGAGCGAAGGGAGATCAAGCGGTTCAAAATCGTGGTCGAGCCCAACCGGCTCCGCGGCCGCTCGTAGAATACGGGCGCAGTCGCGCGGATCCCAAAAGACCCTTGCCGACGTAGCGTCCGACTGTGGCGCGTCCGCGAAAAAGGAGGCTCCATTGTCTTAGGAAAGATGATCCTGTCGTCAACTCGATTATCTTCATGTCGGCCTGGGCTCCGACAATGTAGGCGGACGGTGCCATTTTGGCGTGGTCGCGCTGAAATTGTGGATTGCGCCGAAGAAACTCCCAGGCCCAGGCAGTGCGTGGCAATCGTCTGGCGTAGTGGTAAGCTTCGTGACGACGCCAGTCCGGCCAGCATACAAGACCGACCGTCGCTTCCTTGGGCAGACCAGCATCCTTCACGGCTCAGGTGTCCACAATGGCGCTATGCCGACGGGCCTAGAACCGGTTGCCACAGTACCGGTCCGCTCAGACGTCCCCTGCTGCGGATGCGCAAAAGGCTCGCGCGGGAAATCTCGAGAAACCCGGCCACCGCCTCCGTTTTGCCGACGGACTTGGGTTGTCCGATGCGCGACAATGGCCACGTCGCGAGGCGAAGGATCCGTTCCATGCGCGTGTCCGTCACCGTTACTATCCGGGTCAGATCCTTGGCCAAGCCGAACTCGATCATGCCCGCGAAGAGCTCGTAGGTTGCCTGGGCCAGTCCGCCCGCTGCCTTGGGCGCCGACGGAGGGAGATCGAGCGCGAAACGACTGCTCTCCCATATGTCGGAGGTCGAGGGCACGACGTCAGCACCCAGCAGCACCGGGAACGTGTCGCGCAACATTGTGGGTCCGGTGCTGGGCAAAAGACGCACGCAACCGCGAATTCGCCAGTCGGATCCCTTGAGGAGCAGATAGACAGGCTTCAGACCATCAAACGGGTCTGTTTCCATCTGGTCTTCGGTATCAACTTCCCAATCGAGCCTTTCCTTGAACACCCGAAACCTGAGCCCGTGCATCTCTTTGAGCTCGCTTGCGAACTCGTCGTAAAGGTCTGGTGTTATCAGCTGCATCATGGTCGCCTCCGTGCGGGATGTGTTCCCGCCATCGAAGGGCAAAGCCGGCAGCGATGCAGCCTGTAGAGGTTTACAGCTATCGTGGCCGACGAATCAGGATCTCGCCTGGCCGGAGGCAGCCAGTCGTGCAACGGCCTGGTTGATCGTTCGAACGCCAAGCTTTGCCTTGGCGTTTTCCAGATGAAAGGTCACGGTGCGCTTTGAGACGCCGAGAAGCTGGCTGATAACCCAAGCCGACTTGCCGCGCGCCGCCCATTTCAGGCACTCGAACTCCCGCGGGGTGAGCGTTACACCATCCACCACGCGATCGTCGGCGAGCCTGCGCCGGACATGGATATGAAAGTTGATGGCCACCAGCTGCAATGCTTTTTCGTAACGTGTCAGTGACCGCAACAGAGGCGGGCGGGACTCGTCGGAAGCAAAGGTCAGGGCAGCAAACCGGCCGCAATGATCATGCATGGATATCGTCAGGCCGCCGCGGATGCCAAACTCAGCCGCACTCTCCAGAATTTGTTGCTGCGAATTCGGCAGACAGTGCCGAGCGCGATCCACACCCCAATCGAAGGTATCCCAGCCTTGCAGCCCGCGCAGGATGACCGGATCAAGACTGTGGTACCGCTGTTGCAGATAACGTGATGTCCAGGATGAAGGATAGTTTGAGATCAATTGCGGGGCGTCGCCGGGGGCCGACGGGTAAGTGAAATAGGCGAATAGCGGAAAATCGAAGCCGGCTGCAGCGGATGCCATTGCCTCACCGAGATCGGCAGCATCAACACTTGCAGACAGTTGCTCAACGAAGTTCTCAAACACGCGATGCATTTGCGCTTTGCGTAACCTCCGTGATCGCTCGATGCCAGGCAGAGACCTTGTTTTAAACGATCCCGGACGGATACAGCGCGTGCCGAGAACCCCGTTAATCTGTTGAAACCCGTGATATTCTGACGTTGTCTATGAGCCGTGTGCCGCCGAGCCAGGCCGCGACAAGCAAGCGTGCAGGTCGGTCAAGGCTTGTCATGGGTCGCAGATCTGCCTCGTCGCGAAGTTCCAGGTATTCGACCTCGCGATAGCCCGCAGCCAGAATTGCTGCGCGCGCTTCGGCAAGCGTTGGCAGGACGGGCGAGCCGCGGGCAAGCCGCTCAGCCGTCTCGAGCAAGACCGATGATAGCTCGGGGGCAACAGCACGCTCTGCTTGCGAGAGCCGGACATTGCGCGATGATAGTGCAAGACCGTCGGCTTCGCGGACTGTCGGACAAGGAACAATGGTGATTGGAATATCCAGGTCCCGGGCCATACGCCTGACTAGCTGAAGCTGCTGAAAGTCCTTTTCGCCAAAGAAGCCGAAGTCAGCGCTGGTCTGCAGGAAGAGCTTGGCGACGACGGTCGCCACGCCATCGAAATGTCCCGGCCGGAAGGCACCGCACAGGCCCTCGCTGACACCGGACACCGAAACGGTCGTGGCGAAGGCCGCCGGATACATCTCCTCTGCGTCCGGCGCATAAAGCAGGTGCGCGCCAAGCGGTGCCAGCTTGGCGGCATCCTCGTCCTCGGTGCTCGGATACGCGGCGAGATCGGCCTCGCTGTTGAATTGCTTTGGGTTGACGAAGAGCGTCACGATCACCCGGTCGGCCTTCACGAGTGCCGCGCGCACCAGGCTGAGATGGCCCTCATGCAGGACGCCCATCGTTGGCACGACGGCAATCCTCACGCCCTCGCGGCGCCATGCGGCGACGATTTGGCGAAGCTGGGCAACGCTCCTGACGATCGGCACGCTCACGCTGCTTCTCCGCTCTTGGTGGCGTCCCCGTCGGCGGGCTTGGGCGCATCGGCAAACACGTGCTCGGCGGCCGGAAACTGGCGCTCCTTCACTTCCCGCGCATAGGCCGCGATCGCAGCCGCAGCGGCCTCCCCCAGTTCAGCATAGCGCTTGACGAATTTGGGCCGGAAGTCGCCGAAGAGGCCCAGCATGTCGTCGACGACGAGAATCTGGCCGTCACAGGCGGCCGAGGCACCGATGCCAATGGTCGGGGTCGCCACCTCCCCGGTGATCCGGCGGGCGAGCGCCTCGGGAACCTTCTCCAGCACGACCGCAAAGGCGCCCGCTTCGCTCACCGCAAGCGCGTCGCGCCTGATGCGCTCGGCATCCCCGCCTCTGCCCTGGACGCGGTAGCCACCGATGGTGTTGATCGCCTGCGGCGTCAAGCCGACATGGGCCATGACCGGCACGCCGCGCGCGGCGAGGAAGCCGATCGTCTCTGCCATCGTTTCGCCGCCTTCGAGCTTGACGGCCGCGCAGCCGGTCTCGGCCATGACGCGCGCGGCATTGCGGAAAGCCTGCTCGGGGCTTTCCTCGAAGGAACCGAACGGCAGGTCGACGACCATCAGCGCCTGCTCGAGGCCACGGCGCACGGCCTGGCCGTGCGTGATCATCATCTCCAGCGTCACACCGAGCGTCGAGGGCAGGCCGTGGAGAACCATGCCGACGCTGTCGCCGACCAGCACCACATCGCAATGGGGATCGACAAGCCGGGCGACTGGCGTCGTGTAGGCGGTAAGGCAGACGAGCGGCGTCCCACCTTTGCGCGAACGAATATCCGGCGGTGTGATCGCCTTGGTGTCACCAAACGCACTCAATGGACCCTCCTTCCCCAACGTTACCAACCGCGGGTGTCGCGTTTGCCACATTTTTGTGCAAGTGCGAAGAGCTAAAAATGCCGTGCAGCTGTGCGGTGTTGACGTGCGGACAGGCGCGCTTACACTTAAATCGATTCAGGCGCCCCCGAGCTGGCCAACCACTTTCGCGAACATGGACGATCAGGCAAAAGGACCCAGGAAAGACAGAGCCGCCGTCAAGGCCGACGAAGTCAAAGTGGACCTGATCGCCTTTGTCGTCGCCGTAAACGACAGTGAACCCTGTGTCCTCACCATCGGCCAGGCGGACACCCTGCCCTCCGGACCATTTGCGCTTGAGCACCGATCGCTGCAATCCGGTTTGAGGGGGTGGGTCGAGCAGCAGACCGGCCATCCGCTGGGGTATATTGAGCAACTCTACACCTTCGCGGATCGGGATCGCATCGGCGCCGAGCGCCAGCAGCGCGTCATCTCCATCAGCTATCTCGCATTGACCCGCAAGGAACAGGCAGCTGGCTCGCCCAAGTGCGGCTGGCAGAGCTGGTATGAATATTTTCCATGGGAGGACCACCGCTCCGGCACGCCTCCGGTCGTGCTGGACGTTCTGCGACCGCGCCTGATTGAATGGGCAGACGGCGTCAGCGACGCGGCCACGCGACGTGAACGCTGGCAGCGGGCGACGATAGCCTTCGGCTTCGACGACCGCCTTTGGAACGAGGAACTCACGCTTCAACGCTATGAGTTAGTCTACGAAGCAGGCCTGGTCCAAGAGGCCGGAAGCGGACGGGACGCGACGCTGCCTCCGCTGGTGCCCAGCAAGTCTATGGTCGCCGATCATCGCCGCATCGTGGCGACCGGCATTGCGCGGCTGCGCTCCAAGATCAAATACCGGCCGGTCGTCTTTGAGCTGATGCCGCCGGTCTTCACGCTTTTGCAGCTGCAGCGAACCGTGGAGGCGCTTGCCGGCAGGCTCGTGCGTAAGCCGAACTTTCGCCGGCTGATCGAGCAGCAGGAGCTGGTCGAAGAGACCGGAGAGGCAACCGCGGAGACCGGCGGCCGGCCAGCGAAGCTTTACCGGTTCCGCCACGCCGTTCTCGACGAGAGGGTCATCGCCGGGACAAAATTGCCGCTGGCGCGGGGTTGACATCGCTTATACTCACAGCAAGTATATGCTGGTTATTTTCAACTAGAGTATAAGCTGGAGGGGTCGATGAGCGCCATGCTGCCTGCGACCGCGTTTCTCTACGAGCGCGTCCGACGAGTGATCCCGCCGATCGAATGGCCGGCTTTCGTCGAGGATATCGAGGCGATCCTTGCACTGAAGCGCGAGCGCAACGCCATCATCCTGGCGCACAACTATCAGACCCCCGAGATCTTCCATTGCGTGGCCGACATCGTCGGCGACAGCTTGGCACTGGCCCGCACGGCTGCGACGATCGAGGCGCAAGTCATCGTGCTGGCCGGCGTACATTTCATGGCCGAAACGGCCAAGCTGCTCAATCCGCAAAAGACGGTGCTCATTCCCGACCTGCGGGCAGGCTGTTCGTTGGCGGAATCGATCACGGCAGAAGACGTGCGCTTGATGCGCCAGCGTTATCCCGGCGTGCCGATCATCACTTATGTCAACACGTCGGCCGAAGTGAAAGCCGAGTCGGATATCTGCTGTACATCCGGCAACGCCAAGGCGGTCGTCCAATCCCTTGGCGTTCCCCAGGTGATCATGTTGCCGGACGAATATCTGGCCCAGAATATCGCCGCCCAGACCGATGTGCAGATCATCGCCTGGAAAGGGCATTGCGAGGTGCATGAGCGCTTTACACCGGCCGACATCCGCGAGTTGCGCGAAAGCCATCCCGGCGTGATCGTGCTCGCGCATCCCGAATGCCCGCCCGACGTCGTGGCTGAAGCAGATTTTTCCGGCTCGACCGCTGCCATGTCCGACTATGTCGAAAGGCAAAGGCCGGCACGTGTCGTGCTGATGACGGAATGTTCGATGAGCGACAACGTCGCGTTAGCGCACCCAGAGGTCGAGTTCATCCGGCCCTGCAATTTGTGCCCTCACATGAAGCGGATCACGCTTGCCAACATCCGCATAGCGCTCGAGCAGAACCACCATATCGTAACCATCGAACCCGGGATCGCGGGGCGCGCGCGGCTTGCGGTCGAACGGATGCTGGCAATTTGAGCGCCGATGTCCGCAGCTCCTTCGGGCGGCCCATCATCATCGGCGGCGGCATCGCCGGATTGATGACCGCGCTTCAACTGGCGCCGGAGCCGGTGCTGCTTCTGTCCAGGACGCTGCTGGGAGCTGACAATTCGAGCACGTGGGCACAGGGTGGTCTGGCTGCAAGTTTCGGCGAAGACGACGATCCGGCACTGCACCTGGCCGATACGCTTGCCGCCGGGGATGGTCTCTGCGACAGAGACGTGGCGAGCCGCATCCTCCAAGCCGCGCCCAAGGCGATAGAGGGGCTTGCGGGCTTTGGGGTTCCCTTCGACCGTACGCCGAAAGGATCACTGTGCCTCGGATTGGAGGCCGCACACAGCCGACGTCGCATCGTTCATGCGCATGGTGACGGCACCGGGCGTGAGATCATGCGTGCCCTGATCGCGGCTGTGCGTTCCACTCCCTCGATTGTTGTCGTGGAGGGCGTGGAAGCGCGCCGGCTGGCGGTGCAAGAGAATGCGATCCGAGGCGTCTGGGCGAGCGGTTCGATAGGACCTGTCTTCTTCGGCTCACGGCGGGTCGTCCTCGCCACCGGTGGGATCGGGGGACTGTTTCTCGACACCACGAATCCTTCGGGCAGTTGTGGACAGGGCCTGGCGCTTGCGGCCCGCGCTGGAGCTGTCCTTGCCGACCTCGAGTTCATCCAGTTCCACCCGACCGCGCTTGACGGCCCGGAACGCCCTATGGTGCTGCTGAGCGAGGCCGTCCGCGGCGAAGGTGCTGCCCTGATCGACGAAACCGGCCAAGCTTTTCTCCAGAGCGTGCCAGGGGCGGAACTTGCGCCTCGTGATGTCTTGGCGCGCGCCGTCTGGAACCATCTTGCCAACGGCCACCGTGTTTTTCTAGACGCGCGGCAACGGCCTGGCCCGGAATTTGCTCGACACTTCCCGACAATCGCATCAGCCTGTCGTGGAGCCGGCATCAATCCCGCGCGCGATCTCATCCCCATTCGTCCGGCCCAACACTACCACATGGGTGGCGTTGCCGTGGACGGCTCCGGTAGGACCTCCGTCAAGGGGCTGTGGGCCTGCGGCGAAGTCGCTTCGACAGGACTGCATGGCGCCAACAGGCTCGCCAGCAATTCCTTGACCGAGGCCGTCGTGTGCGCGCGCTGGGTCGCTGAAAGTGTCGCCGGAACGCCTGCTCGCAGAACAAGGCCTGCGGTTGCGGACGTTTACCCATCGCCCGCTCCGATACCCGTGCGTGTTTTCCTGTCGCGCGCACTCGGCATCGTCCGGGATGGTGAAGGTCTGAAAGCAGCCGCACGTGCCTTATTGCCGCTCGCCGAAAGCCAGGACGCGGCCTCGGATGCGGCGGCTGTCGGGCTAATGATCGCGGTTGCCGCCTTGTTGCGCCAAGAAAGCCGCGGCGCTCATTACCGGACAGACTTTCCTCATCATGCGACTGTCGCCCGACGGTCCGAAATCACCCTCGAAGCCGCCTTGGCCGCTGCGCGGGAACTCGGACATTCGCCAAGCCTCGAAGGGGCAAAGTGATGACGTTCTCACCGCTTCCCACGGTCATGCTTGAGCCGCTGGTAAGGGCAGCCCTTCTTGAAGACCTTGGCAGAGCCGGCGACTTGACCACGGAGGCCATCGTCCCGAAGGAACACCAAGCGGGAACCGTGCTGGCGGCGCGCCAGTCCGGAGTTGTCGCCGGCCTCGATCTTGCGATGCTCGCTTTCCGCTTGATTGATCCTGATATCGAAATCTCGGTGGAGCGGGCAGACGGCTCCAATGTCATGGATGGAGAGGTCATTGCATCAGTGGTTGGCCCTGCCCGGGCCATTCTCACAGCCGAACGGACGGCACTCAATTTTTTGTGCCATCTGAGCGGCATCGCTACAGCAACGGCATCGATCGTCGCTGCGGTTCGTGGATATGGCGCGAAGATCGTCTGCACGCGCAAGACGACGCCCGGATTGCGGGCAGTCGAAAAATACGCCGTGCGCGCAGGTGGCGGATCCAATCACCGCTTCGGCCTCGACGACGCAATTCTGATCAAGGACAACCACATCGCCATCGCAGGCGGCGTTCGCCCGGCGCTCGAGCGAGCACGAAGACGGGCCGGTCATCTCGTCAAGATCGAAGTCGAGGTCGATACGCTGGCCCAGTTGGAGGAGGTACTTGGCTTCGCTCCCGATGCGGTTCTGCTCGACAACATGTCCCTCGCCGATCTTCGCCGCGCCGTCGCAATCGTTGGCGGCCGTGCTATCACCGAGGCTTCTGGCGGGATCGCATCCGATACAGCGCGAGCGATTGCCGCGACCGGCGTTGATCTGATTTCAGTCGGCCGACTGACCCACAGCGCGCCGATCCTGGATATCGGCCTCGACTATTGGGGCCCATGATTGCCTGAGGGACGAACAGGATCGAATCAACTGTCCTTTCCGATCGTCATCAATCAGACAGCAAAGCAAGGCAAAACCGGAGGAACAGCATGGACATGCAAACAGCCAGTCCAACGCAGACATCGCCACAGGCTCAAGCCCCTGACCCTGGAGCGTGGACCCTGGAGAAGGCTCGGGCACTTCACGATGCCCCCTTCAACAATCTCCTCTTCCTCGCGCAAACCGTGCACCGCCAGAATTTCGATCCCAACAAGGTCCAGCTCAGCCGGCTGCTCAGCATCAAGACAGGCGGATGCCCGGAGGATTGCGGCTATTGTAGCCAGTCGGCGCATCACGAGACCGGCCTGAAGGCGTCGAAGCTGATGGAGGTCAGGCGCGTCGTCGCCGAGGCGAAGAAAGCGCGTGACGCCGGCGCCACCCGCTATTGCATGGGCGCGGCCTGGCGAAACCCCAAGGCGCGCGACATGGATGCGGTCGTGGCGATGGTCGAAGGCGTCAAGGCGCTGGGCATGGAAACCTGCATGACGCTCGGCATGCTCGATCTTGAGCAGGCGGCTCGTCTGAAACAGGCAGGCCTCGACTATTACAACCACAACATCGATACTTCGGAACGCTACTACAGCGAGATCATCAGCACGCGCAGCTTTGCCGAGCGGCTCGAGACGCTCGAGCACGTTCGCCAATCCGGCATCAAGGTCTGCTGCGGCGGCATTGTCGGCATGGGCGAGGAGCCGGTGGACCGGATCGGCATGCTGGTGACGCTGGCCAATCTGCCGGAACATCCGCAAAGCGTTCCGATCAACATGCTCATTCCGATCGCCGGCACCCCGCTTGCCGACGCCAAGCCGATCGAGCCGATCGAATTCGTGCGCGTGATCGCGCTGGCGCGCATCATGATGCCGAAATCGCATATCCGTCTTTCCGCCGGCCGTACGGCCATGACCGACGAGATGCAGGCACTGTGCTTTTTTGCCGGCGCCAACTCGATCTTCGTCGGCGACACGCTGCTGACGGCGGACAATCCCGGTGAGGACAAGGATACCCTGCTGTTCCGGCGCCTTGGCATCGAGCCGATGGAACTCGAGGCGCAATGAACGGGGCACCGCTGGCCCGCTATGAGGCGACCTTGCAGGGACTGGCGCGCAAGGACCGGCTGCGGACGCTGAAGCCGCGCGCCGGGCTCGACTTCTCGTCGAACGACTATCTCGGGCTTGCCGCCTCCAACAGACTTGGCGAAGCGGTTGCGGCGGCGATTGCGCGGGGCACGCCGGTTGGCGCCACCGGGTCGCGGCTGTTGCGCGGCAATGCGCCGGAGCATGAGCAGCTCGAGGCAGACGCGGCGGCATTCTTTGGAGCCGACCGCGCGCTGTTCTTCGGCAGCGGCTACATCGCGAACTTCGCTCTGCTGACGGCGCTGCCGCAGAAGGGCGACCTTTTGATCCTCGATGAGCTCGCCCATGCCAGCATGCATGAGGGTGCGCAGGCCGGGCGCGCACAGTTGGTGCTGGCCGCGCACCACGACGTCGATGCTGTCGAGGATGCGATCACACGTTGGCGCGCCGAAGGCGGCATGGGATGCGTCTGGATCGCGGTGGAAAGCCTTTACAGCATGGATGGCGATTGCGCGCCTTTGGAGAGCCTGGTCGCGCTTGCCGATCGGCACGACGCATTCATCGTCATTGACGAGGCGCATGCCACCGGCGTCTGGGGACCGGACGGCCGGGGGCTGGCCGCCGCTTTCGAGGGCCGCGACAACATCGTCGCGCTCCACACCTGCGGCAAGGCGCTCGGCGCATCTGGTGGGCTCGTGACCGGGCCGAGGACACTGTGCCAGTATCTGATCAACCGTTGCCGGCCATTCATCTACGCCACAGCGCCATCGCCGCTGATGGCGGTCGCGGCGCGCGAAGCGCTCGCAATGCTCGCCGACGAGCCTATGCGGCGTGTTCAGCTACATGAACGCGTTGCCCTCGCAGGCCGCCAATTGGTCGATCGCTGCGGCGTCACGCCCAGCGGCTCGCAAATCCAGCCATTTGTCATCGGCGATGTCAGGCGCACCATGGCAGTGTCGGCGCGCCTGCAGGCCCGCGGCTTCGACATACGCGGCATTCGTCCGCCGACCGTGCCCGAGGGCACGTCACGGCTGCGCATCTCACTCACGCTCAATATCGGCGAAGCCGACATTTCCGCCATGGTCGAGGCGCTCGTCGAGGTGTTGGCTCAGACATGACCGGAGGCGACATGACCAAGCGCATCGTCATCACCGGAACAGACACCGGAATTGGCAAGACGGTGTTTTCGGCCGGGCTTGCCGGCCTGCTTGACGGTTTCTACTGGAAGCCGGTGCAATCGGGCCTCGACGGCGAGACCGACAGCGAGGCGGTTGCGCGACTTGCCGGGGTGCCGTCGGGGCGCGTGCTGCCGGAAGCCTACCGCTTGAAGAGCCCGCTTTCGCCGCATCGTTCGGCCGAAATCGACGACGTTTCGATCGAGGCTGCCGATCTTTCGTTTCCGGTCCTGCCGACACCGCTCGTCATCGAAGGCGCCGGCGGGCTGATGGTGCCGCTGAACCGCCGGACAAGGTTCATCGACATATTCGAGCAATGGCAGTTGCCGGTCATTCTGTGCGCCCGCACCGCGCTCGGAACAATCAATCACACCCTGCTGTCGATCGAGGCCCTGCGGGCGCGCGCTATCCCGCTGGCTGGCATCGCCTTCATCGGCGATGAGATGACCGATACGCAACGGACGATCGTGGAATTCGGCGACGTGCCGCAACTCGGCAGGCTGCCGCACCTCGATCCGCTGACGGACAAAACGCTGAGACAAGCGATGATTGCCGGCTTCGACCTCGCTTTGATTGCCGGAGGCGAGTGATGTCGCATTCCCGTGTGTGGCATCCCTTCACCCAGCACGCGCTCGAGCCTTCGACCCCTAAAATCCTGCTGACTGAAGGGGCCTATCTCCACAAGGCCGACGGAGCGCGCATTCTGGACGCCATTTCCTCCTGGTGGGTCGTCACCCATGGCCACCGCCATCCCCGCATCATGAAGGCCATCGAGACGACCGCGTCGAGCCTCGATCAGATCATCTTTGCGGGCTTCACCCACGAGCCGGCCGAACGGCTGGCCAGGGCGCTTGTCGACCTCGCACCCGCCGGCCTCGACCGGGTGTTCTATTCCGACAGCGGCTCGACCGCCGTCGAAGTCGCGCTGAAGATGGCGCTCGGCTATTTCCGCAACATCGGCGCGCCGCGCTCGCGCATCGTCGTCATGGAGCACAGCTATCATGGCGACACGATCGGCACGATGAGCGTCGGTGCCCGCGGTGTGTTCAACGCCGCCTACGAACCCTTGCTGTTCGAGGTCGACACCATTCCCTTCCCTGCCGCCGGGCGCGAACAGGAAACGCTAGATCGTTTCGAGGCCCTCAGCCGCGACCAGCGCGCCGCTGCGCTGATCGTCGAGCCGCTGGTGCTTGGCGCCGGCGGCATGCTGATGTATCCGGCATCGGTTCTGTCCGAATTGAAGAGGATCACTGAGGCCTCGGGCACGCTGCTGATCGCCGACGAGGTGATGACCGGGTGGGGGCGTACCGGAACCATGTTCGCCTGCGAGCAGGCGAACATCTCTCCGGACATGCTGTGCACCTCGAAGGGCCTGACCGGTGGCGCAATCCCGCTGGCCGCCACACTCGCCACCGATGCCATCTTCCAGGCTCACTATTCCGAGGACCGGAAGAAGACGTTTTTCCACTCGAGTTCCTACACGGCCAATCCGATTGCCTGCGCGGCAGCACTCGCCAATGTCGAGATCTGGCGTGACGAGCCGGTGGCCGAGCGGATCGCCACCCTGAGCGCGAGGCAGGCCGCCGGGTTTCGACGCTTTCGCGACAATGCCAACTTCACCGACAGCCGCGCGATCGGCACGATCCTGGCTCTCGACCTGCGCGCCGGCTCTGCCGGCTATCTGGCCGAGATCGGACCTAAGCTGCGGGCCTTTTTCCTCGAGCTCGGCCTGCTTGTGCGCCCGCTCGGCAATGTCCTTTATCTCATGCCTCCCTATTGCGTCACCGGCGACGAGCTCGATCGGCTCCATGACGCGATCGAGGAGGCCGGCGAACGCTTCGGTTCGAGCCCATGAGCAGGTTGTCGCGCCTTCTCGGGTTTGGCCATCATGCGCCTGGCCGAAAGGTGACGAATGCCGAAATCGAGAACAATCTCGGCCTCGAACCGGGCTGGATCGAGCGGCGTACTGGAATCCGGTCGCGCTTCTGGGCAACGGACGAAGACACGCTGTCTGGTCTTGCTGCCCAGGCCGGCGCCATGGCGCTGGCCAGCGCCGGCATTGCGCGCCACGACATCGGTCTGCTGCTGCTTGCCACCTCGACGCCCGATCACCTCCTGCCGCCCAGCGCGCCGCTGGTCGCACATCGGCTGGGGCTCGGCCGCGCCGGCGCTGTCGATCTGACCGGCGCCTGCGCCGGCTTCATCTATGCGCTGATGTTTGCGGACGGATTTACCCGCCTGCACGGCAAAGCGAGCCTTGTTATCGCCGCCAATATCCTCAGCCGCCGCATCAATCCCTCTGAGCGCGCCAGCGCCGTGCTGTTTGCCGATGCCGCGGGCGCCGTCGTGATCGGTCCGTGCGAGGATACTGATCGGGGGATTCTCGGTGCCTCCGTGGATTCGGACGGCTCGCGATACGGCCTGATCCAGATTCCCGCAGGAGGAAGCAACATCCCGTTCCACGGTGACCTCGACCTCGCGCAAACCCGAATGACGATGACCGACGGCCGCGAAGTGTTCGCAAAGGCCGTCGAGATGATGACCGATTGCTCGATAAGCGCGCTAGCCGCTGCCGGAGTGCGACCACAGGATGTCGACCGGTTCGTGCCGCATCAGGCCAATGCTCGCATTTTCGATGCGGTCGGGCGAAACCTCGGCGTTGCCGATCACCTGATCGTCAAGACGATCGCCGACTATGGCAACTCTTCCGCCGCGACGATCCCGCTCTCACTGTCGCTCGCCAATCAAGCGGAGCCGTTTCGGCCGGGCAAGAAAATACTCCTGGCGGCGGCAGGTGCGGGACTCAGCGGCGGGGCGCTCGTCGTCGGGATTTAGCCCAGCGAAGCTGCTCAACATCAGGACTGACTTTGTGAGATGAATAGGACAACGGGACCAATGCGAAAAATAGTCGCCGGCAATCTGCACGGCATGCACGTCACCGAAGCAAACCTCAACTACCACGGTTCGATAACGCTCGACCCTGACCACTGCGAAGAAGCCGGGATCCTGCCAATGGATTCGTGGGAGACATGGAGCAAGACTTCCGGCGCGAATCTCGACCTATGTCATCCTCGGCGAGCGCGGCTCTCGATGCTGCATCCTCAACGGCGCGGCCGCCCGGACCTGCCAGCCCACTCCATCCATCTGGACGAAGCGCGCATTCCTCTCTGAAGCCGCGGATCGTTACATTCGTCATCAACAATGTCGTCGGCTTTCTGACCGATGGCAATGCGCTGACGCGGACGGCGTTGACGATTAGATCGGCAGGGGCGCTTCAGCAGAACTTTCGCCGGTTGATGGAGCAGCAGGAACTGGTGGCGGAGACCGGCGAAAGTGCATTTGTTACCGGCGGTCGGCCGGCGAAGCTTTATCGCTTCCGCCACCATGTCCTCGACGAAACGGAGGTCGCCCGGACAAAATTGCCGCTGGCGCGGGCTTGACATCCTTTATACTCAACGTAGAAATATCCCTTATAATCAATTCGATTATAACGAGAAATTCATTCGCACCGTCCGAACCCACGGTCTCGCTCGGGAAGCCCGTATGAGTGGATCGAAGTGATCTTGGAAATGAAACGCCCGAGGACGGGCTTTCAACCTTTGTCGTGAAGGAGGTGCCGCGCGAGTGGGCCAATGCCTTGCGGCAACGGTGAAGGATGTATACCGCCAGTAAACGCATGCGTCAAAGCCGCTATCTAATGTACAGTTCGTATAAATGTGCGATACGTTCGATTTGTGCAAGTAACACTTGGAGAAGTGTCGCATAAAAGAAACGTTTAATTACATAAAGTAGGCAAGCTAAACTTTAAACTTGCACAAATGAGCGTAGGGCGCCCTGTTCCAGGGCGCCTTTTTTAAGGATTATCATTAGACTCTCTCCCGGGGGAACTGTGGGTGAAGAAACAACGCATCGTCCTGCTGGCAGCTGTTTTGGCGTCTGCCTTTGGCTTTTTTTTGCTGATCCTGATCCTGCAGATGGTCAGTTTTTTGGTTGACTAGGCACGCGCAAGCGGGATGGATCGCGCAGAGACACGCGGAAGTTTTTTTCGCCAGCGAAACCCCGACGACCTGATGGGGAGTCGCGCCAGCAGGGTGGGAGCCACGTCCAGTGCCACCGACCATGCGAGATGCCGATTGTTGGCGCGTCTGTCAGTTTGCGCGGCCATATTCATTCTGGTGCCGATCTGTTGCCTTTTCTGCTTTTCCCATGCGTTTTAGGCCGAGCCAATTTGTGAAGCGGGCGGTCAATGGATCTGCGCCTCGCGATTGCCTGCCGTTGCCTGATTGATCTGGGCGGGATAATCCGAGAGCGAACGCTGCAACCGCGGTTCGAATTGCGCGAAGTTGAACCGGACTTCATCCGCGGTCAGGAACTGGTGGGTTGCGCCGGGAAAGCCGGCGACCATCACAAGGTCGCCTTCCTTGACGCCTTCACAGGCTATGGGTAGCCAACTCTCCGGCCGGTAAGGCACATTGTCGCGCGCATATGGCCGGGAGGAACCATCAGGAGCGACATAGGCGCGATAAAAGCCGAAGTGGCCCGTGTGGCGCAGCCACATCCAGTTGTCCGTTTGGCCGCCGAAGTTGCCGATGCCGAGCGCGGGCGCATAGACGAGGCGCACGTCCTCAATTTCGAGCTTCTGGAGGAGATAGTAGGAGACGCCGCCATACGTCGCAACGGCGATGGGCTGTCCTTCACATGCGGCGATCAGGGCCTTTTTGTTCGTGGCGAGCCGCTCATAGCGGGCAAACCCGTTCAGCTTGTCCGAGACGCTCTTGAGCATTTCGGCGGTCACATCCCGCATGTCCTCGATCACATAGCTGCGGCTGCCTGGCGCCGCGGGCAATTCTTCACCCAGGGCTCTTCGCCAGAAAGCCGTCTGTGAGATAGTCCTGGCCCTCCTTGCTGTGGTATTGGATGGATTCTAACACGCAATGATGATTGGTTGCGACCAGCCCTTGTGGACTGACGAACGAGGCGGAGCATCCGCCCAGTGATACGATCGCGTTGAGCGGGTCAGCGTCTAGACGGCCCAGCTGGGCGGGATCGATCTGGAGCCCATCCGCGCGCATGGCCGCGCACACTTCCGCAGTCTGGCCCGGCATCCACATACCTTCGTCCGCCGATGTAGCCGTGACCGTCCAGAGCAAGGCGATGGCAGTTGCTTTGGCCAAACATTTCAAATTCGAGTTCGTGCTGACTGTCGCTCTCATCTTGCCTCCTGTTCTCCGCAGATTGGATTGGTGACTATCGGGATGGCCGGAGTCCTGGCGCCCGCGCGGCGGCCACACCGTAAAGACCGAGTGGACGGTTAACGCAGGAATCCTGATGGCGCTCACCTCTCATTATATCGGTCGCGCGCAACGTTTGCGGATCATTCGCTGCACCAGTCGTGCCAAATGAATAAAGCCTTCAGTTGCAAATGGTGAGCCGCCCCATCCATGTCCGATCTCCGACGTCGTTCACGTAAAACGCTCGGTGCTTCCACGCTCGTTTGCTCTTCGCCCGTCCCTCTTCCGTCTTGACTAGCAGGAGCCTACGGCCTATCTCACTGCCGCGTTAGCACTCGCTTCTGGTGAGTGCTAAACACGCTCCGGCAACGGAGAACCGTTCAACATCCGCACCAGGGAAATCCAAAAATGGCAAAGTCGAATTTCCGGCCGCTGCATGACCGCGTGGTCGTTCGCCGCGTCGAGTCCGAAGCGAAGACCGCCGGCGGGATCATCATCCCCGACACGGCGAAGGAAAAGCCGCAGGAAGGCGAGATCATCGCCGTCGGTTCCGGCGCCCGTGACGAGGTCGGCAAGCTCGTCCCGCTGGACGTCAAGGCCGGCGACCGCATCCTGTTCGGCAAGTGGTCGGGCACCGAAGTCAAGCTCAACGGCGAAGACCTTCTGATCATGAAGGAAGCGGACATCATGGGCGTCATCGGCTGACACGCCGCCGCCTTTCATCCGCACCATCCAATCTGAATTTCGGGCGAAATGCCCAGGAGTAACAAATGGCTGCCAAAGACGTAAAATTCTCCCGTGACGCTCGTGAGCGCATGCTGCGCGGCGTCAACATCCTCGCCGACGCGGTGAAGGTCACGCTCGGCCCCAAAGGCCGCAACGTCGTCATCGACAAGTCGTTCGGCGCACCGCGCATTACCAAGGACGGCGTCACCGTCGCCAAGGAAATCGAGCTTGAAGACAAGTTCGAGAACA
>NZ_JAMYKZ010000039.1:0-16525 GCF_040317735.1 Mesorhizobium sp. M1399
GGCGTCCAGTCGTGAGCCCGTATTTCATCTTATCGGGGAACAGCCACCCTCCAAGGCTATGATCGGTTCCAGGGCGCGTCGCTCCCGCGATTACCCCATGTGGTCATTGCGCCTTTGAACGGTCGTGCCATGGCCGGAATCAGCTTTGCGACCTCACCTTGGTCGAGAAGACGCGTGTCGACGCCATGATCCTGGGCAATCTTCAGGAACTTCGCGAAACCGGCCATCTCCTTATCCGTCCGCGCGAGATAGGTAGCGCCTGTCTGCTTCAGTCCTATATCCTCGCCGCATTCCTCGGCCAGTTGCCGCCAGAGATGACGCGCCTCGATGACGATCGGGAGTTCGTCGGCATCGCGGCCCTGCTGGCGGATCCAGCCCCATTGCGCGAGGATTGTTCCTCTGCGATGCGGCCCTTCTCCAACAGTGTTACCGAGATATTCCGTCGCGCCAGGAACAGCGCCGTGGTCACGCCGACAATGCCGCCGCCGATGACCACGACTTCCGAGGTCTTCGGCAGAGTCGCTTGAAACTGGATCGGGGTGGCTTCGGTGAAGGGGAAGATTGTCAAAGAATACTGTCCTTTTGGTACGCTACGGCGGTATCCGGCCTACAGACTTGTCTCGCCTGCGACACCACAAATCGCTTGCGGGATCGCGCCCGGCGTCTGCTGAAGCCGATTCGCATCCGCCGGAGCCATATTTGAACAATGGGATCGATCAGGACCATCGGCGCATCAAGCGCCGTGTCCGAACGATGTGCGGCTTCAAATCCCCAGTAAGCGTCGGCATTATCCTGTCCGGCATTGAAATGTGTCACATGATGCGCAAGCGACAGGCCATGTACGCCTTCAATCCGAATCCGTCGCGGGCCGGACAGTTCGCCATTCTCGCCGCCTGACCAGAAGCGCAAACAATCCTCCCTGCGTCCCAACTCAACCGTTGCAAGAAACCCGATCCTAATCGGTTCGCAGGTCGATCGATCCTGGCGTAGCCTGCCGCGGCAATCGCCGAGCCGCGCCTCGTCGAGCGTCGCATCAATCGGCGCTTCGCCGCAGACGCGTGCGGCCGCATGGGTAGCGGATCGCGGCGACAAGCGCGCATTGCCTCGCCGCACCACGTGCAACTGCTGGAATCCCGCCGAGAAGGCGGGATCGGCGACGGTTTGCAGGAAGAGTCTTGCCACCACAGTAGCCACGACTTCGTAAGAAAATTCGCATCCTATTTGACGAAAAGCTCGCGCGCTGTCTTCGTTAGAGGCTCAAAACCGCGATCCTTAACAGCAAAACTTTGGGTGATCGTAATTCCAACGTTGTCTAGCCACAGGCCAGGCATCATGTGGAAAACCATACCTGGCTGAAGAACTGTTTCATCTCCCTTGCGGATACTAACCGTACGTTCTCCCGATGCGGGCGGAAATGCGATGCCAGTCGGATATCCAATTCGGGAATCCTTTTCAATCCCATGGCGAGCAAGCACTTGACTGAATGCGCTGAACACTTCTGAACAGGTCCGACCAGGACGCACACTTTCGAGGCCGACGTTCAGGGCTTCGACAGCGATCTCCGATAGATTTTGGAATGCAGTTGAGGGTTTACCAACTACGATTGTACGAGAGAGTTGAACTTGGTAACGGTGCCGGCACCCCGAAAGTTCAAGATTGACAACAGAGGAATTCGGCACCGGTTCGTCGGTCCAAGCTGCATGTGGAGCGATTGAGCGCTCGCCTATGCAAAGATCCGGAGGGCAAGCAGGGTAGTCACCCCCAAACTCAGCCGTGCCCGACACTTGCTGGTGATAAATAGCTGCTGCGATATCGCATTCACGAACACCAGCTTCCACCGTATCGATGACACGTTGCATCGTCACATCTGCAAGCTGACCGGCTTGACGCATGATTGCGATTTCAGTCGGACTCTTTATCAGCCGGAGCCATCCAACGAGTAGGTCAGCATCAACGAATTCCGCAAGTGGCAAAGCCCGGGTAAGATCCTCGTGAGCACGGGCGGAATAATAGTAGCCCCCCATCTCCACGCCAATGCGCGCCTTCTCGCCCCCGACTTCCTTTACAATATCGGCCATAAAGGCATAGGCCGATAGGACGGGCGAATGGACATGGGTCTCGGGGTAAGCTCTGATGTTTTGATCGGCAAGATAGGTAGTCATTAACGCCGAAACGCGGTCCATCAACCGGCCCACCCAAATAGGCTCGTCGTGATCAAGTGAGACGATCACCATTTGCGGAGTATAGAACGAGTAAGCATTATAGCCGGTAAGATAGTTTTGGTTAGGCGGTTCTGACAAAAGAAGAATCTCAATCCCCCTCGTCGCCATTTCTTTCTTTACCGCTGTCAGACGAGCCTGAAACTCGGAAATCTCGAAATGCAGTTCTTTTATCACGTTAATCTCCTTCTAATTCAAATCTAGGGCGACCGTCTGGGACGGCATCCTCATTTCCAGCGGTATGCGTGGCCCATCTGGAGGGGCGAAGCCACGCCACCCTGCGCGCCTGCGCGTTGTGTTCAGGTATATTAGGAGGGCCGGATGCCGGTCGCCGAGACCTGTAGTGCCAGCCTAGACCCTTCAATGTCTCAGGATCTGGCTAAGAAAGAGCTTGGTGCGTTCGTGCTGGGGGCTGGTGAAGAAGTCGTCGGGTTTGCCCTCTTCAACGATTTGGCCCCAATCCATAAAGATAACTCGGTCAGCGACGGCGCGAGCAAACCCCATCTCGTGGGTGACGCAGACCATGGTCATGCCGTCGCGTGCCAAACTGGTCATAGTGTCCAGCACTTCGGAGACCATTTCCGGATCGAGCGCCGACGTTGGTTCGTCGAACAGCATGACCTCTGGTTCCATGCACAGCGAACGGGCAATCGCAACACGCTGCTGCTGTCCGCCGGACAGCTGAACCGGGTATTTGTTCGCCTGTTCTGGAATTCGCACGCGGTCCAGGAATTTCAGCGCGGTCTTTTTGGCCTCAGCTTCGGGCACGCCTTTGATCCACATGGGACCGGCCATGCAGTTCATCAGCACGGTCATATGGGGGAAGAGATTGAAGTGCTGGAACACCATCCCGACATTCTTGCGGACTTCAGTCACGTTGCGCATCTTGTTGTGCAATCTGATCCCGTTGACCGTGATCTCGCCCTTCTGATGCGCTTCGAGCCGGTTGAAGCAGCGGATGAGCGTCGACTTCCCGGATCCGGAGGGACCGCAGATGACGATGCGTTCGCCTTTGCGGACGGTTAGATTGACATCAGTTAATGCTCTAAAGGTGCCGTACCATTTGGAGACATTCGTCGCTTCGATAATTATGTCAGGACTCATTGGCCCCTGCCTCTGACTGGATGTCTCCTGGGATGAAAGTGATACGCGCCGCACATTGCCAATCGCTTGCGAGGAATCGCCGCCATCAAGGCCTTTCAAGTGACTTATGAGGCTAGCGGTCATCGTGCTTTACTCCTTGCGTAGTGACGCTCGAGTCGCGATTGAGCCACTTCGAGGCAGGCAGACATGATCCAATAAATCATCGCGGCTGTTATCAGCATCTCCATGTGATGGAAGGTCGGCTGGCCGATTGTGCGAGCAAGGAACGTTAACTCCCACACTCCAAGGACCGAGACAAGCGAACTGTCTTTCAGCATTGAGATGAACGTGTTTCCCATTGGGGGAATGATCACCGGCAGCCCCTGCGGCAGGATGATCCTGCGCATGGTAAGACCGAAGCCGAAACCGATGGATCGTGACGCTTCCCATTGGCCGCGATCGATGCTTTGGATGCCGGCGCGGAAGATTTCTGTCATATAGGCACCAACGCAAAGCGAAAGTGCCAATATCCCTGAAGGAACGGCATTGATGACAATGCCCAGTTGCGGCAGCCCGAGGTAAATCAGGTAAATCTGTATGAGAAGCGGCAGGCCACGAAAGAAGGATGTATAGAAGCTGGCAATAGCGTAAGCGAAGCCGTTGCTTGAAAGCTTCGCAATTGCTGCAATGATGGCGATGACTGATGCGCAAACAAGTGAAACTGCTGAAACATAGATCGTCGTCACCACACCCTGCGTAATCAGGTATGGCAGATTTTCCCAGATGAACGGCAGGCTGAGCTTGAACGCTTTGAAGAAGGCCAGGAAGAGCAGCAGCAGCTCGATCCATACAATGCCAATCTGCGCCTTCAAGGGGGCAAAACCGATTAGCACGATGTTTAGGCAGAACGTGACTGCGATCACAAAGGCGATTGCGAAACGCCCATAGACGCCACTCTGCAGCGGGTCGCCGATAACCGGGCGCATGAGATCACCAAAGGTGGTGCTCGCAAGGTTAAACATCATAAAGATTGCGAACACGACGACGAAGATCGAGGCAACAAACCAAGGCTTATGGACGAGCACCTCGGATTCAACTGTATCCTGGTAAAGCATGAGACATCCTCCAAGAAGGCGGCTCGGGCTGGCCCGCGCCGCGTAACTTCCAGCTAGCTGCTACTTCTCAACAGTGTGGTCCGATCCGTACCATTTAACCGATAGCTTGGAGAGAGAGCCGTCATCCTTCATGCTCTTTAGGGCGGCTGAGACCTTCTCATTGAACTCCTTATCGCCCTTCATCATAGGGATGGCAGCAGGCGCGGCATAGAAATTCCCAAGCACCTTGAAGGGGTAGCCCGATTTAATCGCTTTTTCCGCGAGAGTTCCGTCAGTAAGGATTGCATCGAGACGGGTACCATCGCCTAGCCGGAGATCATCAAACGCAATATTGGTTGTAGTATAAACTTTGACTTCACCAGCCTTGAATTTGTAATCTTCGGGCTGAGCGCCAACCCAGTCCCACTTAAAGGTTTGGTTTGCATAGTCCTCGGCCAGGGTTCCACCGGCAACGCCGACGATCTTTCCATTTAGATCGGAAAGGTTAGATGCTTTACTGTCATTGTGAACAACAGCGGCCCCTTGGTCATAGAAGTAGTTGGTGGAATAGTCGAACTTTTCAGCTCTGACTTTAGTGGGTGTCATTTGACCCATGCTTATATCCCAGCGGCCCTGCCAGTTGCCTGCCGCGATGATGTCCCACCCCGGCGTGACAAATTCAACGTTAACACCAAGGTATTTCGCGACGCCTTTGGCGACGTCGATGTCGTAGCCCTCTAACTCGTGGTTCGCATTCAGGGAAGACATTGCTCCCCAATCAGTGCCTACCGCAACCTTGAGCGTCTTAGTTTCGAGGACGCGCTTAAGCACCTCTCCGGCATACACCGAGGTACTGCAAACGACCGACGCGATAGACAATGACGCCGCTGTGATAACTGTCGCAATCTTATTCATAGTACATTCCCCTTTTAGGTTGATTAAGACTTCTGATGCATGAGACTCCGTGGTACCGCTCATACAGAGGCGACCGGCTGCTATACCCAATCACCACGGTTGAAGCAGCGGCGAGCGCTCACTCCTCTATGCCGTCGTCAATGCTAACCCTAAGCCCCTCGGCCCATGAGGTAGCAAGAATATAATCAATATCAGATCCATCTGGAAGTTAGATGGCTGGAAGCCGCCTTCGATATCCCGTCGTTTGATAACCCATGGTGCGACGTTGCAAACTTACTCGGCACGAATGAGGCCGGCGTCATTTTAGGCACTGGGGAAACGTGAAGACGGTGCGCCCCTTCACGCACAAACGGCCGGTGCGCAAGCCATGGCCGACCGATACCGATCGCGGCGCATCGTGATCGAGCCACCCAGCGCCTGCGCCTGCTGCGGGGATCGCGGCTGTCTAAGCGGGGCGAGGACGTGACCGAGACGTTGGAAGAGATCCCGCGCCGGTTCAAGCTGATCGAGACGGTGCGCCAAAGTTCACTTGCCGAGACTGCGAGAAGATCACCTAGCCGCCGGCGCCGTCCATGCCACGCCGGGCGGCTTCGTCGGTCCCCAACTGCTGGCGCCGTGAGCGTCTTCGTCTCGAGGACGCGCTGAAGCACTTCCCCCGGTACGAGACCGATGGCGGCGATGCTGCCATTCTGTTCTCCGATCCAGTGCACGAGCTCCTCGGGCTCACTGGCGACCTGCGCCTCGTTCACGACTATCCCGTGCTCGCTAACCACGCAGATCGCGGTCTTCGCCAACGACACATCCAACCCGACAAACAGTCTCATCCCGCACTCCTCCTTCTGGATCCCTCGCCGCTGGCCGCACAGCGATGAGCCCTTACCGCCGATGAGTCGATGAGAAGCTCCGCCGGAGGCCCGCCGGCGTTAGCAAGAGCATGGAAATGGCGCTCCAAACGCCTTTGGCCGACCAGCGCTGAAAACGGTTGTAGAGGGTCTTCCGCGGTCCCTAGACCGCGGAGCATCGACCCAGCGTCCGCCGCTATTCACCACATGGATGATGCCGCTGATCACGCGGCGATCATCAACGCGCGGCTTGCCTCGCGTGCCGGTCGGTAGATGCGGTTCAAGCAGGCCAAACTGCTCATTGCTGAGCCAGAAATGATTGCGATTCATAATAGGTCCCCCTCAGAGACCCTGAATCACAATCCTGCCGCCAGAGGAATCTGGAGGCTTCTGTCAGGTCCGCATGCTCGACGGAGCCGCTTGGCAGGACGTCGGACCTCATTGTAAGCCGGATTTGAACGGAGCCGCGGGCAGACTGGCGCTATGGGGATTGTAGCCCGGAGTAGTCGCCGGGATAGTGTTTGCCAGATTGATGAAGGGCTCTCGGGATGCGATGATGGCGAAGGACGCCACGATAGAGGGCGGAATCTTGATGGCGGGTACCGTCGGTCAGATTGCTGTGCCTCTCATCACCAGCCTGGCTGCTTCCGCCCTTGTGCGATGGGCCAAGAGTTGGCGTTCCGACGCCCATGACGACGGATGCGGAGCATGGCGATGAGGACGCGCCGGGCGCGATGAACCGACCCTCAAATCCACCCCGGAAAACTGTCCGGGAGTTAGTGAAAACGGTGTCCGGACTTACCGGAAAAGGTGTCCGGGACTTACTGAAACACGCACTCCTGGCCTTTACAGAGACGTCGATCGGGAAGACGCCAAGTGCAGTCGCACTCACCGACCTTAACGCACAACTGGTGCTCGATTTCCTTGATCACCTAACAAGTTCGTGGCAGAGCGTTCGGAGCGGCTTGCCGCACTGCGAACCTTCCTCAAATACCCAGGGCATCATGATCTTGAGGCTCTCGTGTGCCGATTCCGACGAAGCCGCCCCATTGTTCCGATATGATTGCCCCCCGGATTCCGAGATGAACTCGCCCCCTGGGGTTGAGGCTCTGCTGGCTTCGATTATTGGCATTTCGTAGGCGACGCGTGTCAAGCTTTTTGCGGCTGCTTTCGACGCAGGCTTTCGCCCCGTTAGATCGATGCGATGAGCGTTGTGAACGAGACGATCCAGGATGGCGTCGGTAATCGTGCGTATCGACCGTCGCCTCTGGCGAGTGCGAGATTGGCGCACAGGCGCGGGACGCGCTCATAGAGACCCGTCTTCGTCCCGTTCGCCTTGTAAGCGCGGCCTCCAGAAACCGCATCGGTGATCTCATCGCCAAGCGGCCAAACCCGCCCGACGGTCTCCGCGCGACGAAGCGTTTCGCGCACTGTCGTGTTGCTTCCTCCGGCGAGATCTGGATCAGCCCATAGCGTGAGCCGTCCGAATCCACCGATGCGCCGAGGATGCCCCGATCCGTGTCCCGCCGGGACCGATCACCAGGGCGCCGGCGGCATCGGCAAACAGGACGGCGCTGGCTCGCTCGGCCGGATTGATGCGACGGCTGAGGATGTTGGCGGCTATGACAAGGGTGGATTTGCCATGCAGGCGGGTAAATCCGTCTGCAAACATTTCGGCCCAACGTTGCGGCGAAAGCGGGCTCTTCAAGCGGTAGGCTTCCGGTAGAACGCGCCCCGACTGCAGGCCGGCAACCATCCTGAAGAAAGCTATCGGCCTCTCCACGAGAGAGCCAGTTGGCTAAGGCGCTCGAGAGTTCGGCCGCATCCAACGATCGCTATTCATGATCGAAAGGTGCGCAAGCCCGGCATTACGCCGGCGCTGTCAGGAACGGAGCTGAACGCAGTCGCGCGTGCCGACCGGCTACCTAAAGTGGAAAGCTTTTAATTGCGAGACGGACGGCATGGTGTCCAGTTCGGAGGTCAAAGGGGCTGGTCCACCTGATGTCCCGTCCTATCTCGAAACCAGATGCGATAATATGAACACTGCATTTGACAAGGTCGCAAATGTGAAGCCCATACACAACATCCACGCCCGACGCTTAGAGCGAACGCCACCGGCAACGAGCAGTTGCCTACTGGCGTCGCTTGCATCAAGACGAAGGAAAGACCATGATCGAGAGCCCCAGCGAAGTCTACGACTACATTGTCGTCGGAGCAGGCGCCGCCGGCGCCATCGTTGCTGCCCGGTTAGCTGAGGATCCTTTCACTCGAGTCTGCCTAGTCGAGGCGGGACCGAGCGATCGGCGTCCGTATGTGATGGTACCCGCGGGTTTCGTCAAGACGCTGATGCAACCAGACATCACCTGGCAATTTCACACCGAACCAACCCCGCTAACCGGCGGTCGTCCGATCTCGACAACGCAGGGAAAAGTGGTCGGTGGCAGCGGGTCGATCAACGGCATGGTCTACAATCGGGGCTTGCCGTCCGATTTCGGTACTTGGGCCAAAATGGGAAACACAGGCTGGAGTTGGGACGACCTCCTGCCCTACTTTCGAAAATCTGAGTTTAGGGTCGGTTTGGGTACCGAGGATATTCACGGCCGTAACTCCAGAGGTGTGCCAGTAACAGACATGGACTGGTTCCATCCAGTCTCCGAGGCTCTTATCGAGGCCGCGCGGTCTTTCGGGCTGCCACTCAATCCTGACTACAACAGCGGGATGCAAGAAGGGGTGGGCTATTTCCAGCGCACGATCCGGAACGGGCTGCGAGTAAGCTCTGCAGCAGCCATCTTAAGGCCCGTTTTGAAGCGGCCGAATCTTAAGTTGATCACCAATGCAACCGTAACATCCCTGGTCATTGCGGGACGGCAAGTGAAGGGGGTCAAACTCCGGAGGAAGGGCAGCGGGGCGGACATCCGGGTCGACGCGCGTCGTGAGGTCGTGCTCTCGGCTGGCACAGTCAATACAGCCCGACTTCTTCAGATTTCAGGTATCGGGCCAGGGGCAGTGTTGACCGCCATCGGTGTTCCAGTCCTTCACGCCATGCCTGGTGTCGGTGAGAACCTTGCCGATCACTACTCCGCCCGTATGGTAATGCGGGCAAAGCCCGGTGTGATCACGCTAAACGAGTTGTCAAAAGGCCCCCGTCTTCTTCTCGAAATGGCGAAATGGGTACTGAGCCGACCAAACATCCTGTCACAAGCGCCTAGCCAAGTTTACATGTTTACGAGTTCAAGCCCGAGTCTTGAGGAGCCTGATTTGCAGTGCGTGTTTACACCTGGAAGCTACAAAGAGGGTAAACATTACATGCTTGACGACTATCCCGGTGTGACAGGTGGTGCTTGGCAACATCGTCCGCGTAGTCGAGGCTTCGTCCGAGCCCGCTCCCGGGACCTGGCCGTGGATCCTGTTATACAGCCAAATTATCTAAACGATCCGATCGACCGGGCTGTAATGGTTGCAGGGATGCAGTTCGTCCGACGGGTGCTGCATTCGGAAGCCCTTTCTCCTTTTTTAGAGTGTGAAACGGTTCCAGGTGCTGAGATAGCAGGCGACGACGCCATGCTAAGGTTCTGCATTGAGCAGGGATCTACTGGGTATCATCTAGTCGGCACCGCAAAAATGGGTCCCGCAACAGACAAGCTCTCGGTGGTGGATGATCGATTGCGTCTGCATGGATTGAATGGCTTGCGAGTGGCTGACGCCTCGATCATGCCCACGATACCCTCCGCAAACACTTACGCCGCCAGCATGGCTATCGGCGAAAAAGCGGCAAATATGATTAGATCGGACGCCCGATGAGGAAGGAAATCGCGTATTATCGGCGACGGCAATCCTCTGCTCGGTATCCTGAGGCATCACTTCTGGTAGGCTTGTAAGGCACAGCCGGATGTCATTGCCGGTCCATGCAGGGTCCTCCGATCCTGGACCGCGCTAGGTTGAGGATCTGTAATTTGCAGAGCTTGACTCGAAGCGGGCTGTCAGGCCCATCTGACTACCTTCGCATATCGTCCGTCCCTGCGTTCCCTCGCGGGACACGGCCCTCGGATCAGCGCTGGCGCTTCACCACTGGCAAACTGTTTCTACCTCATCTCAAGCCTCGAACAAAGTGCAGTCGCGCAGCATGGCATGCATGATGATAGCGAGCCGCCGGCGCGAGTGCCACTCGGGCTTTCTTCAGGCCGCGTCGCTTCGAGATTTTCAGCGCCCAAGTCTTGAGCGCGAAGCTCTCCCGGCTCCGGGTCAGGATTGAGTTGGCTGCTTCATAGAGAAGCTTGCGGACCATGCTGTCACCTTGCTTTGTGATCCGGCCGGTCCAATCGAGTTCGCCGGATTGGTGACGCCTGGGCACCAGGCCAAATTAGGCACCCGCGTTTCGCGATTGTCGGAACCGGCCGCCTCGTCGATGGCGGCGGAGAAGGCGGCTGAAGTCTGAATGCCAACACCAGGTATACTCATGAGGATCTGGCAGACCTGCGACTGAGCGGCGAGCATACGCAGCTTGAGATCCAGATCCTTGGTCTGCTCGACCAGCTGCACGCGCACCGTCAGTAACCAAGTGATCGCTTCGCAAGACCAGGGATGTGGGATGCTTGCATGATGCGTGCGATGAAGGCCTTTCCCCACCCGACGCCCGGCCTATAGCCGAAGGTGACGCACATCCCACGGATCATGTTGTCGAGCCGGACACCGGCCTCCACCAGATGAGCGCGAGCGGTGATCATGCTGGGTACACCGTGCGCGCCCGGCGATTTGACGTGAACCTCCTTGTAGAAGCCCGTTCTTGCCAATTGCGCGAGCCCAGCAGCGTCGCCTCTTTTTGAACTCGCGGATATCGCGTCGGCCACGAGGTTGTCTCCATCTCGTTCTCGTTCCGAGATGGACACAATATGCAAACTGAATTTGACTCGGGTCAGTCAGTGATCGACCTTCATCCAGCATAAAATTCCAAGCGGAATTAAGGGCATAGCTAAGATGAAATTGAGCGAATACGTCGATCATGACGCTACCGGATTGGCCGCTCTGGTGCGCGCGGGCGAAGTAACGCCCTTGGAATTGACGCGGCTAGCCCGCCAAGCCCACGACGAGGTCAATCCACGCATCAACGCTGTAATCGAGTTCTACGAAGATGCCGAGACCGTTGCGGGCGCGGACGGAGGACTCTTCCATGGCGTGCCTTTCCTTCGCAAGGATATAGGGTACACCGAAGCTGGCCGCCTTGAGGAAAAAGGGAGCCGTCTGTTCAAAGGCCATCGTTCGAATACCGACAGCTATTTTTTTCGGCGCGCACGGGACGGGGGGCTTCGCACTCTGGGAAGAACGACAACGTCGGAGCTTGGAACTACCGCAATGAGCCAATCCGTTCTCAATGGCATTACCGGCAATCCATGGGATCTGGAACGCACCGCTGGGGGATCCTCGGGGGGATCCGCTGCGGCGGTCGCCGCCGGCATCACTCCAATTGCATCCGGTAGCGACGGTGGGGGGTCAATTCGCATCCCGGCGTCCTGGTGCGGTCTTGTCGGATTGAACCCCTCCCGAGGACGTGTTTCCGGCGGTCCGGACAATCAGGACGCATCGGGTGGTTTCAGCCGCGCGTTTGTCCTGTGTCGAACTGTGCGCGACATGGCCGCCGCGCTGGACGTCTTTTCCGGTCCCCATCCCGGCGATCCGTTTATCATCATCCAGCCAAACCGTTCCTATGTGGAGGAGCTCTCACAGCCCACCGGTCGTCTGCGGGTCGGGGTCGCTCGGACGAGTTGGGGCGCGATCGACCTCGATCCGGAAGTGCTACGCGCTGTCGAGTCGACGGCAACGCTTCTGCAGGAGATGGGGCACACCGTAAAAGACATCGACCCGCCATATGAGCCCGTCGAGTTCAGCAGATTATATCTCGCCCCGACGGCCGCGAGTGGGTTCGAAAAAGCGGCGCGGGCCATGGGACGCACTATCAGCACAGATACCTTGGAGCCGGTCAACCTAAAACGGTATGAATATAGCCGCGATTTGCCACTTTCCCGAGCGGCGGATCTAGAGGAGGTCGTCCGGAAAATGCGTTTCCGCGTGGGCGAGGCGATCCATACCTTTGACATTCTTCTGACTCCCACAATGCCAATCGTGGCCGTACCGCACGGCGGCATCTATTCTGCAAACAACCCGGCGGTCTCCGCAGAGGAATATGTGGAAGCGGACACGGCGATTTGTCAGTATACTGGCGTATTCAATGTAACCGGACAACCTTCGGTGTCCTTGCCTTTGTCGCAAAGCGCCAGCGGGCTGCCGATCGGTATTCAGATCGTCGGCCGCTTTGGCGATGAGGCCACGCTGGTGCGTGTCGCACGCGATCTGGAGAAAGCTAGACCTTGGAGCCATCAGCGACCAAAAATTCGAGCAGGGAACAGCTGATGACCTGCCACGGGTAATTTCCTCCATCTGAGATTAGAGTCCGGCCTCGATTGAAGGACGGACTGATGAAGAGAAAGCGGTTTACGGAAGAGCAGCTCATCGCGGTTCTGCGTGAGCACGAAGCGGGGGCGAAGGCGGGCGACCTGGCGCGCAAGCATGGGATCTCCGAGGCGACGCTGTATAACTGGAAGGCGAAGTATGGCGGGATGGGCGTCTCCGATGCCAAACGGCTGAAGGCCTTGGAAGACGAGAACGCGAAGCTGAAGAAGCTGCTCGCCGACCAGATGCTGGAAGCCTCGGCACTGCGCGAGCTTCTGTCAAAAAAATGGTAGGGCCCGCCGCCAAGCGCGAAGCCGTCGCGCATCTGCAGGCCACGATGGGCCTGTCGGAGCGTCGGGCCTGTTCCTTCGTCGACGCCGATCGTAAGATGATCCGCTATCGGTCCCGGCGTCCGCCGGAGACGGAGCTGCGCACAAGGCTACGCGACCTGGCCAACGAGCGCCGGCGCTTCGGCTATCGGCGGCTGTTCATTCTGCTCAGGCGCGAAGGCGAGGCATCGGGTATCAACCGCATCTACCGGCTATACCGCGAAGAAGGACTGGCCGTGCGCAAGCGACGCTCCAGGCGCCGAGCGGTAGGAACGCGGGCACCGATCCTGGTTCAGGCGAAGCCGAACGCGCGCTGGTCGCTGGATTTCGTCTATGATCAGTTCGCCTGCGGCCGGCGCTTCCGCGTCCTCAACATCGTCGACGACGTGACGCGCGAATGCCTGGCTGCGATCCCGGACACCTCGATCTCCGGCCGCCGGGTGGCGCGTGAACTGACGGAACTGATCGCCCGGCGCGGCAAGCCGGGCATGATCGTCTCCGACCACGGCACCGAGTTCACCTCGAACGCGATCCTCGCCTGGTCGAAGGATCATCAGGTGGAATGGCACTTCATCGCGCCAGGCAAGCCGATGCAGAACGGCTTCTGCGAAAGCTTCAACGGGCGGATGCGGGACGAGTTGCTGAACGAAACCCTGTTCTTCGGCCTCGACCATGCCCGAACAACCATCGCCGAATGGGCAGACGACTACAACCGATCGCGCCCACATTCGGCGCTCGGATACATCACGCCTGCGGCTTATGCCGCCAATCTCACCGCAACGGACGATCGGCTGCGCAACCCCGACCAGCTCCGCCGATCACCCGTTGCTCAACCCGCGCCATACGGCGTAAAACCCGCCGAGGCTCTAACTGCAGCCGGATGAAAATTATGGACGGCCTCCGCGTGGCAAGGGCTTTCTGACATTGATGACAGGTTGGTCGGGTGCAGGCATGTATTCGGCCTTTGAGTGCGGCCTGTTCATGCCGCTGGCCTTGATGAAGTCCGCGGATCGGATCCCAGACAGGTCAACGCGCTTTTTTGAGCGGCACCCACTGAGCGGGTTTTTCCGATCCCGGTTCGACCGTGCGTCATCTGTGCATCCTCTGCGACTACGTCACTACGCCGGTGAATCCGCGAAGCGCTTGCCCGTAGTCATCAGCGCCCAGACGATCCGGGCCATCTTGTTTGCCAAGGCCACCGCAACGACGTTGTACGGCTTTTTCGCCAGAAGCTCGGCAGCCCAGCGAGTGGGTGCCGCTTTGCCCTTACGACAGAAGCGAAGCACGGCATGGGCTCCCACAACAAGAAGGCGACGGATGTAGGGATCGCCTTGCTTGCTGATCCGCCCGAGCCGATCCTTTCCTCCGGATGAGTTCTGTCGCGGCACCAGGCCAAGCCAAGCCGCGAGTTGCCGGCCGGATTTGAACAGGGACGCATCTGTAACGGTCGCAACGATTGCGCTGGCGGTGATCGGACCGATGCCGGGGATCGTTTCGAGGCGACGGCTCAACTCGTGCGAACGATGCCAGATGTGAATCTGTCGGTCCAGTTCACCGACCTTCTCGTGCACCTCACGCAATTGCTGTACCAAAAGAAAGAGGGCCGATCGGGCAAGCGGGGGAATGAGGTCGTGCCCCTCGTCCTCAACCAACGCGACGAGCATGCTCAGCCCTGTAGCACCCTGACGAGTGATGATGCCCAACTCCGCCAAGTGGCCGCGCAAGGCGTTCACCAGCATTGTCCGCTGCCGGATCAAAAGCTCGCGGACGCGATGCAGCATCAACACGCTCTGCTGCTCCTCGCTCTTTGTCGGAACAAAGCGCATCGTCGGTCGCGTGACCGCCTCGCAGATTGCCTCGGCATCCGAAGCATCATTCTTCTGCCGCTTCACGTATGGCTTGACGTATGACGCAGGCATCAGGCGAACCTCATGCCCCAGAGCCGTGAGGACACGAGCCCAGTGATGGCTCGTTGCGCAGGCTTCGATGCCGATCAAGCACGCCGGCAAGGACGTAAAGAATGCGACTACATCGTCGCGACGCAACTTCCGGCGGACAACCACTGCGCCCTGCGCGTCAACGCCGTGCACCTGAAACACGTGCTTGGCGACATCCAGACCGATTGTGCTAACCTTCTCCATGGACGGCTCTCCCTCTTGTGACTTTCGACAGCCACACTTTGGCACATTGCGATGCCGTCGAGGGGGCGTCCACCTCATCAGGTCACTGACAATCGGATCAAATGTTCGAAACTGACTCTTATCGCGCGGCTTGGAAAGGAAAAGTACCTCGTCCTGCCTGATCGAGACGCGATAGATAATGTGTGCAGCGACCTGGAGGCAAGGCTGGAATGCCGACGACGCCCACGGTGAGTTCCAATAGGGTACCCGCTTCCCCGTGCTGACAGCTATAGTTGCCTCTAGAGGGCAGGTGTATGCGCGCAGATGATGGCGAAGATTTGCGGTGTGGATCTGCGCAGCGTCGTTTTCTCCAAAGTGAGGTCGGACAAACGGTCGTAGCGCGGATTCAGCGCGGTTTTGATCTGCGAAATGAATGACGGGCCCTACGGGCTCCATATGCTGACTGATTTCGCCTCAGCCAACTATCTATGGGAAGTGCTCCAGGATGCTTCCACTGAATTGATGCACTGAATTTGGCGGCGGCTTTGCTTGGAACGGGAGTATCTAAAATAGCAACCTATACGTCAATTCAGACAACGGCGCGCCGGTCTGTGAACAGGTGATGAAAGCGCTAGTGAACTGCAACCGAGGCGTCGAGATAGCCTACGGCGCAGATCAATTCACCGTCATCTTGGCGAATGGCACTTGCATGAAACGGGGCATCCACACATGGAGCCTCCGATCAACCCGGCGCGGTTCAAAGCTTGCTGAGGCGGAAGCGGAGAATATCCCGAAGCTGTCTCAGCAAACTATCCTAATCCGTCGACCGTGAACTATCTGCAAGCCGTTGATCTGGCTTTCTGAATAGCGCAGATGGCAGCTTTGGAATTGCAGGATTTGCGGTGTTCGACCGCTGTTTTCTTGCAATTCGGTTTTGCGATTCCCTTGTGCGCCGAGGCGTGATTCACTCGTTTTGGCGAGGCGAATCGAGGGAACTGCGGTGTCCAGGCCACGCGAGAAGCGCGAGACGGGAGAGCAGGACCTGTTCCGCTCCAGGCTCGATCAGATCATCAACATGAAGCACGAACTGATGCGGCTGGCACAGGCGATCGACTGATACCCTCCGGCGAAGGCCGCCTTGCGAGAGGACGGCACGGTAGCGAGGCTGCGCTCTTAAGGTCGCCCTTACGAGCGAAGTTAGCAGCACAGCATGAGCCATGTGACGTTATTGACCGGGCCTGAGCGTCGTCGTCGTTGGCGTGAAGAGGATCAGTGCCGGATACTGGCCGCGGCATTCGCGCCCGGGGCCACAGTGGCGGCGGTAGCGCGTCAGTACGATGTCGCGACCAGCCTGATCTATAAGTGGCGCCGCACGGTGAGAGCCCGCGAGACGGGCTTTGCCGAAGTTGTCGTGGCTCCCGATGAGCCTGTCGCCGTTTCGCGGCCGGCGGCATCCCCAGCGGTGATCGAGCTGGAGGT
>NZ_JAMYKZ010000040.1:0-16204 GCF_040317735.1 Mesorhizobium sp. M1399
GCGACGCCGTCTCCTACACCCTGAACCAATGGGGATATCTGACTCGTTACACCGAGGACGGCAGCATGCCGATCGACAACAATCTTCTCGAGCGTGACATCAGGATCTTTGCCACTGGCCGGAAAAGTTGGCTGTTCAGCGATACCGTCGACGGAGCCAGGGCCAGCGCCGTCATCTACAGCCTGATGTTGACCTGCCGCGCCTGTGGCGTCGAGCCGTTAGCCTGGCTGCGCCACGTCCTCACCGAATTGCCTCAACGCAACGAGGACGCTGATATCTACGATCTGCTGCCCTTCAACTTCGCCAAAGCAACAGCAGCCTGATCAGACCAGATACCGTTCCCAATTCGAAGGCCATCCGTCGAAAGCGCCCGCGTCAACGTGCGGGGAAAATAGCGCTTACCGGCAACGGGGTTCCAGGGGCGAAATATGTCCCCTCGGTGGCATCGGTCGCGCGTCAAGCACGTCCGAGGGGAAGTGTACCTGCAGATGCTCTTGGCCTGCGGATATGTTCCGCCAGCCACACCCTCCTCCCTCGCTGGAACGTTGTCTGGAAGCCTGGCCAATCCGATCGTGCTATCCATGTCCACGGGTGGGCGGACGGCGGACTAAGAGCTGTCGGGGCTACCACCCCACGTGTCCGGACCGAAGTCACCCTTCTTTGGGATCATCACGCCAGCTCCTGTTTCTTCGATCAGTTGAACACGCGTAGGGTATTACTCGAGCGGCTATGCGGCCGGTGCGGCCGCAGGGAGAGAGGCTTTGATGCGCTTCAGCTCGCTGCCGACACTCCCAATTCCGTCCCGCAGCGTCTTCCCGATCGTAATAGGAGCGAAGGCCGCCGGAGGATTGTCAAGCAGTTGGATGAATTCGTTTCCGTCGAGGTATTGGAAAACGGATTCGATGATTGCTTCACCGCGCTCGATCGCATCAAACCTTGCCTCGGCCACTTGGTTAGTAATGTCAGCAAGCTCGTTCGCGACCGCATCATTGATCTCCTGGAAGAGCTCGTCGATCGGAGTCCATGTTCCGCCACGGGCTTTTACATCGTACTTCTCGTTGATTTTGCTCTTCGTCTCCTCCCAATGCACCAGCGCGCCGTCGAGGCGGGCTTGCCATTTATCTTTGATACTCCGAACGGACGCGAGGAAATCCCCTTCCAGCTTATCCGCTTTCTTGAGGCCAAGCACGGCGATCAGCTGATCGTCATTGCGGAGCCGCTGCTCCAACACGGCAATCAGACGCTCCAAAATCTCGCGCCTGTTGGCAGCATGCCCTTCTTCTTTGGGCCATTGCGATGACACCATCATGGCGATCCTGTCGGAGCTCGCGTTTTCCAGAGGATAAGGAAGCCGTCGCTCTTGTGCCTCTGCCTTAGTCATTCGGAACAGGGTTTCTACGACCTCGGCTTGATCGACCGGGTCTCTCGCAACACGGTCGAGATCGATTCCGCCTATATTTATCGCTTCACGCTCAGCGCCGTCGTCAACGCCTGCTTCGTCCGGCTTCGCTGGGCGATCCGTTTTCATCTCGTCGCCATCGGGTGCCTCGTCCACATAATGGAGGTTTCTCCGATTGTCGTCGTAGGCCAGCATCAATAGCAGCCGGCAAGTGAAGTTGTGGAGGGCATTTTCCCGCTCTTCAACCGGCGTTGCGGCCAATATTTCCTTGAGCCAATCGGCGATTTTATTTGTCAATGGGCCCAGCTCGGCAGTTTGCATTAACCCCGTTTGCCGACTGATACGATTGGAGTGAGCTGCGATTGACGCTGCCGAAGTGGCTATGGTTTGCTTCAGTCCTTCAGAGAGAGCTTCCGCAGCGCCTTCCGGCAGGTTCTCTTTGACGATTTCCTGATTGTCATCTGAAGGCAGGTCGTCAGAGTTCGCCTTGGCTGCTATTTCAAATCGATTGAGGTCTTCTTCACTCAGGGGTTCAGCCTCCTGGATATCCGGGAGGCTTACTCTCAGGTCCTTGAAATAACGCTTCATCTGGGTCTTGATCGCCGTAAAATTGGCCGTGCCTCCTTTGGCCAGCCGTACGACAATGACACTGCGCTCGTTCATCGTCCCTGTACCAGATCTCAGAAACTTGAAGTCAACGGGTTCCTGAACACCTTTGGGAGTTTTATAGGGCATATCTTCCAGAATTACCCGCAGGCCCTTCAGGCCTTTCTTCCGCACTAAAACCACCGGCTTCTTTTCGCCGGCAATGACAATAGTGCCAACGGCAAAGCAGAATTCAAGCTTTTTCGCGGCTTGAGCGCTCCTCATCACGGACAAGAACCGCTGCGCCATTTGGGCACTATGTACTTGGCTCATTATATGTCTCCACATTGGTTGTCGTAGATTGAATTACGTTGAATGGACGAAACGGCAAACCATTCGTCCATCGCGACCGACGAGTTCTGTCACCGGCATTTGAGGAAGGTCAAAGCTTTGATCGGAATTTGAGCACGACCATCCCGCTGGTAAATCCTAATTTGGCGTTGACGCCTTTCACGAGTCGTTCGAGGCGTGCTGAAAAGATCAGCGGAAACCAGCGGCATGCCGGAGAGGTGAAAAACGACGTCAGGAAGTCCGCTTCCATGCGGGATCCGCCGTGGCACCCTGCCAGTCCCATCGGCATTTGATCTCTCGGCAATCTCGGAGTGGAGGCTCGTGCAGCTGAAATGCGCCTGTGATGGCATCTTTCCGTTTGAGCGGCAGGACGTACGTGCAGCAGCAACCGTGGGCTCCTCAAATTTGTGGGCATCGGAATCGCGATAGCAGATTGCGAGATAGCGGGTTGTTCAAGTTGTCGGCTTGGAGCATGAATGTCACCCAGTGGCGGCCAGCCGCTATCCGTACATAAACCTGGTCGGTCGCTTCTTGAGGAAGCGTCTTCCCTTCGTCCAATAGTCGAAACAACGCCCAGGGGCCCACCTTCGAAATAGCAGCACGCTCCAAGCCGTTGAAAGTGACCGAAGCGCCACCGAGGCCGCCGACCGTGGGCCAACGGAAACGCACAGGTTTGTATGCTCCTCGTCGCTGCGTGATTTGCTGGCCGTCGATCTCGACCACCACCTCGTCGGTCGACCGATCGGTATCAGTGACGGTGAGCAGAAACTCAATTGACGGCTGACTGCCGGCATCCTTGAACATAGAGTCCCGGATTGCGGCTGCTCGTTTGAATTGTGCCAAGGCCTCTCGGTCGATTTGTAAATTGTCGCTTCCCGTGGACTGTGCCTTCCACGGGCCTTCGGGCCTATCAACAAAGTGAGCCAAGTGCTGCGCAAAAAACGTGTCGATGACGCCGTCCCGGCTGAACAGCCGCCCGAAATCTCCCAATGGAGTGTCTCGACGGGAGCCACGGTTGAAGGGATACCGTCCTGCGGTTGCCCGCTGGCATAACTCGCCAGCACCGTCTGCCCACACGCTAGCGACATGACGCTTTGCCTCGCTCATGGACAGTTTCGAGCTGAAGCGGCCGACGCTCAGGATCCATTGCTGAATGGGTGGCGGCAGATTGGCGGCTCCTGCTTCGATTTTGCGGATCGCGATAGCCGTTTCGTCACCTTTCTCCAACGAGTTTGATCCGGCGAGGTCCTGCATCTCACCAAGTGATTGGTAAAGAGCAGCAAGATCGCTTACAGCGCTGTCGATCGGCGCTTGAGCACCGGGGGGGCTGTTTGGCGGCACATTGACAAGTTGGTGTAGCCATTGAAAATGCACATCCGTGTAGAGCCAATCATGGCTTTCGGAAGTGCCGGCGACAGGCGGCGATCGGAAGAGCGCCTGAAGGTCGCCTACGGGTAGCTCCTTCTGATCAGTGCCTTTAGCTTCGGTCGGCGTATCGGGCTCGGGCGGTTCACCGAGCTTGGTCTCCTGTGCCGCTGCGGCAAGGAACAAGCGCATCGGCGAGGTGGGTGCTGAAAGCGCGTTCAACGTTCGCAAAGCGTCATCGACACTCGCCATTGGCCGCAGCGAAATGTCATTAATGATTTCGTCCCAACCAAACGCAAACTCCTGAAAGTAGAGATCCATCGCCGCACGTCGCAGCGTCTCTTCCGCTTCACCTGTGGAAGTGGTCGCCTGGTCGCCAAGAACCCAACCTTCTGCAGCAATCGCGTCTGCTACCTGTGGCAGCAGGCGCAGGAATGTCCCATGGAAACCGGCTCGGGTGTAAATACCGGCGATGCCATTGTTGAGGGGCTGTCCTGATTTGCGCATCAAGACGTCCCCCACCATCGGTCCGGCGTGGTCGGACAGACGCCATGTTGGTAAGTTAGCGGCCTGAGTACTGTTTGTGATGATGTTAAGCACACGACGCGGCATCGAGAGGGCCTGGAGTTTTGCGCGGCTCTTTTCGATCAGTTCGCCATTGAGGCTGATACCTGGCAGCGGGTTGTCCAAAAGGGCATCGAGGTGATCGGCCAGCGACCGGCGAAGGGCGGCATCTGCCTCAGCCGGAAACAGCAGTTTCCAGTCGAGGGTCATCCACTCATTGATGTCCCCGGGCTGGAACGGTCCACGTCCCCCAAGCATCAGATAAATTTTCAGCGCCTGATAGAGGAACGGAAGATCGTCCTGGTGTTCCGCCACTAGTGTTTCCAGTCGGAAAACTAGGCGCGGCAGCAAGATCGTCCTTACGCCCCGGCGATAGGCCGCATGCGCTTGTATCTGAAAGTTTTCACTTTGATCTAGACCTAATCCCGAGAAGTTGTTGTCCGCTCTGGCGGCTTCGTCATAATCGGTCTTCACGGCGCGTAGCCGATCCAGCAGCGGCAGAACTGGTCGGAGATCGCTACTGTCTACCCGGTCAAGGGGGAGTTTCCCCGCTTCCTTGGCATAGCTGCTGACCGCAAGACGAGCCCCTTCCATCAAGTGGACATTGCGACTGTAGCTGACTATCAAGAAGGCAGCCGCTGAGGCCATAGCTGCCGCGATTGTCGTGCACAGGCTATATCGAAGCCACCGCTGTCGCCGTTCGACACGGGGATGGGCTTCAACAAGTCCAGCGTTGGCGAAGACGACCTGGCGAAGCAAACGAGTGATGAAATAACTACGCTTCTGGTCGGGTGAAATAGGGGTGGCCCGCAGAGAGATGCCGAAGGTCCGAGACCTGGCCCCCGCAATGCGATCAAAGGGCGCACCCACTTGCATTCCGCTCACGAAGTAGATGCCGCGGAGCAAGATCGGGTCCTCGTAGGCGTTGCGACCGAAGGCCTCCTGTAGAAACTGATAGGATAGATGCTTAAGGCTTGCGACCTGCTGTGGGAAGCCGAACACAAGCGCGCGACGGTGAATGTTGCTCTCTTGCTGCAGTCGTTCAAGCAGCCTGTCATTGAGGCGCCCGACGAGTGTGTCATATTCTGCTGCGTAAGATTCCATCGGATCGCGTTCACTTTCCGATGGCGCGAAAGTGAAACCCCACACGGCCTCGCGGCCCTCGCGGCCAAGGTCGTCGAAGAACTCGTTAAATCCCGCAATTAGATCGCTCTTGGTGAGCAATATATAAATCGGCAGCCGCAATCCGAATTCTCGATACAGATCAAGGATCCGCTGCCGGATGCATCTGGCGTGATCGAAGAGTACCTCCTCGGATGACGAACTCAGCTCGTTTATCGCGATTGATACCAACACCCCGCTCAGCGGCTGGCGCCGACGGCTGCGGCTAAGGAGGCGAAGAAAGCCCTGCCAGACCGCTTTGTCCTGTTCCAGGTTGCGTTTCTGAACCACGTAGTATCCGGGAGTGTCGATGAGTACGGCGTCATCGGTGAACCACCATTCACAATTGCTGGTGGCCTTGACCACCCCGATCGATTTCCGGCTGAGTTTTTCCGCCAATGGGAAGCTGAGGCCGGAATTGGCAAGGGCAGTGGATTTTCCCGATCCAGGCGTACCGATAATCACGTACCACGGCAGTTGATCGAACCACCGCTTGCCGAGAACGCCGTGACGACGAAGCCGCTTGCGCGTAATACGAGTTTCGCGAAAGCGAGCTGACATGGCCTCCAGTTCTGCTTCGGCAGCGGCGCTGGCTCGCGCTCCGCCCCAATCGGAAGAAGCCGATCCTGCACCATCCGCCTCGTTTTGATTTGTCCGGATCCCGTCCAGCATGCCGGACGCTCGTGTAAGGAAAAAGCCTTCAACGTTGCCCTGGATCATGCAGATGACCACGTAGGCGATCGGCATCAACGTTGACGCCGCAAGTTGCTCACCAAGGCTGTCAAGTGGGATGTACCCTCCAATTGAGAGGTGCCGTCCAAAAATAAAGATCACAGCACTCACCAGGGCGGCTGCTGCGATACCGAGCCATTTGCCCTGGAGCGCTCTCTTGAATGACTGCATGGGCTAACTCTCAGTTTGGCTTCGTAATTATGATTTCGATCCGCCGGTTCTTGGCGCGGCCTTCTGGCGTCTGGTTCGAAGCGATCGGTTCTCCGCTCCCTCTGCCCTCTTCCCGCACGTGGCCCGGCTCACTCATCGTCGATCTGATAATCTCAGCCGCTGCCTTGGCACGCGCCATTGAGAGGTCTTGGTTGGAAGGATAGGCACGAGATTGGATCGGCATCGAGTCTGTGTGTCCGGTCAAAAGAACCGCCCCGGGCTGCTCGTTCAGCGCTCGCCCAATCCGCAGAAAAAGCGAGACGAACGAATCCTTCACGATCGAACTTGCGGAGTCGAACATCCCTGAGGCACGGATGGTAACCAGAATCTGCTGCGCGTCCTCGGTGACAGCGACCAGCCCATCGCGGATTTCGGCACCGAGAAAGCGACGCAGTCGATCGCCATTCATGAGGATTGGGGACGGTGCTGCGGTCCTCGCCAAACTCACCGCTCCGCGCGGCGGCAGAGTTGCGAGTTTGGCGAGGACCGCATCCGACTGGCCATCGAGTGCAAATAATAGCCAGGTATAGAGCGACAGGAGGGCTACTGCCCCGAAAGCGCCGGCGGCCCAAGATGGGACGAATCTGCTGGACGGTCTCCGCGCTGTGGCGCGTTCTTGCCAGTGTGGGGATATGTCACGCTCGAAGTCACCGCGCGCTGCCCGAATCAATCGGTACGTGTCCTCGCACAGCACGCTAAGTTCGGAGGCTCCTCGCGCGGCCACCCGGAAGCGACCTTCGAAGCCCAGTCGCATGCAGTAGTAGAGCAACTCCAGCAGATCGAGGTCGTTTGCCGCGTTTTTTTTCATTTGCTCTAGAAGCTCGAAAAAGCGGTCGCCGCCCCAGGTCTCGCTGAACAACGTTCCGACCATGCTTCGCGTTGTCCAGACGCTGTGGCTACCCCAAGCCGTATTCAGAACGATGTCATCGATCGTGGCACAAAGAGCGTATTTGCTGATCTTGATTGCCCGAATCGGCAGTCCGAGCGACATTATCCGACGCTCGAATGCATCGATCCCTCGCAGCACCTGCAGGCGCAACTCCTCGACATCAAGTTGATCCGTACTGCTCTTGAGGTGAGCACAGAGGCCCAACAGCGCTGCCGCAGCCGCGACCAGCGGATTGAGCCGGTGAAGCGTTAGCGTTTCCCAGAAAGGCTGGTCTGATATCGGCGGTGACGAAAGAGCCGAAGGCCCAGGGCCGACTGCAAGGTCGGAACTTAAGACGGTACCCTCAGTCGGTATGGCTACCGATTCCATTGGGCGGACTCATTTATCACGGCTTTGCCTTGTGCACGCTGGAGGCCAAAACTCGACTCAACATTCCGAAGCGTTTCAGTCTCGATGTCGGATACGACGGCATCGAAGACTCGGCAGTACTCGTCCCAAAGCCTGGCTTTCCGGCTGCCGGGCCAGAACTTCCTGGTCCGCACAAGCGAGGCCTTGATCGCTTCAGGGCAGAGGCGTTCACGGACACTGAGTAGAGCCTTGTGCAGTGCCGTTAGCATCGAACCCTCATGCGCTTTGATGTCAGCAAAGGCCTGCTCGACGGCGAGGTGTCCATGAAGGAGCCGCGGGATATCGGTGCATAGAGCCCCGCGCAAGGCGCCCTTGGCATTCAGCATGAACTTCAGGGTGTTTTCGATCGGCTGCGCGGTGCTCGTACACTGAAGGCCGGATTCTTGCAGGGCGTGCTCGCAAGCGGAGACGGTGCTGCTGAGACCGACGAAGGAATTCCGAAGCATCCGCCCAGCACGATCCATGATGGTTGAAATATCGGTTTGCCCGAGATCTGCCAACGATAGCCCACAGCCTGAAAGAAAGGCCGCTATAGCAGCATGGTTTTCGCCGCCAGAATTGGTCTGCCCAACCACCATCAAACAAGACGGCTCCTCAGGAGTCGGCGGTGGCAGGCCCAGGCCGGATTCTACAGGAGGCTCCTTGTTGACGCTGGTCAAGCTTGGCCCATTTGTCGAAGCCTGTTTGTCTCTGAGCTCTGTCGCAAGATCCCAGTCCTCCGGGATGGTCTCGACGCAGGTCGCTGGTTGCACGAAGACGCCGGCCTGGTCCGGTATATGATCTGGATAACTGTCCAGCTGCCAGGCGCCCGCGGTGGCTGGCGATAAATCTTGCTCAGCATCCAAGAACGACGACGGCGGAAAGTCTCTATCGAAGGGCTCGACGAACAATTCCCCGAGTCGAGTGGTCTTACCAATCGATATGGCAGGAGCCATTTCAACCACCCCCAGAAGATTCGACGCCTCAAGCGAGCCTACAGTGTGCGGCTCGCCTTCGGCGGAATCCTCCATGGAAGCAGCATCGACCTTGACCATGTAGCTGCCAATTCGAACGATATCACCGGCCGTCAAGATAACAGGCAGGTCCGACGGCAGCGGCTTAGCGCCGTCGTTCAACGATGTGCCATTGCCGCTGCGCTTGATCAGTACGAAATTCCCCTCCTCACGCTCGATCAAAAAGCGGTGCGTCGAGACTGTTTGCTGATCATCCGACAAAACAAACCCGTTGTCCTCGGACAAGCCGATGGACATTCCCTCGTTTGACTCAATCAGCAACTTGATGCCTCGGCTACCCGATAGGCCGGCTTCCGCATTTGTTACACGTAGAATGAGTGGCATGTTGAGCCTGCATTCTCCAAAGGTGGCTATTGGGACCGAATGGCCCAGAGTGCCATTTCGAGATTTGGGAAATCACCGGCCACGTGCAGCGCCAAGCCAGCGGAATGAGGCATGTCCTTCCAGAGGCGGCTCTGCTGATCGATCTCAAAGTAGGTGACGCCGACATGGAAGGGTATCTGCCGTGGGGCGACCGGGAGACGGTTGATGCTGATCCCCTGCAGCGCGACATTGACCAGCTCTTTGATCTTCTCAGCCGGGCCGATCTTAATTTGGGCCGGAAACTCGCGCTGTAGCCGCTCGGTTTTGACATCGGCACCTACGGCCAGCACGAAGCTGGCAGTCGTAAACAGCGAACGGTCTTGCACCTCGGCGAGATGGACACCGTGTTTGTATTCCTGCAGCGGCAATGGTATCGCCGTGCGTTCTAGTACAGTGCTAAGCGAGGATCGAATAGAGCTGATCACCGGCACAAAAGCGTGCGACAGAGCATCGTGCTTGTAGCCGACGAAGGTCGGGGGACGCTTTTCAGTCCGGGAAAACGTGGCCAGTTCACCGGCCAGCTGGACCGTCAGGCCATACAGCCTCATCGGATGCACGCCTGGGATTTTTGCAAGGTGGTCGAAGTAGGGCTCGTAACGATTGATCGCCTGGAGCAGAAGGAAATCAGCTATCTCGGCCACCCCGCGCGTGCCTGACTGCGACACCCGGGCTGCCAGCGCCTCACCACGATGGTGAAGCAAGCCGGTGATTTCCGTCACGTAATTGGATAGGACAGGGGAACTGGCGCAGTCAGGAGTTGGTGGGATGTAGTTCTCATCGAGAATGATTTGACCGTCGGCCCGGACCTCAATTAGGCGGGCTATAGGAAGACAGGCGAACCCAGCGCGATTTGCTGCGTCCGGTAAGAGCTGAAAACGCAGCCGCGCCACCTCAATGGAGGCGCCGCCTCGCTCGCCCGCATTTGTGTCGACAAGATCTTGGACTGCAACCTCGAAGCGGGTCGGGACGTCGATTTCTGCTCGCGCATCCGTTTCCACCGCCCCTGGTTGATAGAGGGACACTGCCAAGTGGATAAGCGAGTCGCGTAGATGGCCCGGAACCCCGTACGGAGTGGGCTGGTCGGCGTCATCTGGAATGCTGAACGGAGTCCCGTCCGGCAAGACGCCACACGCTGTTTCGATAGCGATCTTACCCAAGCCAAGCAGTTCGCGATTGAGCCGGAGCTGCGTAATGCCCCAACCATAGCCATGCAAAACGGCCGTTCTGCTGCGCACCAGCTTTTCGACATAACGGTCGTTTTGCTGAAAATGTTGCGGCCGAAGGAATAGCCCCTCCGACCAAACGACCTTATTGTCCCAAGACATCCGCCTGGCTCCGCGCCTTCGATAAATCGAGTCTCCAATGAGGCAGCTCTAAAGCGTTTTCCTGAGACCTTACATGCGCAGTTGGTATGCAGCCATTAGCGACAGGAATGCAGGCTCGCTCTCACCATGGCTGCATATCAATTTCGCATGCCACATGAGCCCTGATCATCGCCCAAGACATGGAATGCCACGGATGTGTTGCAACGTTTTGATTGCCGGTGACGCTATGGCAAGACCCCTTCGATGTTCGGAGGATTAGATGTTCAAGGGCCGCCTGTTTGACCGGTCAGTGATCCTGCTTTGCGTTCGCTGGTACTTGGCCTACAATCTCTGTGACATCAAATCGCTTGCAGGATCGTTCCCGGCGTCGGCTGAAGCCGATCCGGATCCGCAAGGGCAAATACCTGAATAACCGGATCGAACAGGACGATCGGCGCATCAAGTGCCGCATCCGTCGACTTTCTGGCAGGGCGAACTGCCTTGGAGAACGCGCTGGCGTCGTCCGGTTATAGGCGCGGTTGAAGCCGTCCAGCAGGATTTCGAGATCGGCATCACCAGCAACGTTGATGCCGAGGACCTCACTGAAGGCGTGGGGCGTCCGACTGTCGAAGCGGATCGGCATGAAGAAGGCCAAAGTGGCGGTCGCCAGGAAGATCGCCGTTCTGCTCCACTGTATCTGGGTCGACGGCACCAGCTTTGAGTGGGCAGCGAAAAGATGGCCTAGCAGCTTGACCGCAAACCAGTTCTCAGACCCCTAAAGAAGCCCGTGATGTCCCCGCCGGGACGATGGTTGTGGTGACCTCGTCGAATCGGCTGACGTCAATTTCGAACGTCGTTGCACACGTTGAGGCGCCCGACTCATCATGAGGCATTGACCTCGGAACGGACCATGACTCGGCGATGACAGCGCGAAACCGGATGTACGCCTCCGGCGAGGGCCGCCTTGCGCGAGCATGGCACGGAAGCGAGGCTGCGCTCTTAAGGTCGTCCTTACGAGCGTAGTTAGCAGCACAGCATGAGCCATGTGACGTTATTGACCGGGCCGGAGCGTCGTCGTCGTTGGAGTGAAGAGGATCAGTGCCGGATACTGGCTGCGGCATTCGCGCCCGGGGCCAAAGTGGCGGCGGTAGCGCGCCAGTACGATGTCGCGACCAGCCTGATCTATAAGTGGCGCCGCACGATGAGAGCCCGCGAGACGGGCTTTGCCGAAGTTGTCGTGGTTCCCGATGAGCCTGCCGCCGCTTCGGTGCCGGCGGCGCCGCCAGCGGTGATCGAGCTGGAGATCGCCGGCAAGGTGCGGCTGCGGATTCCGTTGACCACGCCGCCGACACTGGCGGCGGCGATGGTGAAGGCGCTGGGCGTTTCATGATCCCGGTCCCGAGCCAGGTGCGGATCTGGTTGGCGGTCGGCCGGACCGATATGCGTCGCGGAATGCAAGGCCTCGCTCTGCAGGTTCAGGAGACGCTGGGCCGGGATCCGCATTTATGCGTCGGGCGAGATTATGTGGCGGAGCCTTCCTGGTGCCAGCCTAGGCCCGCCGGTCCGGATTTTTCCGCCACATAATATTTAGATGCTGTTCAGCAGTTGCAGAACGGAGTCATTTGGTCGGAAACGCACGCCGTGAGCGCCGGTGACGCCCGCCTTCTCGAGTCCATTGCGCATCATCTCGACATCCGCTGCGGCATAGCGGTGGGTCGTGGCGACCTGTGCGTGCCCGAGCCAGGCTTGGATCGTCAAAAGGTCCACGCCGGACTGGAGAAGCTTCATGGCGAGGGAGTGCCGGAAGATGTGCGGCGATATGGGCTTGTCGGCCAAGGCCGGCCTGGTAGGCACGGCCTCTGTGGCCGCACGCCGCACGATATGGGTCGCTCCGAAACGAGTCAGGCGTTCGTTGCGGGCGCCGACGAATATCGCTCGCGGCTCGTGATGGGCGATCCCGCGCTCGCTCAACAAGGATGTCAGCGCCCGCGCCAGGTCCTTAGCAATGGGGACGACGCGGTCTCTGCGCCCTTTGCCGCGCAGCAGCACTTGTGGGTGCGGCCGTTCCAACTGAAGGTCGTTTGCGTTGACGCCGGTGGCTTCGGAGACCCGGGCGCCGGTCCGTGCCAGAAACAGTAGAAACGTTCGGTCGCGCCGCCCACGGGACGTCCTCTGATCGGGGGCCGCAATAAGGGCGTCCACTTCGGCCTTGGTGAGGTGGTGCGTCACCTCAATGTGAGCCCGTTTTATGGGAATCGTCAGCACGCGTTGGGCGACACCGAAGGACGCCGGGTCAGCGGCTGCTACGTGATGGAAGAAGGATCGGATGGCCGCTAGTCGGGCGTTGCGCGTGGCGATGACGTTCTTGCGCTTCTCCTCGAGCTCGTCGAGGAAGGCGAGAACGAGGTCTCGATCGAGGTCTTCGAGTGCCAATGCGGCCGGCTTCTTCGCCAATCGGGTGGCGGCAAAGATGATCAGCATGCGCAAGGCATCGCGATAGCTGGCCACGGTCGCGGGAGTCGCATTGCGTTGTTTGGTCAAGCGCCGGCGAAAGTAGGACTCCAGGAGCGGCGCCAGCAGCAGGTGTTCGCTCATGCTGCACCTCCGTCGAGGAAGGCGCGCTCCGCCGCAATGGCGAGAAGATCTGCCGAACCGGTGAGATAGTAGGCAGTGTCGCTGTAGCTGGCGTGACCGAGATATGTGGCGAGCAACGGGAGCAACGCCTGAACGTCTGCGCGCTGCTGATGCCAGAGGCCGAGACGGGTCACGGCGAACCGGTGCCTGAGATCGTGTGGCCTTAATGGCTTGCCGCCATCGAGACCAGCAAGCTTGCGGGCCTCGGCAAAGCCGTTTTGCAGGCCTGTCGCCGAGAGGCGATTGCCACGAGAGCTGAGGAAAAAGGCCTGGTCCTTGGGCATGGGAAAAGCGGCATCCCGTTCATGGACGTAGCTACGAAGGGCAGCCTGGGTCGTCGTGTGAACTGGAACGAGACGGTCCTTGCGGAACTTCGTCTTCCGAATGAGGAGAATCCCGTTGGCCAGATCAACGTCGGAACGATCAAGTCTGACCACTTCGCCTGATCGCAGCCCCGAGCTCGCCAATAATCCGATCAGCGTGGCCATTGTCCGCCCCTTGAGAAGGATTCCCGGCGAGATGCGGCGGCATGCGTCGATGAGTGATGCCAACTCGGCCTCGCTGAGGATTCGCGGAGGCGGAATCGCTCTGGATCTGGGGAAAGCTCTGCGCTCCAAGGCTTCGGTTCGCGCGTCATAGACGGCGAGATATTCGTAAAACCGGCGCAGCACGCCGTGACGACTGACACGGCTGTTGGCGGCGCCGCTGAACGAGAGGGCAAAATCCAGCGCCAAAGTTCGAGTGGCAGGCCCATCGAACTGAGCGCGCTCAATGTACCTCACGAAAGCCCGCAACGTGCCGGCTTGCTTGCTGAAGGCATAGCCGAGGGAGTGGCGTAGCTCGATGTAACACTCGGCCTTCTCGCCGAGGAATCGGGCAAAGGCGGTCATGCCACGCCTCCCGGAAAGGGAAGTGCGACCTCGGCAAGTTGCGACGTCGCGACCTTTACGTACAGCGCCGTTGTGTTGATGCTGCGGTGTCCCAGGAGATCGGCGACCTCGTTGATCGGCCTTCGCTGCTTGATGAGCTGGGTGGCAAGACTGTGGCGCAGGAGATGCGCACCTGCGACCTGCCCGAGTTCAACCCCGCCATGTCGCAACCGCTTCCGCACGATCCTCGAAACAGGCGACGCGCATTTGAATGGTGCCACGGGCGGCGTGAAGGACAGGAACAGATACGGACTATCCACCTTCGGTCGAGCGCGCAGGACATAGTCGGCGAGCGCGGCACCGGCTTCCTCGATGAGCGGGGCCACCCGATCACGCTTGCCCTTGGTGTGCCGGACAAAAACCTCGCCAGTTCGCCAGTGGATATCGTGCAGTTGAAGGGCGCGCAGCTCACCGTTGCGAATGCCCGTGGTGGCGAGCAGCAGCAGGACGGCTCGATCGCGGACGTCAACCGGTGCCGTTGCGCCGATCATATCAATTGCACGCCGAACGTCATCCCATGCAAGGCGCGGCGGCAGATGAGCCAAACGCCAGTGGGGCGTCCTGGGGACGACGCGCGCGAGATCCTGATCGTGATGGCCAGCCCAATACAAAAACCGAAGAAATGTCCGGATGTGAGAAGTTGCTGCGGTGCGGGTACCGGAGGTCGCCGATAGTGACAGCCGATGTTCGACAGCGGCAAGGACATGCTCAGCCGTCAATGCGTCGAGGTCTTGGCCGGAATGGTGGCGATGGAACCAATCCAGAAAGCGGCGGCTGCCCAGGAGAACGCCTTCGCGAGACTTTGACTCCAGTCCGCACACCCTGCTCAGATAGTCCGAAAAGGAGCTCAGAAGCGGAGCATTCGGATCATTATCTACACTGGGAACAGCAGCAAGGAAGCGTTCTGGAGCCACTCGCCGCGCGTGTCCCAGTGCCGACACTGCTCCAATGCGTGGAGTATCCGTAGTAAACGTGCACAAATAGCTGTCGACGACATCTTGAGAGATAGGCATCGGACCACAGCGCGTTGCGGCAAACTGGCTAAAGCGCGCAATCCGGCTCAGGTAAATCGTGGCAGACGCTCGCTTATAACCAAGGGTGAAAAAATGCTCCGCGAGGCGATCCATCTCGCCACCGAGTGCACCGCTACGCAGGCGCTTGAGCACCCCACAATAGGAAAAATAGAACTCGAGCATTCTGCCCCTCCGGCGTTGTGGCACAGGGGAATCCCGCGCCATGAGAGAGGCATGAAATATTATGTGGCGGAAAAATCCGGACCGGCGGGCCTAGGCTGGCACCAGGAAGGCTCCGCCACATAATCTCGCCCGACGCATAAGAATGGTTATGTGGCGCGCCACATAACCATTCGCCGGCGATCTTTATGTCTTCCGCGGCCGCAGCGGCAATCTGATCAAGATTATCTGGCATGATGGGCTCGGCATGTCGCTGTATGCAAAACGGCTCGAGAAGGGCCGGTTCCTGTGGCCGTCGCCGGCGGACGGCACGGTTTCCGTATCACCGGCGCAGCTCGCCTACATGCTCGACGGGATCGATTGGCGCAACCCGCTTCACACGTTCCGCCCGCAGCGCGCGGGCTGAGTTTTTCTTTGAGTTTGCGCCATTTTCCGCGAGTCAGCGGACGCGTTTTATGATTCACTCCAGGGCATGGTTGCCACCGCCCAGGATGCTGTTCCGGACGATATTGGCGCGCTGAGAGCCGCGCTGACCGCGGCGCTGGCCAGAGCCGAAGACGAGGCCGCGCGCGCTGCGCTGGTCGAGGCCGAACTGGCGGTCGCCAGGGCCAAGGCATCGGATGATGCGGCGCTGATCGCGCATCAGCATCTGACGATCCGGAAGCTGCAGCGGGCGCTGCATGGTCAGAGTTCTGAACGCTCAGCCCGCCTGCACGACCAGATGGAACTCACCTTCGAGGAACTCGAGAGCACCGCAACGGAAGACGAGATCGCCGCAGAACAGGCCGCGGCCCGGACCACCGAGGTGGCGCCTTACATGCGCAAGCGACCGGCGCGCCAGCCATTTCCCGAGCATCTGCCGCGCGAACGCGTGGTCGAGCCGGCGCCGACCGCTTGCCATTGCTGCGGCGGCCATCGGCTGCGCAGGCTGGGTGAGGATATCACCGAGACCCTGGAGGTGGTGCCGCGGCAATGGAAAGTGATCCAGCACGTGCGGGAGAAGAAGATCCTATGGGCGACTGGATAGCAGCCACCGCTCTTGCGAATGTGTGGTTGTTACAAACACCACTCGGGAGCCAGGCATGCAAACCGGTCAATTTGAAA
>NZ_JAMYKZ010000041.1:0-12537 GCF_040317735.1 Mesorhizobium sp. M1399
TGTCTGGATCAGCAGCGGAGCCGCCTAGGTTCAACTCGCTCAGCTGCCGCTCCAGGCCCTGTTGTTGCGCACGGTACTGCCGCATGTAATCGTCCGTTGTCCCCCCTATCCCTGTCAAACTCGCGACCCAAGGGTATACGTCGGCGTTGGGATCATTTTGTTCGGGAGCATCGTAGGGCCATGCCCGGCCAGTATCGTCCATAGCGGTCTCTCCGGTCGCGGATCAAGGAAGTACTCTAGCGCCTATCGGTCGCGCCGCCGTCATGCGCAATTCATATTCAATCATTCGATCGGGACATGGTGATGCTTCCTGTCGGGGGAGCATGAGGTTTTGTGGGGCGGCTATGCGGCGAGAGCTGTTTCGTCTGGTTCGTGATTGTCGTTCGCCATACCGGGATACCATTGCTGGAAGGTCGAGCGTAGGGAGCCGTCGAAGGTCTGCGTTCGGGTTTGCAGCAGAAGATGCGCGCCGATCCTGCTCCACTGCATCTGCTGCTTTTTCGCGAACCGCTTGCTGATGACGGCTTTGACGGTTGCCTCGACGAAGGCCGAGGATATCCGCTCACCGGACCAGTAGCGTTCGCCGTAGTTGGTCAGGCCGGCACTGTTGGAAGCGATGTAGGATCGGAACTCGCCAATGGCCGTGAGGAATTTGCGCATGATCGGGTAGTCCGTTTCGAGCGTTTCCGCATCGAATTGCAGGTCGCCGATTTCCTCACCGGCACGGTACGCATTGCCATGCCAGAGGTGCCATTTGATCCTGCGCAGGGTTTCAAGCAGATCCTGTCCGGCCTGCTCATTATGGTTTTCGAGACCCTGGGCGAATTGGCGCAGGACCGTGATGCGCATGGTGATGTGGAACCGGTCGAGGACATGTTCGCTTGCCGGCGCGATCATCTCGGCAAGCGAGCGGACTTCTTCTCCTCCGTCGATGATGAAGGTGATGTCCTGATTGGCCTGAACACCCTGCTTTTTAAGATGGTCAAGGATACGCCGCTGCGGCTTGCGATCGTACGACAAAACCCATGTAACGGGCACCTCCGTCCCGGGTAAGGAGCGGCCGACGATCAGTTCGAAGTTCTTCTTTCGATCGTTGCGGTCACGGATATACCCTGACTGATCAGGACACTGGCGATGTCTCTCAAGTTGAGCCACTACTCGAGCAGATTGGCGGTCCGGTCGGACAGTTTACTGCCGACGGCGCCTATGACGGAAAGCCAACTTACGACGCAGTCATCGATCACAGCGCTGCCGCCGCAATCGTCATTCCGCCTCGCGTCAACGCGGTCCAACCATTCGACGATAGACCTGCCGGCCAAAGGGACCAGCATATCGCCGCAATCGGCAGAGACGGCCGGATGAAATGGCAGGTCTCCAACGGTTATGGACAAACGCTCGCTGGTCGAGACCGCCATAGGGCGATACAAGTCCACCATCGGGCGGCGTTTGCGGGCACGGTCGCTTCCAGTTCAGCAGACAGAAGTCGCCATCGGCTGCGCCGTCCTCAACCGCATGCTTGCCTGCGCACGCCCGAAATCGCCCGCCGCAAGGCGGCCACGGCATAGTCTGCCGCTTCAAAGATCGACATCCCCTCAAGTCCGGACCCATGCACCAACGCCCCTCCGTATGGCTGCATATCAATTTCGCATGCCACATGAAGCCTGATCATCAGCTAAGAGACACGAACTAACTGAGGCTGGTTTGGTCATGGGCGGCGCGAACCTGATAGGGCGACACGAATTGGCCATGTTCGATGTAGATCGTTTGATGAAGCCGGTCAGCGACGGCACCCCATGCGGTGATGCTCTCGATTATGATCTGAGTTTTCTCGAACTTGAGATGGCGGCGCAGGGCAAGCCCGCTCGGCAGATGGGAGATTCCGTCATAGCCGCGGAGGCTCCCGATTGGCGTCAAGTCTGGCAGCTTGGCCTGGAGCTCGCTACCCGCACAAAGGACCTGCGCGTCGGGGTCCTGCTAACCCGCTCCGCTCTCAGCCAATTCGGCTACCCCGGCCTTCGCAACGGCCTGGAGCTGCTCGCTGGGTATGTGGAATCCTATTGGCCGGAGCTGCATCCGCGGCCAGACGTAGAAGACTCTGGCGATCAGACGGTGCGCCTTAACGCTTTGGCAAATCTCTGCAATCCCTCCGGGCTTATCGCCGAGGTTTGCCAGGTTCCCCTCACCGCGTCCAGACAGTTTGGCACCTTTACGCTGCGCGATTGGATAGAGACGCAGCGATCTCAATCGAGCGACATCGATTCAGCGACCATCGACCTCGCCTTCGGGGACACCGAGCACGCCCTCCTCTATCAACTCGGGGCGAATCTCGACGCCAGCCTTACGGCTGCGACCAGCCTAGACGCCCTAATGAACGAGCACGTCGATATCATCGATGCTGTCCGATTCGAGCCCCTCATTTCGGTGCTCCGTCAGGGCAAGGACGTGGTAAGTCGCCACCTGAAAATCCCTCAATCCGAAACCGCTATGCAGCCCCTGCTACCAGGAGCCGAGGCGCGCAATCCGGAAGAGATTCGCGGCCGCAACGATGTCATCAGCATACTCGACGGTATCTGCCGCTGGTATCAAGTGAACGAGCCGGCCAGCCCCGTGCCAGCCTTGCTTGAGCGGGCGAAGCGACTTGTATCGAAGGACTTTATGGCTTTGCTCGAAGAGCTCGCGCCGGATGGAGCTTCTCAATACCGCTTGATCGCGGGTCTGGCGGCACACTCGGGGGCATGACCTCGGATCTCGAAGGCTAACATGAGGACAACCGAAGAATGGCAAAGGCAAGCAGTCAGAAATTCATCAACCGAAATCGCCCCCCGCGGGTCCAGATCGAATACGACCTAGAAACCTACGGCTCCCAAAAAAAGGTAGAACTTCCCTTCGTGGTGGGAGTCATGTCTGATCTCGCCGGCAACCCCGCCGAGCCGCTGCCCCCAGTGGGCGAGCGCAAGATGATGGAGATCGACATCGATAATTTCGATGATCGGCTCAGATCGCTAAGACCCAGGGTGGCGATGCGGGTACCCAACCGTTTGACCGGCGAAGGGCAATTGGCTGTCGACTTGACCTTCGAGTCGATGGGCGATTTCTCGCCGGCAGCCGTGGCGCGCAAGGTGGGAAGCCTCAACGCGCTGTTGCAGGCCCGCATGCAGCTCTCCAATCTACTAGCCTACATGGACGGCAAGATGGGTGCCGAGGAACTGATCGCCCATTTCCTCGGCAATCCAGCGTTGCTCAGTAGTCTCAGTGGAGCGCCGGAGAACGAAGCGCCTGATGAACCAGCGGAGGCAGCCCTGACCTCCTTTCCAGAGACGCAGGAGGATTGATTGTGACGTTCGTAAGCTCAATACCTGCCGAGGTGCACGCCCCGTTTGTCGATCCCGAGGATTTCGTCGTTCTGCTGCAACGCGAGTTCAAGACGCATTCGGATCAGGCCCGCAACGCAGTGGAGAATGCGGTCAAAACTCTGGCTGACCAAGCCCTCCGACACACACCGCTAATCAGCGATGATGCCGTTGAGACGATCCAGTCAATTATAGCATCGATCGACGACAAGCTATCGGAACAAATCAACGAGATACTCCATCACCAGGACTTTCAGGCGCTGGAATCGGCTTGGCGGGGCCTGCATCACCTTACGTTCAACACCGAGACGGACGAGACGTTGAAGATTCGCGTTTTTTCCATTTCCAAGAAAGAACTGTCTCGAACGCTGCGAAAGTACAAGGGAATTGCCTGGGATCAGAGTCCTTTGTTCAAGAAGATCTACGAAGAGGAATATGGGCAGATTGGCGGCGACCCCTTCGGATGCTTGGTTGCGGACTACTACTTCGACCACAGCCCCCAGGACATCGATCTGCTGACGGGGATTGCGCAAATTGCCGCGGCAAGCCACTCGCCGTTTATCTCAGCGGCCTCCCCGCATCTGCTGCAGATGGATTCTTGGCGCGAACTTGCCAACCCACGCGACATCACGAAGATCTTCCTAACCCCTGAGCACGCCGCCTGGCGAGCTTTTCGCGAGAGCGAGGACTCCCGGTATGTGGCGTTGACACTTCCACGCGTGCTCGGGCGGCTGCCCTACGGCGCTAGGACCAATCCAGTCGATGAATTTGCCTTCGAAGAGGACACCGACGGCAGAGATAGCGCAAAGTATCTATGGACGAATGCCGCCTATGCCATGGGTGTGAACATCACGCGGTCGTTCAAGCTCTACGGCTGGCTGTCTAGAATCCGTGGTTTCGAATCCGGTGGCCTGGTTGAAGACTTGCCGGTGCACACGTTCCCCAGCGACGACGGTGGCGTCGACCTCAAATGCCCAACGGAGATCGCGATCAGCGATCGGCGGGAGTCGGAGCTCTCCAAGAATGGCCTTTTACCATTGTTGCATCGGAAGAACACACAGCTGGGCGTATTCCTCGGCGCCCAGACCGTCAACAAGCCAATCAGATACGCAGACCCGGATGCCTCGGCGAATGCAGAGCTCAGTGCGAGGCTACCCTATATTTTTGCGACCTGCCGCTTTGCCCACTATTTGAAGTGCATGGTCCGCGACAAGATTGGCGCGTTCAAAGAACGGCATGACGTCGAGGAGTGGCTGAACCAATGGATCCAAGGCTATGTTCATCCCTCGCCGGAGTTGGGGAGCGAAGAAAGCAAGGCGCAACAGCCGCTCTCCTCAGCAGAGGTCAAGGTCGATGAGGTCGAAGATAATCCCGGCTATTACACCGCCATATTCTATCTGCGACCACACTATCAGCTCGAGGGCCTTACTATCTCTCTGAGGCTGGTGTCACGGCTACCCGCGGCCCGCAAGGGCTGAGCCCTTACGCCGCCGCCACAAGCATAAAGTCCGCTTTCATACCACGCCGGTTCGGGACCATTCCGGCCCCCGATCCGAAACCGCCAGATAGAGGAATTTGGAATGGCATTCGATTCAGTTATGATTTTCACCCAAGCGTCCAAGGATGGCATCCAGCCGAAGGGCGAATCCATTATCCTGAAGAACGGTATCACGCTTGGCGACCAATGGAGTTTCTCAATGGAGAACAAGCTCAATATCGGCCCTCACACCGCAGGCGCCGGGTCGGGTAAGGCCGAATTCGAGGTCTTCACCATCAAGAAGCAGGTGGATAAAGCCTCTGCTTGGCTGTACGTGGCATGTGGCCGCGGCGTCCATTTCAACGGCGTCGAGCTGAAGCTATTCAAATCGACGGGCGCCGGGCTGGCGACGGCCAGTTCGAACCTGTTCTTACACTGGACCTTCAATATGCTTGCGATCGAGAAGGTCGAGTGGGCCTATGCTGAAGAAGCTCCGGAGGAGACGATCACCTTCCGATTCGGCGCCTGCAAGGCCATTTACTACGCGCAGGACGATAAGGGTGCTCTTACCAAGGCTGGTGAGGGTGTCTGGAACCAAATCGCCAACAGTACTGACTTCAATATGCTCGTCGCCTGACAGCTTGCAGATCGGCGTGCGTTCTGGGGCTCGCCATGCATTCGGGTCCCGGATCGTTGCTCAACATGTGGAGATTGAACATGGTTGTCACTGCCAAGTGGGACCTGATCCAGCCATCCCTTCTCGACCAGCTAACGGATGACGAGCCGCGCAGCGCGTCCGAATCGTCGAAATTTTCCAGCTTGTCGCTGCGCCAAGTGCAAGCAATGATCCTTCGCGACGTGTCGTGGCTGCTTAATGCAAACCAGTTGGCTGCAACCGTAGACCTGCAGTCCTACCCCCACGTGGCATCCAGCACTCTCAATTACGGTATCCGGCCCTTTGCCGGGCACATCGTCGATGGCCTCGACGCTGCCTCGCTTGGACAGGAGATTGCCGACAGCTTGCAACGTTTTGAACCTCGGCTGCTTGCCGTCAGTGTCAAGGTCACACCCCTCGCTGAGGCCGACCGCAACGGCTCTCTTGGCTTTAGGATCGAGGCCGACCTCTTGGCAGAGCCAGTGCCGCTGCGGATTGTGATCCGCACCGAGCTTGACCGGGAACGCAAGACCGTCCGCGTTACCGATCTAGGTGCAGAGATAAGCTGATGGACCCAAGGCTCCTGCGATTATACAATGATGAGCTTGCGTATATGCGGGAGATGGGAGCTGAGTTTGCCCGCGCATTCCCAAAGGTCGCCGGCCGGTTGGGAATGGAAGCAGCGGGGGTCGCCGACCCTTATGTCGAGAGGCTGCTAGAAGGTTTTGCCTTCCTGGCGGCGCGGGTCCAGTTGAAGCTGCAAGCCCGGTTCCCGGACTTCACGCAGCACTTGCTGGAATTGGTCTATCCGCATTTTCTGGCGCCCATCCCGTCGATGACTATCGTCCAATTCGGGCCGGATCCACTGGCCGGACGGTTTGAACACGGATATGTGGTGCCGCGCGGAACCAAGCTGCTGGGCCAACTCGCTTCGGATGCGATCACCCATTGCGAGTTCCGCACGGCGCACGATGTCCACCTCTGGCCGATTGCGGTGAGTGCTGTAGATTATTACACGACGCCGGCGCAAATTTCGGCCCTGAATCTTCCGCCCCGGCAAGATGGGAAGGCCGCGCTGCGACTGCGCCTTCGGACAACCAATGGCATGCCGTTCAAAAATCTCGGGCTGAGGGCACTGACACTCTACCTCGCCGGCGCAGGTGGCGTCGGTGCAACAGTCGCCGAACAGCTTATGGGCGATGCTTGCGCAATTGTCGCCCGGCCCGCCAGCCCGCCGCCCCCCTGGCAGGAGAAAATTCCGCTCGGCCAACTGCGGCAGTGCTGTCTGGAGCCCGACTTCGCTCTCCTGCCCGAGGTTCCCCGCTCCTTCGACGGGTATCGTCTGCTTCAAGAGTATTTCGCCCTTGCGGAGCGAACCTTGTTCCTCGAGCTCGGCGGGCTAGCCGACGCCGTGGCGATGTCGACGACTGAGAGCCTTGAGATCGTATTCGTGCTCAACCGTGCCGAGCCACGGTTGGAACGTCACCTCGGAACCCAGAACATCACCCTGTTCGCAACGCCGGCGATCAATCTTTTCGAACGCCAGGCGGATCGCATTCACTTGAGCGACAAGAGCTACGAGCATCATCTGGTTGTAGATCGAATGAGGCCGCTCGACTTCGAGGTTCAGTCGATCCTCGAGATGAGCGGCGAAGGAGAGAGCAGCGAAGCGGCCCCCATTCAGTTTTTTCCATTTTACAACATTACCGCCCATGGACGGGAGGTGCAGCACTCCAGCTATTATACAGTCAGGCGCGAGCGTCGCCTGCGGTCCCAGCACCAGCGTCTCAACGGTGCGAGGAGTGATTATGGCGGCACCGAGACTTACATCTCAATTGTGGACCGCCGGGCGGCTGCCAATTCGGTGAATCCACGGCAGTTGTCGGTGCGGTGCCTTTGCTCGAACAGGCATCTACCGCTTGTATTGCCAATCGGTCATAAAGAGACAGACTTTACACTCGAAATCGGAGCTCCGGTTACCGCCACGCGATGTCTGTCGTTGCCGACCAAGCCGCGTCATTCCTTCGCCACCGGCGATGTCGCGTGGAAGCTGATCAGTCACCTTTCGCTGAATTATCTCTCGATCACGAATTCCGACAATAACGGCCATGGCGCAGAGGCGCTGCGAGAACTCTTGCGCCTGTACGTCGATCCGGACGATGCTTTCGCTTCGCAGCAGATCGACGGAATACGCGAAATCCAGTCGCGACCGATAGATCGGCGGCTGCCGGGCGGCGGACAAGCTGCGGTCGCACGTGGAATCGAAATCAGCGTCGTCCTGGATGAAGGGGCTTTCGAAGGCGTCGGCATTTTTCCCCTGGCCTCCGTGCTCAACCAGTTCTTCGCCAAGTATGTTTCAATCAACAGCTTCACCGAGATGGCTGTCTCGACATTGCAACGCGGTAAAGTGATGCGATGGCCACCGGCGATTGGTCGCCGGACGATCCTCTGATGCCAGACTCTCTCGCACATTTTCTGAGTGCAGTAGCGGCCGAGCCGCATGCTTACGATTTCTTTCAGGCTATGCGAGTCGTCGATGCAATCTGCTCAGATCGCCCCAGGCTTGGGGAATCAAGCCGACCGGGCTTCGATCGGGTGCGGATTGGACAGCAGCCCGCGCTGGCCTTTCCGACCCGATCCATCGCTCGCGTGGCCGAGGCTGGAGAGGGCCATCCCGCCAGTATTTCCACCTACGCCTTTGGCCTATTTGGGCCCAACGGTCCGCTGCCTTTGCATCTGACGGAGTACGCGCTTTTAAGGCAGCGCAATGCCGGCGACAACACGCTGGTTCGGTTTGCAGATATCTTTCATCATCGCTTAGCCTCGCTCTTCTTCCGTGCCTGGGCGGAGAGCGAGCCGACCGTCAGCCATGACAGGCCACAAGAAGATCGCTTTGCCCTGCAACTCGGTGCCCTCGCCGGTTTTGGAATGAGGTCTTTCCATGGCCGGGACGCCATGCCAGATCTAACAAAATTTCACTTCACTGGCCGTCTCGCCTCGCACGCGCGCAATGCCGAAGGGCTAGTCGCTATCCTCAACAGCTTCTTTGTGGCCCCGGTCGAAATCCGTGAATTTATCCCCAAATGGGTTCAGTTGCCGCTGGGCGCGCGCTCCCTCCTCGGCCGTGACGCAGGCACTGCCACACTTGGCAGTACAGCCGCTGTCGGCGGCAGGATCAAAGTCTACCATCATCGCTTCCGCGTCATTATCGGCCCGCTCGGCTTGGCTCAGTACGAGCGGCTTTTGCCGGGGACCTCCGACCTTAGAACTTTGGCCGAGATTATCCGAAACTACTTGGGAGATGAACTGGACTGGGAGGTCAATCTGATCCTGCGACAAGAAGAAGTGCCGAGACTCCGGCTGGGACATAGCGGTAGGCTCGGCTGGACGAGTTGGATCGGCGAGCGCAAGACGCGACGTGATGCCGACGAGCTGACTACGGCGCCGATCGAGCTCTGCCGAAGGCGCCCCGAACTTTCCGCAGCAATCTGAGAGGGTCGATTATAATGGGCTGCATGGATCTTACTAGCGATCTCTATGTACTCTGCAATGCAAATACAATCAAAAGTTGTTCAGCATCCCGCAACGTCCGCGACAGTATTTTTGTTGAGCTGTTTGAAGACCAGCTCAGTGGCGCTGCCCAGCCGGATCTCTGGAAGATTTTACGCGGTTTCGGCGTTGATCAAGGCATCCTCGCTTTCGAGAACGCTTTGACGCCAAGTAAGCATCTCCAGCCCAGCCGATATGGAAGAGCCGTACGAGCAGCGGGGCGTTATTGATATGCGCCGCCAGATCCCCTCCCCGGAGAGCGGCGGTGGGCGACCAACGGACAGGCTCATCATCGATTCCCGTCATTGCGCGCTCCATCGTTTTCCTTGGTGGCGCTCCGGCCGCGTCTTTAGAGCCAAGTCAAAGTACTAAGGTGCTCTTGCATCTCAAGCGCGGAAATCTCCTATGGTCCAGCCTACAATTGAAAATCTGCTGAAGCACAATCGATTTGCCGCAGTTACGTCGGCGGCACTCCAGCCGAACGAGATCATTTTTCGACGGCTAAGAGGCACCGAACGGCTGGGGGAACCTTTTCTCTATGAGGTGAAGCTCGCCACAGCCAATCCGGTTCAGAACTTCGCCAACATTCCCGGACAATTTTTGACAGTCGGCCTTAAGCTGAAGGATGCGGGAACGCGCTTCTTCAACGGCCTCATCACTCGACTCGAGTATCTCGGCCTGGACGACACGGAGCACCTCAACTACGTGGCGGAGTTGCGGCCTTGGCTTTCGCTGCTCGAATATCGTACCAACAGCCGAATTTTTCAGGATAAAACCAGCATTGAGATCATCACCAAAATTTTTCAGGAGCACAAAGGCAATTTCAAGAATCGGACGATAGGGCGGTTTCCAAACCGCACCTTCTGCGTGCAGTACAACGAGACAGATTTGGCCTTCGTCAGCCGCCTAATGGAGCAGGACGGCCTCTACTACTATTTTGAACATGGGGAGAATCGACACGATCTGGTGCTGGTCGACAACCTTTCGAGCCACGAGGCATGCAAGCCTGAGGCTGTGGAGACCCACCACAATCTCAGGCCCGCCCGAAGTCTCCATCGAGATGATGTTATCTTGCATTGGAACGAAGTCGTGTCACTGCAGTCGAACAAGGTCACTCTCAAGGACTACGACGATGAGAAGCCAATGGCAGAACTTACCGCTGTCGCGCGCACCCCTTCCGTGCGTATCGGCGGCATTCCTCCTGGAAAGAGCACAGTGGGTGCCGGTAGCCGTCTTTCTGGCGCCGCTGTCGTGGAATCGGAGACGGCGACTGCGGACGTTTGCTCAGCTGTACAGGAGACGTTCATCTATCCTGGAGGCTATAAGGCAAAAAGGGAGGGCGACTTCTACGCCACGATCCGCGCAGAAGAGCTTGCTTGTAACGCCTATCGGGCGCGTATTGAAACTACAGCTCGCCAAATCAAAACGGGAGTAGTCTTCAAGGCTGCAAACCCCTTCTATTACGGCGATTTGGGTGCGCGCCCAAAGGCTACCCAGCGCTTTCTGGCGGTCGGGAACGAATTCACGGTTTTGGGGGAAGTGGGAGACCGTCCAACGGGCGCGGTCACCGCCGACCAGCGCGCTGAGTGCTTCCTCTATCACAGCACGGTGGAGATCATCCCCGCGAGCACTCAGTATCGCTCCCCGCGCCGCACACCGGTGCCGGTGATCAAAGGACCGCAGACGGCGATCGTGGTGGGCCCAAGCGGCGAGACAATCACGACGGATCAGTACGGCCGCATCAAGGTCCAGTTCTTCTGGGACCGCGAGAGCAACAAGGACGAAAACAGCTCTTGCTGGATCAGGGTAGCCCAGAACTGGGCCGGCAAGGGGTTCGGGTGCCTTCTAATTCCAAGGATCGGCCAAGAGATCGTAGTAAACTTCCTCCACGGCGACCCTGACCGTCCCCTCGTAACCGGGGTCGTTTACAACGGGTCCAACCTGCCTCCTGAAAACCTACCGGTCAACAAGTCCCGCTCCACCTTCCGAACGCACACGGATCGAGGTACAATTGCGGATTATAATGAGCTACGGTTCGAGGATAGGCAGGGTTGTGAAGAGGTCTTTCTGAAAGCGCAGAAGGACCACAACGTTCAGGTTGGAAACATCTATGCCATCGACGTCACGAAGCAATACCTCCTGACCTCAGCCTCAGCTGCGGCGACGTTTGGTAGCAGTATCGAGGTGACACCTGACAAGATATGCCTCTCAGTGATGGGCGCAAGCGGCTCCCAGGCAATCGAAATCAGCGCAGCCGGCATCACTCTCATGAACGCTCAGCGAGCCTCGATCAAGGTGTCGGGTGCTTCGGTCATCATCAACGACGAAGCGCTTGTGGTGACCTGATGCCTGGTCCTGTCCTTCACAAAGGAACGGCCGCGACCTGCCCCCACGGCGGCAGCCTCAATATAATGGCTGCCTCGCTGCGCGTCTCCGTCTCGGGCATGCCCGTGGCGGTCTTGACTGACCAAGGCGTCGTTGCCGGCTGCGTCTTTACGCTTCCGAACGGTAAACCGCAGCCCTGTGTGACCACACGGTGGCTCGCCGCCGCTACGCGGGTCTTGGCCAATGGTCAGCCAATCCTCATCAATCCACTTGCCGCTCTTTGTCTCTCGGCAGAACAAATTCCCGGCGGGCCGCCGATCATCGCCTCCAGCCAGATACGGGTCATCGCGACATGAGTTCGCCTTTCCCTGCGCCGCCATCCGCGAGCGGTGCGGCCAGGGCGGCCTGGCCGGATCACCCGGACACGTGCGCGTTCTGCCTTGAACTGTTGATCATAACTGGCTCGGGTGAGCGCGTCATTTCCCCGACCTTCGACTCGCCCGGACATGCATTGCTTTTTGCCGCCGGCAAAGGGTCGGTCTCCGTTGCGCTGGGAGGCCGCACTCGAAGCCGCCGTCATGCAGGAGCTCCGCAAGCTGAGTCGGCGAAACCTGCTCGTCGACTTTGACGACGCGGCGGGGGGGATGTGTTGCAAAGTTTTTGGTAACGAGGCGCATGGCATTGGGCTCCGGTGTTCCCCGGAGAGTTGAGATGTTCAAAGGCCGCCATTTCGACCAATCTGTGATCTTGCTTTGCATTCGCTGGTATCTGGCCTCACATGGGCTTCTTGGGGTCAAGGATTAAATTCAGCAACGCATGAGCAGAACTCCAGGACTGTTTCGGCATCCAAGGTCTGAGCCCGATTTGCATGACCGGTCGTCTCCGAGCACGATCAACCTCACATGCGGTCGCCGTTCAGTACGGCTGCACCAATATCCCGCTTGCGGCGGGCAAGGGCTCAGGAGGATGAAACCATTCTACAAAACGGGCATTCAGGCCATGCCAGGTATCGGTTCATCCACCTGGATCGGCCAGGACTGATCGGGTCCTGGCGGATTACGGGATTAGGGTCAAACAGAGCGTTGGTGCATGGATCCTTTGTCAACGGTTTGGCGATAGGCAGGCAGGATCGAAATCAGCTTGATGCGAGTGCCATGCCGTACAAACACAACGCAGATCGT
>NZ_JAMYKZ010000042.1:0-11885 GCF_040317735.1 Mesorhizobium sp. M1399
GCTGGGCCGGCCTTTATTCGGATTGCGTCGTCAACGATCTGATCCTGCCGATGTGCTCGCCTTCCTATCTTGCCGAACTGCGCGCGATCTCACCGGATCCGCGGGAGCAGCTTCGCCATGCGCGGTTGATCGACAGTGTGAAGGCCTATTTCCGGTGGGATTATTGGCTGCCGTGCAACGGTATCCAGGGCGCCCGCATGACGTATCCCTATCGTTTCGACCGTTCGTCAATGTCGGTTCAACTGGCGAAGGACGGTGCAGGTGTGGTCCTGGAAAGCACATCCATCGCATTCGAGGACCTGGTGTCGGGTTCTCTGGTTCCGGTCTCGATAGAGTTCGAGGTCATCGAGTTTCCAGGATACTGGCTGGTCTGTCCTTCGCGGCATATGAACCGGCGCGCGGTTCGCCTGTTTTCGGACTGGGTGTCACGCGTGGGTAAGCGCGACACCGATCTGGCTCGCCGGTTTCTGGCGGATAAGCAACTGCGCATATCGTTCGAACGACGGCCTCATTTCGGGGCACGGGATGACAAAGCGGCGCCAATGGCGTGAACAGTTCGGCGTTCAAGACATGGCAAGACGAACATTGACAGCACGTTGCGGTTGAGGAGCTGGCAAAACGCAGGCTGTGTGCAAGCGAAGGCGGGTTGGCCGCGCTTTTCCAGCGACCTTCCTCTTTTCCAACCCGACAACGACTGACTTACCTGTTTTCTGACGCAGCCGGAGACGGAGGCACTCAGTTCATACAGCTGTAAATTACCGGCGTCATCGTCCGTGCAACGCTACAGGGAATGCTCGACAGCATTGTAATGCCATTCCGCCGACGCGGCCATGGCTTCAATGAACGCGAGTTTGACGGTAGCGACTAAGCAACCGAACCGTGGCGCCAATGACCTTCTGAGCTTCCTCCCATTTCGGAAGATCTCGTTCCCCAACACGCGTGGCGATCGCGGCCAGTATCCAACCTACGCAGCTGATGTCTTCGGCAGCCTTCAGTTTCTCATGCTGCAGGATGCAAGCTTCAATGCCCGGTCGGGGCGGAGACCCGGGCGTAGTACGCTCAGCGATTAGCTGCAGACCGGCGTCGTAGGCGGCGCAAATTTTAATTCTATCGCCCCTTTCCGATTTCATCACCACATTCGCCCAAAGGGCCAACTCAGTTAAAAGATCGGTTACTTCATCTCTCATTAAAAACTGCCGCTGTTTTCTTCATGAAACGAAATTCCACGATCCAGATAGCGCGTGGCCCGGACAATGAGCGAGATATTTTCGGGGTTTGTTGTTATCGAGCGAACCACTCCTTCTAAGCTTGCCGAGAATGTTAGTCAAAACGCTCAGTTTGCTCGGCAGGATCGCCGTCTAGACACAGCGGGCAAACATACGCATGCGGTTTCGTTACCACCAAGACCACCGATGGCTTGTGGCAGCGATCACAGGCAAAATCCCGGTGTGCAGTAGGCCAAACGTCATTTTCTATCTTTAGAGCACGGAGCCCCATCGTTTGGCAGCCGTCATCTTGCTGCCAGCCGGCGGAGGGCGCGGGGCTGGCACAGTGGTCTCGGGTTTAATGCGGAGGTATGGGAAAGAGAGGCTCTCCCGGCTCACTGCGCCAGCAATGGTATCGGCACTCACAGGGGCGTCCCAGGTTGATTGGTGGCCCGTAGCGAGAAGACTCGATCGGGCGAGTTTGGCTGATTACTCGCATTCTGACCGCCGAATTCAAGAATAGTGTTGCCCTTGAGATAACTCTTCGCGCTTGAGTTGCACGTATGCAACAGTCACTACCGACCTGCGAGGAGCGGAAAATCCCGAAACCTTGTCGGCGCCGCGAGAGGCCCTTATTTGAAATCGCGTCTTGGCTTGCGACCTGGATGCCTCGCGCGAATATGCCGGTCTGATGGTACAGGCGAAGGCGACTGGTAAAGCGATCGGCAAGGCCGAAGGTTACGTCGCCGCCACAGCCGCTGCTCGCGAGTTCTTGTTCGTGGGCACGATCGGCATCGGGCGGGCCAGACCAAGATCGGCATGGCCAATCTCGCCTACAATCTCACCCGCCCGTATGGCACCAGGGGCGAACTGCGCCCGCATGACGACGAAGGCGGCGCAAACCGCCACCGCGATGCCAAAATCGGCAATCTCAACAACCAACTCCGAAGCGATCGCCGTCATCAGTCCACGCAGAAATCAGCGCGGCCCTACCGGTCCGCGAAACGCCGATAGTACGAGGTGCCCAGGTGGCTGGAGGCCATTCCTATGAAGGCAAAGCCTGACCCTATTCGTGATATTCTGAAGCGCCTGCAGTGGTGCTGGGTCACGTTCGCTTCCCGCGCGATCTTGGCCGTCCATCAACCACGGCGCGTCCTTAGTTCCTCAATATTCACGACACTGTCGAAAATATACCCCGCGCCCCGCTCGGTGCGGATGTACTGCGGGCGCGGCGACTTGCCCTGTCCCAGCTTACGGCGAAGGCGGACGATAAGAACATCGATGCTGCGGTAATAGACCTCCTGATCATAGACACGGGTCGCCATCAGAAGCTGCTCACGTGAAAGGACCCGACCTGGGTTCTTTAGAAAGGCCATCAGAAGGTTGAACTCGCCGGCGGTGAGCTTGACGTCAGGATCCGTTCCCCGGCGCAAGCTCCGACGCTTGGTGCTAACTCGCCAGTCATCGAAATGGTAGATGGTATTTCGGTCACGCTCCGGCCGCTGGCGCATAGCGGCGCGCACGCGGGCGCGGAACTCCGTAAGCCCGAAGGGCATAGTAATGTAGTCGCGAGCGCCGGTTTCGAGGCCAATCACCTTGTCGGCCTCATCTACGAAGTCACCGCTGATGATGATGATCGGAAGATCCCTCTTGGCACCAAAATCTCGAACGAACTGCAAACCGTCCTCTCGGCCGTAGCTCAGGTCGACAATTGCTAGATCAATCGCTTCAGAAGCCATATTGCTGGCGGCCTGCTGGCGGTTTTCGACCGCTCTGATGTTAAACCCATGCTTAGACAAGAAGCCCATAAGCGGTTCTCTCGTCAACGCGTCCTGACCGACAATGAGAATGTTCTTCATGGTCACTTCCTGTGGACTGCAGCTTGGGCTGCCGGGGGGCGGTAACAGTCAAATTAGTGACGCTCAGCAGGTGGGACAATCTTCCTCAGGCGTATTGCGGAATAGCGCAGACAAATAGGTCCTATGCGGGAGTTCCTGCTGCGCAACAGTGCCCCCAAAGCCTGCTAGTTTTTGATGGATTGTCCGTCCTCTGCGACCACTCGTTCGGCAGACCGGGTTTATCCCGCTGAGATTCGCATCACTCCGGTCCTCTGGCACCATCACTGGAGCGCTTTTGCACCCAAAATTCTCTCCCGGTGGCTCCAATTCAGTTCAGCTTTGTTTCAATTTAAATCGCTGAAAAGTTGACATTCGTATGGATTCGTCGAGATTTATTGATCAGACGCACAACTCGCCTTGATGTTAATTCCGCTGTCTATAGGAAACTTATGATGGTCAACCCGTTATATAATTCCAATCCCCTTTCTAGATCCATGCTATTCTTTCTTTTGAACCTGCATGTCTTATTGTGCAGATCGCTCAGGGGGCGGAGCTTTCATGAACGGCGGGATGTCCGAGAGCAGGAGAGTGGAGATGAGTAGACTGGTCGTGGTCTCAAACAGGGTTTCGCTGCCCGACGAGCATGGTTCCCCGCCGCCAGGCGGGATGGCGATTGCGCTGAGCGCTGCGCTCCAGCGAAGGCACGGCCTATGGATGGGCTGGTCGGGGAAGGTGAAAGCCGGGGAGGACCCGTCAGGGCCGATCTCACGCCGGGAGGCCGGCGGGATCAGTTATGCGCTTACCGATCTCTCGCAGACAGATTTGGACGACTATTACTACGGCTTTGCCAACCGGGTTCTTTGGCCGGTTTTCCACTGCCGAGTCGACCTCGCCGAGTATTCCGAAGCACGAATGTCCGGATATCAGCGCGTCAACCGACTGTTTGCAAGGCTGTTGCAGCCGCTCATCAGCGACGACGACGTCATATGGGTGCACGACTATCACCTGATCCCGCTTGCGAAAGAACTGCGGAACCTCGGCTGCGGCAATAAGATCGGCTTCTTCCTGCACATTCCGTGGCCGGCGGCGGACATCCTCTTCACCGTACCGCACTATGATGATTTGCTACGCGGGCTTTCGTGCTATGACCTCGTCGGCTTTCATACCGATGACGATCTTAGTAACTTCGCCGACTGCTTGCGCCGTCAGGGGTTACCGGACCCCATCACAAACGGTGTGTGCCAAGCCTATGGACGTGTGTTTCGCTGCGGCGTTTTTCCGATCGGCATCGACACGGCCGAGTTCGAACGACTGGCCGAGCAGGCGGCGCGCAGCGAGACTCTGCAGGAGCCCTCTCAGAGGATTCCCGGTTGTAAAGTCGCGATCGGCGTCGACCGCCTCGACTATTCGAAGGGCATCGAGAAGCGCATCGTCGCGTTTGACCGCTTCCTGCGGAGCAACGACCACCGCATCGGCAAGACGCAACTGCTGCAGATCACACCGAAATCCCGCACGGAAATACCGGCATATCTGGCGATGCAAAAGGACGTCGCCGAGCGGGTGGGGCGCGTTGATGGCGAACTCGGAACGATCGATTGGATGCCCGTTCACTACATCAACCGGTCCGTTGGACCCAGCGAGCTCGCCGGTCTATACCGCATGGCACGCGTCGGCCTGGTCACGCCGCTCCGCGACGGCATGAACCTTGTAGCTAAGGAATATGTCGCCGCACAGGACCCACAGAATCCAGGTGTTCTCGTGCTTTCGCGTTTTGCCGGCGCAGCCAGAGAGCTAGGCGGAGCGATCCTCGTCAATCCCTACGATCCGGAAGCGATGGCGAGGGCCATCGAAGAAGCCCTGGACATGCAGTTAGATGAGCGGATCGATCGTTGGCGTGCGATGATCGGCCGGCTCCGCGAATACAACGTCTATCGCTGGTGCGACGACTTTCTGTTAGGCCTGGATCAGCGCTGAGCTTTGCCGCGTTCCTGGGCCTAGCTTCGCCAGCATTAGGCTGACCGCGACCAAGTGAATCAGGCAGCATTTCGGCCTCGCTGAGCGATGCCGAATGTGCTGACGCTTAGCGCGAGCACACCGCTTACTAAGACAAGAGGAGAAGGCCGTGGATGAGCTCGCTTGCAGTCGCGAAACTTCAAAAAAGCGGGCGCAGCCGTTTGTCGCGGAACCTCGCACCACACGGCAGCGGCAAATGCTGGCGTCGATCGACCTGAACTTGCTGTTTGCTCTCGAAGCGCTGCTGGAACACCGCAACGTCACGCATGCGGCTCGACACGTGGGCTTGAGCCAGCCCTCGATGAGCCGAGCGTTGAGGAGGCTGCGTGGCATTTTCAACGACGATCTTTTGGTTCGCGGCTCCATGGGCCTGGTTCCGACCCCGCAGGCCCAATGCTTGAGCCGAATGCTGCCGCCGGTGCTGGATGCGATCCGCGGGATAGTGAACGGCAGTCTTGCCCAAGCCAATTGGCGATCGAAGGCGATAATGGCGATGCCCGATCATCAAGGACTGGTCCTGCTGCCGCGGCTCCTGCCCCGGCTGCGCCAGCACGCGCCTCATCTGGACGTCGTCATCGATCCGCTTCTCTCCGGCGCGATGCGGCGGCTTGAGCTAGGCGAGATCGATTTGGCTATAGGGCAGATTAGCGCCTCGCCGCCCGGATACTTGAGGCGCAGCCTCTACTCCGACCGGTTTGCCTGCCTGCTGCGCCACGACCATCCAGCCCTGGCGCGGGAATGGACAATCGAGAGCTTCGCGGCCTTGCGCCACGCAGCCATTGCCTTGGACTCCAAAGACGGCTTCGGCCGGGTGCATGACGAACTGGTCAAGTTAGATCTCCAGGGTCGCGATCCGGTGTTGGTTTCCAACATCTTGACGGCCGCGTTGGCGATCGCGGCGACCGATCTGCTGTTGATTGTACCACGCCGCGTCGCGACCAGGATCGCCGCCTTGCTGCCGCTAGCGATTATGGATCCGCCTGTGCAATTGACACCCTATGAAGTCGCGCTGATTTGGCACGAGCGTTCCCATCGCGACCCGGAGCATCGTTGGCTGCGCCACGAGATCGCCGTCGCCGCGGCGGCGGGAACAGAGCAAAATATCCCAGCTGGGAAGGCAAATGACTGATGAGTCGCCTAGGCAAGAAACGTGATCCGAATCCGGGGCTATCGTCAGGATATGACGGAAAAAGTTTATTGCCCTGCTCGCCCGTTGGGAGGGGAAGCTGGCTCTGCTGTGCCAGCGCATTGAAACCGTGCCTGTTTCGACAATTTGAAGCGAGGCAACAGGGCCAGACGAGAAGGTATCATACGCCCAGCCATCTATATACAGGCCAAAAACCGCCTCTCTTCGACCGCCACTCGGCCGCGCCAAGCCTTCCACAGGCCAGCTTCCCATGGTGTCTGTGAGGTGCCTGCATGCTGGCAGCATATCTTGGCTCGGACCCCGAAGCATGCAAGTCCTTGGCACTAATCGCGAGTTCTCTGAGGCAGATCGATATCCTTGATCACCGTTTATTGCGGGCAGGGCGCTCCGCGCAGATCGTCATCGTCGATTGTCGCGAACCGATTCACGACAAGCAGGGGCGTGCGAAGCTCTCGCCCGAACCTGTCAAACTGGCTCTGGTTCTGGAAGAGAACCTGGATCGACAAGCGGTCTTCTCCAACGGGTATTCCGATTACCTGTTGTGGCCGCTCACCGAGCAGGAAGTTCTGCGCAGACTTACCGCCTGCATCGTTCAGTTCGCGCAGCGTTCTACCCCGCCTTTCTTCTCAGCCGATCCGATCGTTCAGAATTCATGCAGTCTGCTGGCGCAGCGGGTCGATCAGCAGATCACCCGCGTCGAATTGGCGCGAATGGTAGGGACCAACAGGACAACGCTCACCACCCGTTTCGAGACATCGTTTGGCTGCGGGCCAATGACTTGGCTACGGCGCTACCGGATGACGGAGGCTGCTGACCGGTTGCGTAACGGGCGTGAAAGCATCGCCAAGGTCGCCGAATCCTTCAGCTACGAGAACAGCAACAACTTCTCCACAGCCTTCAAGGCGTTTCATGGCCTCTCGCCACTGCGCTATCGCAAAATGATACGGCGCAGAGAAAAGCCTGTCTAACGCAAAGGTGGGGGCCGGAGCGAATTGGTATAAGGCGACGCGGGCACGCAAAGATCATCTCATCTCCGAGGCGTTTCCGCGCTTTGGGCACCTTAAGCTCTCGACCAACGCTCATGTCTCACAGCAGGAGGATAAAGCATGTCGAACGCATTTTCAGTGAATGTTCAAGAGCATGAACAGCGCTATTCCAAAGAACACTATGAGGCGGCGTCCGCATTTTTCTACGCCAAGCCCCTTGTTTTGGCCCAGTTAGATGCTGCGCCCCCCAGTGACGACACGATCGCCAACGCTCAAGGGACAGTGCAGTTTCACCTCATCGGCCAAAAAACCGAAGATCCGACGTACAGCGGCACCCTCAATGAGAACCAGGACAATCTACTGGCAATAGGAGGAATTATTAACGACTACATGCATACCCATTATGCGAACATCGATGCACAGAAGCTTGATATCAACACATGGACCGATGTTGTTGGCAACATTCCAGATCTCTCTATGGGCAGGCAAAAACTGAAGAGTTTTTCAAAAAAGGTGGCCGGGACGTCGGTCTCAGCTACTTTCCTCTCGCTGATTGCCAAGGCGATCATTACCGACGGGGCATCGTTGCTGCTGGATTTCCAGTCCTTCCTTACAGAAATGGGGAATCTCACCTTCAGTGCAAACGGCAAGGCGCAGCGATACAAGGCGCTGACATGCACCTACCAGAGCTACCTTCTCGATAATGGGGCAGGCGGATATTACGACTACGGAGCAATCGTTCTGCGGCAGATCGAGTTCAAAGAGCACTTCCTCGAGCTGAAATCCTCTTGTTCGTCGACCCACTACGTCCGCGTCGACATGGACTATGCCGAGGTCACCAATCTCGTTCAGACCCGTCGGATCCGCAAAGGCGGCCCCGATCACGAAAACTTCCAGGAGCTTGTGAATAAGAACTCCACCGACCAGTTCAAGAAGGCCAAGAACTTTTTCAACGGTGGCTCGACGCCGCAACAAGACATCAAGCCGCAGGTCTGATCGTCAGGCCTTTGATCGCGAAAGCAGCGCACCCAACCAATAGCGTGGATTTGGACGAACGTCGCCCGCATCATGGATGCGATAGAGCGGTCCGGTAAGCCCTTGCGAACTACCGATGCTCTGTCGCGCCCCCGGTGCCGGCGAACTCCGGTCCCGCTTCCATAGGGAAGCAGACATGAACCCATTCGCAAAAACAGCTGCGGGCCTTTTCCTGGTGATCGGCCCGCAGAGCAGCCAACCGCTCGAGGCGGAGAGGATTTGCTCTGCCATGGTCCAGAAACTATTCGAAGACCAAACCCGGACTCTGGATTCTCGAGCATGGCAGAATGCCGCGCAAATGGTACCGAACCAGGTAGAAACCGCCACGACTTCAAGAACGCTAAACCGCACGATGGACGTGGCGGAATTGCCCAGTGCCTTTGCGTCAATTTGCGCGAATGCCGCCGACGGCAATGAAGCTGGCGTCGGTCTGGCAAAGGCAATCCGTAGCTATCTGAGCAAACACGGCGAACCGACGGCGTTCAATTGCCTCGTCCTAGATCAATCCGACTCCGCGGAAGTCCGTCTATCTTTAACCTGCCTTGCCGTGGTCGAACTTGGAAGCGCTGACAGTCTCGCCATCACCTCGATATTGCTCTCCGCATCGCTGAACCTGTCAAACGAGCAAACGCAATCCACTATCGCGCAGGTTTTCGGCCGTTTCAGCTCGCCGAGCGACTCACCGTACTACCTGCGCTTGTTCTCCAGCCGGCGGTCCCATAGTCAGAGACGTAGCGACATTCTGCAATAGACCCAAGGGCAAACAGAGGAATAGCTGATTGCGTCTGCGCCGCGTTGGTGGCTGCGGGAAATGACATCAAAAGGCTGCGCGAAGAAATAGCGTGGGAGGGCGAGGTGACCGTATAAACTGCGCATTTTCCATACAATTTCGGCCTTCGGGGAGACGGACTATGCACGATATTATCGACGTCCCGCAGAACGTCGGCGATTTTGCTGTGTGCTTGGCAGAATCTGGCGTCAATACAGTAATCCGGTACTACAACCATCGGAATAGTACACCATTTCCCTCAAAATGTCTGACAGGGGAGGAACTCGCCGCCCTTCATGGTGCTGGAATATCGGTAGCTGTGGCCTTCGAGCAGCGGGGTGGCGCGGGCGGCAATATCAGAGACTTGCATGGTGCGGCTGGAGAGCGAGACTCCGGTCGTGCGCTTGATCTGGCCGCCGCGTTGGGACAGCCCGAAGGCTCCGGAATCTATTTTGCAGTCGATTGGGACTACCACACACCACAGCATCTTGCACGAATAGCACCCTACTTCAGGAGTGTGCGGAATGCGTTGGCTGGCCGTTATCTCGTTGGCGTTTACGGATCGGGCACGGTCGGACACCACATGAAGCGCCAGGGGCTGGTGGACCATATATGGCTCTCTGGCTCGTTGGGATGGTCCGGAACGAGACAAGCGCTCAAGCAGGGGGATTGGTCGCTTTTCCAAAAGTTTATGGAAAAGCGTTCCGAGATCGGGGGCTTCGGATACGATGGAAATGTCCTCAATCCGGCCCTTGAAAACTTTGGTCAATTTGGGCCGGCAGGTACTCTCCCCTCTCGCGACGCGAAGGAACGTCTGCGTTGTTCAAAGTTGCTGCGCGAGGAGCGCTAAATCTTCGCTCCCGGCCGGGCAAGAGCTTTCGCATGGTCGATTCCTCCCGAACGGTACAAGGCACGCCCACGCCTTGTCACGCTGCACCGGAAGCTTCTCCCCCTGCGTCTTCGTCATCGATATCCCGGCATCGTTCATCCCTTCACAAACCGCTTGCCTTACGGCGCCATAATGGAAAGAGGATTATGAAAGGCTCCGCACCTGTATTCTCGTGGACACCCTCGGCCTTCCATAAACGACCGTTTGCGAAAGGAACCAGAGTGCTGATCGGCTACGCCCGCGTGAGCAGAGGCGACGACCAGTCGAACACGGCGCAGGCCAGGGCGCTCGCCGATGCCGGGTGCAAGCGTATCCTCAAGGAGGAGGCCTCCGGCGGTCGCTGGGAGCGGCCGGAATTGCACCGGGATGCTTGATCATTTGAGGGAGAGCGACACTGTTCGTCGTCTGGAAGCTCGACCGTCTGTCTCGCTCACTCAAGGACGTTCTCACGATCATGGAGCGGATCGAAGCCACCAGCGCCGGTTTCCGCTCGCTGACAGAAGCGATCGACACGACGACAAGCCGGCCAGTGCCGGAACCGAGCGGCGCCGATCGTGCTGGTGAAGCGCCGTGACAGCTGCGGCGTTGCGGCGGGCGTGGCGCCGCAGCACGAGCGGCTCGGTTTCATGCTGCCCTACACGCCGTTGCATCATCTCTTGCTGCGGGCGCTGGACGGTCCGGTGGTGATGACCTCCGGCAATCGCTCGGGCGAGCCGCAATGCACGGACAATGACGAGGCGCGGCAGGAGCTTGCCGGGATCGCCGACTTCTGGCTGATGCACGACTGCGAGATTGTCAACCGGCTCGACGACAGCGTGGTGCGATTCGACGGGCACGGCATTTCGGTGTTGCGGCGCGCGCGGCTTCGCGCCGGAGCCGCTGGCGCTGCCGGCGGGCTTCGATGCCCCGGTCAGGGCGCTGGCTGCGGGCGGCGATCTAAAGGCCGCGTTCTGCCTGGCGGGCGACGGCAACGCGCTGCTGTCGCAGCATCTCGGCGACCTCGACGAGCTGAAGAACCAGAACGCGTGGAGGCAGGCGTTGGGGCTGTATCGAGGCCTGTTCGACACGAAGCCGGACCTCATTGTGGCCGACCGGAATCCGGGCTACCGTTCGACCCAGCTGATGTTACTCTGCCGGCGATGGTGATGAGGGTTTCGGCCAGGTGCTAAACATCATTGGCCGCTTCCTGCGCAGTCGTCGAACGTACGCGGGGCCAAACGTCTTCCCCCCACGGGTCTTTCCAAATCGTCACGCTCAACCTGTCTCAAGGGAGATCGTTGTCATCTCCTGATGCCGAATGTCTCAATTTCCCAAGTTTGGCAAAATTGAATCGCAGACTTTTGCAGCGTGCGAAGGTCAAGCAGTTTTGCGACAGTAGCAAAGAGCCCGAAGCCATCATCCGGACTCGGTGCTCCAATATATCGCCGCTAACGCCGGATGACGATAATCCCGGCCAGTGCGATGAGAATGATACCGAGCATGGAAGCCGCATCCAGACGTTCCGAGAACAGCACGACGCCCCATAGCACTGCGAAGGCTAGATATGAAAAGTCCCAAGTCGAGATGATCGAGGATGGTCCCAACTGGTAGGCGATGGCCGTGCCGACGCTGCCGATCAGCATCGTCATGCTCAAAAGCCCGATCAGCGCGCATTGGGTCCAGCCCATTGGAATCCACGCGCCCATGAACAGGCTTTGTCCACCCTCGCTCCCTGCCATCACGGTCGCCAAGCTAGCGCTGCCCCCGAGAACGATCGCTATCAGGTTGAAGATCAGCGCCAAAACGAAGGGGTTTTCGCCACGGCTCTTGGTGCGCGTCAGCACCATCGCCAGAGCGTAGAGAATTGCAGAAACCAGCGGCATCACGGCATGGATGCCAAGGTCGCCGGCCTGCGGCTTCTGCATGAGCAGCACACCGACGAAGCCGAGGGCGACTCCGATCCAACCTTGCACCCCGACAGGTTCCTTGATCCAGAAGGCCGCGAAAAGAGTAATGAACAGCGG
>NZ_JAMYKZ010000043.1:0-7289 GCF_040317735.1 Mesorhizobium sp. M1399
CGGGTTGATCGTACGACGATGGTGCCACCTCGCCGCTCCCCCGCATAGCTTCTCATGCATCAGAGCACTCAACAGCAAAAGGTGCGGGGAAATTCGCGCTTACGTCTCATCGATGCGACAGTGCTCGGCGTAGCGCAGGACTTCACCCTCCACGACATGAGCCCGGTCTTCAAGGTCCGCTGCGCACTCTCTCGCACCCATCTCGCACTCAAGAACGGGGTCATCGGTCATCTGAAGAAGGGCATGACCGTGCAGGCCCGCTTCCTCGTGGCAGAACGCACTCTTCTGCAACTCCTCTACAATGAGGCCGACGATTGGCTCAATCCCCTCCCGGCGGGCCACTAATCCTTCCTTGTCCAAACAGCCAGCGAGCCGCCATGTCGAGCAAGGTCATCAAGTTCAAGCAGCACGACATCACCGATTGTGGAGCCGCCTGCCTTGCTTCTGTCGCAGCCTTCTATTGTCACAAGCTGCCATTGTCGCGCATCCGCCAGTATGCCTCGACCGACCGCTCCGGCACTACCATACTGGGCCTCACGGAAGCGGCACGGAAGCTGGGCTTCATCGCCAAGGGGGTGAAGGGCGGCTTCGAGAGCCTGTACAAGATCCCCAAGCCCGCTATCGCGCACGTAATCGTCAAGGAGGTCCTGCACCACTTCGTCGTCATTCAGGCGATCGACGCGAGGTCTGTCACCGTCATGGACCCAACCTATGGCGAAATCCGCAAGCTGCCGCACGAGGAATTCAAGACGCAATGGACTGGCGTCCTGGTGCTCCTGGTTCCAGCAGCCACCTTCAAGCGCGGCGACGAGACCACCTCGCCCCTCGCCCGCTTCGCGCGCCTGCTTGCGCCACACAGGGCGGCGATGGCGCAGGCTCTCGTCGGGGCGCTGGTGACGACGATCCTTGGCCTCTCCACGGCCATTTACGTCCAGAAGATCGTCGATCATGTCATCGGAGCGGGCAACCGCAACCTGCTCAACCTGATGAGCGTTGCCATGCTGCTGATCCTGGTTGCACAGGTCCTGATCAATCTCCTCAGAAACCGGCTCGTCCTGCAAACGGGCCAGAAGATCGATGTTTGCTTGAACCTCGGCTACTACAATCACATCCTGAGCCTGCCCCAGAAATTCTTCGACAGCATGCGCATGGGCGAAATCGTCTCCCGCATGAACGACGCCGTGAAGATCAGGAGCTTCCTGAACGTCGTCACGATCAACATGTTCGTCGACGTGCTAATGATTCTATTTTCGTTCGGGCTGATGTGCATCTACTCGTGGGAGATCGCCTTGGTCGTGGCGGTCTCCATCCCATTGTACCTCTCCGTCTATTGGACCATCAACCGGCTGAATAGGAAGCGCCAACGCGCCATTATGGAGAATGTCGCCGACCTGGAGGCGCAACTGGTGGAATCCCTCGGAGCTGTCTCCACGATCAAGACCTCCGGCATGGAGAGCTTCGCCAACTTCCATATTGAGACCCGCTTCGTCAAGATGCTGCACTCCGTCTACAGCTCCGGCCTCATTTCGATCTTTGGAGACAATGCCTCGACTTTCCTTTCGTCTCTATTCACCATCGTGCTGACGTGGTTCGGAACGACGCTTGCCCTCGATCAAACCGTCACGCCGGGCGAATTACTGTCCTGCTATACGTTGCTCGGCTATGTCATCCGGCCGGTTGCTCGCCTGATTGAGACCAATCGGATCGTTCAGGATGCTTTTATCGCGGCGGATCGCCTGTTCGCGATCTTCGACATGGAGCAGGAGACAAGCGGCGGCGGCATTGACGCCACCAAGGCCGACCTTGGTGATATCCGCCTGGAGAACGTCACGTTCCGCCATGGCGCGCAGCCGGAGCTTTTCCGCGATCTTAGCGTCATCTTCCGCCGGGGCGAGATGACGGCCCTGGTGGGGGAAAGCGGCTCGGGCAAGAGCACCCTTGCGGGGCTGCTGCAGAATGTCTACCCGGTTGAGAGTGGACTCGTGCGGATCGGCCCCGATGCCCTTCAGGACCTCTCGACTGTATCCTTGCGCAAGGTTGTCGCTGCGGTACCGCAATCGATCGACGTGTTCTCGGGCTCGGTGATCGAGAACATCGCCCTTGGCGAGTTCGAGCCGGACATCGAGAAGATCCTGCACATCTGCGATCAAATAGGGCTACGAGAGCTGATCGAGCGCTGGCCCGGCGGTCTCCAGACCCATCTGGGCGCGAACGGCGTACGCCTCTCCGGCGGCGAGAAGCAGCAGCTTGCGTTGGCTCGGGTTCTGTACCGGGATCCGGAGATCCTGATCCTCGACGAAGCGACTTCCTCTCTCGACTCGATAGCCGAGGGGTTTGTCCTGCGAATCATTGAAGATCTTCGTCGGGCCGGTAAGACCATAATCGTCATCACTCATCGACTCAGCACCATTCGTGGGGCCGACAAGATCGTGGTCTTCGACAACGGGCAGGTTGTTGAGGAGGGGAGGCACGCTGATCTGCTGAGAGCTGAAGGCGCTTACGCTCGCTTGTGGCGGGCGCAAACGGGATCCAGCTAACCACGATAGTGGGATGTGTTGCAAGGTTTTTGTTACTCGCGAGTGGCAAGGGATCCTTCAACCATTTCGGAGGATTGCGATGTTCAAAGGCCGCCAGTTCGACCAATCTGTGATCCTGCTTTACGTGCGCTGGTACCTGGCCTCACATGGGCTTCTTGGGGTCAAGGGTTAAATTCAGCAACGCATGAGCAGAACTCCAGGACTGTTTCGGCATCCAGGGTCCGAGCCCTAATCGCATGACGCGGCCCGTTTCCGAGCTCGGTCAACCTCACATCCGGTCGCCGCTCTTGGCGGCTGCACCAACATCCCGCTTGCGGCGGCAGGGGCTCAGGAAGACGAGACCATTCTCTCGAACGGCATTTCAAGCCATGGTTCTGGTAGGTTCGTCCACCTGGATCGGTCAGGACTGATCGGGTCCTGACCGATTACAGGATTGGTTCAATGGGGTATCGTCAGGCGGCTTTCCCTCCGACGTTGCTCAGAATGGCGCCTTCGATCACGACGCCGGTGCTCACATATTTCCACAGCGCGACCAGCAATTTGCGGGCAAGCGCCACAATCATTGTCTTACGCATCCGCCCGCCGTTTTGCTGAACGCGTCCACGGAACCAGAGAGCAAGCGCCGATTGCGGTTGATGGCGCAGCCATAGCCAGGCGAGTTAAACCATCGTCGTTCGCAGCCGCGGATTGCCGGATTTCGACACGCCTTGCTCACGATCGATCGATCCGCTTTGCCAAGGCGTCGGCGCAAGGCCGGCGTAGGCCGCCACTTGCCGTCGGTTGTCGAAATGGCGGAACAACCCTTCCGACCAAAGCATGGCAGCAAACTCCGGTCCGATGCCCTTCACGTCTAGCAACATCGCCGCCGAGGTGGGCGTTGCCGTGTCTTGCGCCTCGGCCAGCAACGCGGCTCGCTCCGTCTCCACGGCCTTGAGTTGCTCGAGAATCAGTTCCAGCCGATCGAGTTCGCGGCATATCTGCGCTTTGAGATGCGCTGGCAGCGCTCGGCCATCGCCGGTCCGCAGTTCCTCAAGCCGTGCCCGCCGATCGCGGCGCAGCGGTTCGTATCCGAAGATGCCCTGTGCAAACAACAATCCCTTGATACGGTTGACGTGGCTCACCCGTTCGCCGGTTAGCACCTTGCGCTGTCGAGTAATGCGACGGCGGTCTTCCTCTTTCCGGCTGGGGGCCTTGACCATCGCGCACACCCGCGGCTCGCCGCGCTTGTAGGCCAGCAGCGTCCGCACCATGGCTTCGCCGTCGATCCTGTCGGTCTTCGCCCGCCGGCGACGCCGAGAGGTCGCGATCGAGGCGGGATCGACGACGTGGCTTTCGATCCCTTCAGCCTGCAGTACGCGGTGGAGCCAGAACCCGTCGAGACCGCTGGATCACAATGATCGGAAAGTGTCGTTCCGTTCGCGACAGCGCCTTCTCACGAAGCCATGAAAGGCGCGCCAGCAGCCCGGCGACATCGCCGCCGCTCACGGCATGCTTCGACAACTTCTCTCCATTGCCCGGCGACAGCGACGTGATCAACCAGCTTGACCGGCTCAGACCGTATGTTCTCGGAGTGAAGGCGGCTCACCCCCGCGATAAGGTGAGATCGGGGGTTGCTTCGGATTGGCCGAAGCCGAGCCCCAGCTTAGAGAGGGTGAACCATGGATCAGCATAACAGGCTTTTTGTCGGTTGGACGTCTCGAAATTGAAGATTTCTGTGGCCGTCGCAGACGGTGAGCGGGGCGGTGAAGTAAGGTTTTATGGGGATATAGCCTCGGATCCGACCTCAGTGGCGAACATCGTGGAAAAAATGGCGAAGCGAGGAGCTGTCCTCCACTTCTGCTATGAAGCCGGTCCGACAGGTTACGAGCTTTACCGTCAGCTTACCGACATGGGTCACGACTGCGTGGTGGTCGCACCATCCCTGATACCAAAGCGCCCTGGTGATCGAGTGAAGACGAACCGGCGCGACGCGGTCAGCCTGGCAAGGCTACATCGTGCAGGTGAGCTGACGGCAGTCTGGGTACCAGATCGCGGACACGAAGCCATGCGCGATCTCGTGCGGGCTCGAGAGGCTGCACAGGAGGCTCAAAAGCGGGCGCGTCAGCAGCTTCAGTCGTTCCTACTTCGACATGGCCGCATCTATTCGGGCCGCTCATCCTGGTCGCTGGCGCATATGCGGTGGATATCGACTCTGAAGTTCGAGCATCCGGCGCACTTCATCGTGCTCAAGGAATATTGCCAGGCGATCGAGGATGCCGAGGTGCGCTTGAAGCGTCTGACCGATTTGATCTCGGAGACTGTCAAATCCTGGACGATGGCTCCTGTCGTCGAAGCCTATCAGGCGTTACGAGGCGTATCGTTGATTGCCGCCGTCGTCTTTGTTGCCGAAATTGGCGACATCCGCCGCTTCGAAAACCCCCGCCAACTGATGGCCTTTCTTGGCGTCGTTCCGTCAGAGAGCTCGACAGGTGAACATGTCAAACGTGGTGGGATCACTAAGGCCGGGAACTCTCGGGCCCGTCGCATGCTGATCGAAGGCGCATGGGCTTACCGCTTCCCTGCGCGGGTAAGTCGAACCAAGCAAACGCAGTTGGAAGGCCTACCGAGAACCGTTCGCGAAATAGCGTGGAAAGGTCAGCTCCGCCTCTGTTCTCGCTATCGAAAATGATCCTCGCAGGGAAGCACAAGGCCATCGCGATCACCGCGATCGCTAGAGAAATGGGGGCTTTCCTGTGGGCTATTGGCCAGGAAGTGCAGCCAGCTCATCAAGCCTAACCTAGCATCCGCATCTCGCGAGTAATTGAAAGGAGGAGACAAGATCGATCATCCGCTGATGCGCAATGTCGGAGGCAGGGCCCCGGTCGGGGAACCTTCGATGGAATTGAGTGGCCGACTACGTCGATGCCCGTGCTTAGATAGAAGCAGCCCCAGGCGTACACACGGAAATGCGGTATCCAACCCGCGTATAAGAGTTTGCAAACCGTCGTCTTGAGGCCCCGTCTCCTACATTGCGCATTAGCTACACCATGCAGGACCAGCCATTATTGGCTGGACGAACAGTCGTGGCTACGCCGCTTGCAAATGAACATAAGAGTTCCAATGAGACGAAAATCGCGCAGAGATTGGTGCGGATGGCGGTCGGTGCTTCGGGTCGGTCAGCTACAACAGGCATGGTCGTCTCCAGGGTGGTTGGTTCAACGACTCCACTCTGTCAGAGAGCGGGCCGCCATCCACCCCATGGGATCTCTCAAGGAGAGCGATACGCCATGAACGAGACTATCAACATTGTTCGCCTTCGTCAGCCCGACGAAATCGATGATCCCCTGACGGATGTGCTTCGCAGCGGCGCGCGCAAATTGCTTGCGCAGGCGATCGAGATGGAAGCCGAGGCGTTTCTTGCCGAGATGAAGGATCTCAAGCTTGCCGATGGTCGTGACCGGCTTGTCCGGCATGGTCACGGCCCGGAGCGGAGCATCCAGACGGGGATCGGGCCGGTGCCTGTCAGCCGGGTGAAAGTCCGGGATCGCGGCGCGACCGGTGAAGCGGACCGGGTCCGGTTTTCCTCATCGATCCTGCCCAAATGGGCGCGTCGGACGCGCAGTCTGGATGCGCTGCTTCCCGTTCTCTACTTGCGCGGCGTTTCGACGGGCGATTTTCAGGACGCTCTGGCGGCCCTCCTGGGCAAGGAGGCGCCGAACCTGTCACCCTCGGTGATCACGCGGCTGACGGCACAGTGGACGCCGAATACGATCGTTGGCAAAAGCGCGATCTTTCGGCGCGCCACTATGTCTATGTGTGGGCGGACGGGGTCTATCTGCAGGCCCGGATGGAAGACCATGCCGAATGCATGCTGGTTCTGATCGGCGCCACACCCGAGGGCAAGAAGGAACTTGTCGGCTTCCAGACCGGCATTCGCGAGGGTGCGCAAAGCTGGCGCGAGCTGCTGGTCGACGTCAAGCGTCGTGGCCTTAAGATCGCGCCCGATCTTGCCGTGGGCGACGGCGCGCTTGGCTTCTGGAAGGCGCTCGAGGAGCTCCTTCCCGGCACCAAACACCAGCGATGCTGGGTGCACAAGACAGCCAACGTTCTCAACAAGGTGCCGAAATCGGTGCAGGCCGGCATGAAGGCAGACCTGCGCGAAATCTATCTCGCTTCCAACCGGGCCTCGGCCGAGACCGCAATTGCCGTCTTCGTCGAAAAATATGACGCGAAATATGCCAAGGCGGTCGACTGCCTGACGAAAGATCAGAATGCGTTGCTGGCGTTCTACGATTTCCCCGCCGAACACTGGGATCATCTGCGAACGTCCAATCCCATCGAAAGCGTCTTTGCGACCGTTCGCCATCGCACGGTGCGTACCAAGGGCTCGCTATCCTCGAAAACCGCCGGGCTGATGGTCTTCAAGCTGGTCATGGCCGCGGCCAGGACGTGGCGACGATTGAAAGGACAAAATCAGTTGCCGAAACTCATCGCAGGGCCAGGTTCCTGGACGGAATCGAGGTCATCGAAACGAAGCCACAGAGCGCCGCTTGATCAGCCCCGTCACCCAAATTCCAGCATAGCTCACATCACTTTCATCATCGACGGAGGAGAAGAAGTCCGCTCGCTTGCCGAGATGATCGCGCCGGCAAGCGAACATGTGCTCGACTGGTTCCACATCACCATGCGCATCACGGTCCTGCGCCAATTCGCCCAGGGTCTCGAAAACCATAATGAGCAGGCCGGACAGGATCTGCTTGAAACCCTGCGCAG
>NZ_JAMYKZ010000044.1:0-7147 GCF_040317735.1 Mesorhizobium sp. M1399
CGCCGACTGATGACAAACCGCTCAGCGGCAGCGCAAGATCGTTCATGGTGGGTGTGGTCTCCGGGAAATGGTTCGGATCGGCTTAAGCAACCAAATCCTACGTTTTTCAACGGCTTGCGCCACATCCACCAACCCCCATGAATTTTTCAGGCTAGGATCCGGACCCATAAAGGGATTCCACTGACGGTGGTTTTATGAGTCACGGTCTCCAAAGGGAGGCCACAGATGAATCGCGATTATTTCTGGCTGACGGAGGGAGCAGGTTTCGCGGCCGCAGGCGCTGCTGCCAACCGACACGCGCGGCAAGCCAAGAGTATGACCGCCGAGCGATTGGCGGCATCGTCCATGTCCTCAAGTCCGGCGGCCGCTGGGTCGATGCCCCGCAAGTCTACGGGCCGAGAAAGACGCTCTACAATCGCTTTGTCCGATGGGCTGCCAAAGGCGTTTGGGTCGACATCTTCCACGCCCTGGCCTCGGCTGGCGGTCCTCCGGCTGAGGTCCTGATCGACCTCTTCGGCCGTGAAGGCGCATCGCTGCGCTTCTGGCGGCACAGGGGGGAGCAAAATCAGGCGATCGGCCGGTCGCGCGGTGGGCGAACCACGAAGATCCACGCCCTGACCGATGGCCTGTGCCGCCCGATCGCTTTCCTCTTGACCGGTGGCCAGGTCGCCGATTGCAGCGCCGGAGATTTGCTTCTGGAGCAGATGCCCAAGAGCCCGATCCTGCACGCCGACAAGGACTATGATACCAATGCCATTCGCCACAGGTCTAGGCTAAAGCGGCGATGCCGAACATTCCGCCGAAGCCAACCGGCGCTGGAAGAACTGCTTCTCCCCGTTCCTCTACCGTGATCGCAACGCCATCGAGCGCATGTTCGGACGGCTCAAGGATTTGCGCCGCATCGCCACCAGATACGATCGATCGGCCACGAACTTCCTCGCTGCCGTCTGCCTAGCCGCTACGGTCAGTTACTGGCTGTGACAGTTGTCCTCGACAAACAGAAGCGAACTTGCGCCCTGAAGCAGGGTGATCGCTTCAGAAACGGTGCGAAGGAGTATGTCACTCGCCGGCTCGATGTCGTGGATGAGGCCGGCGGCCTCACCAATCATGATCGCGGCTATTGTGGGATCGCCACTTGCCCACGCTTCCCGGTAGGCAGCGGACTGCGCGTCAATGTCGGCAAGGAGATGGGCCTCATTGCCGTGCCAGGCTTCCGTAAAAGCATTCTTCCGAACGCGCAGTGAAAACCGCGATGGCCAATCCAGGCGGCGCGCTAGGTCCATCACCGAGGTTCGAACCGTGTCGTCTCCGGTCGCGGCAAGGGCAGCCTGGTGCAGATTTGGATGAACGAGAGCCTCCAACGAGGCCCAGAAACGTGATCCCATCACGACGCCATCAGCGCCAAGCATCAGCGCCGCTGCAAGCCCACGACCATCGGCGATGCCACCGGCCGCGCAGATGAGCGTGTCCGGCGCCCGTCGCCGTACCAAGTTCGCGACCTCCGGAACAAATGTGAATGTCGCTCGCTTCTCACCGTGACCGCCGGCTTCCGCGCCTTGGGCGACGACGATGTCGGCTCCGGCATCAAGAGCGCGGCGCGCGTCGTCGAGGCTCTGGACCTGGCAGATCAAGGGGACCCCGGCGGCCCGTATCGCCGGCGAAAAAGGCGCCGGGTCGCCAAAGGATAGGAAAATCGCACTTGGTCGCCGCTCCAAGGCCTTATCGAGTAGGCGCGGGTTCCTGGCGAGTGACCAAGTTATGAAGCCGCAGCCGACAGGTCGGTTGCCAGATCGCTCGAACTCTCGCGTCAGCCAATCAGCGTCGCCATAGCCGCCGCCGATAAGCCCAAGCCCTCCGGCTGTACTGACCGCACCTGCGAGTTCCCCGCCCGATGCGAATGCCATCGGCGCGCTGATGATCGGATGCTGCAGTTTAAGCCGATCAGTGAGACGGGTTACGATGCGCATCATCACTCCAACAGATTGCCTTGAGTATCGCAGGTTCGGTTGATCCTATCGAGCCCCGCTCAGCGCCCGCGACTAACGGCAACCAGAGCCGCCAGCGCAGTCGACCGACGGTTATGAGTCCGGACCCTAATCTAAACTAACCCATCAGCAAACTTACGACCGGGCTTTGAGCCCGTCACCGATCGATCCAATGGCGCTGCGGTTACCTGGACCGACCTGAAAACCAGCCTGTCACAGCCTTAGCTTCAGTCCATCCAGCAATGCGGCACGAAGCAGATTTCAAGATCATGCGCGGCGTGAGATCTGCGTGGCCATCATCCTGAACCTCGTAGGCGCCAAATGGGCCTCGGCACATGAGGTCACTAACACTCTCGGTCTCTTTAGCCGCAGGCGGCAGTGAGCTCGGCTCAGCGCTCGTAATCCTTATCATTTGAGCGCTGGGTCTTGCGGTCCTGCTCTTCCGACTGCCGTGCCTTCTGTTTGTTGGCGTCCTTCTGCTTGGCTGCCACCTTCTCCTGCTCGGTGCCGGTGCGCGGCTGCTCCGGCTCGCGGGGATCGTCCCGAGTTGGAAGGTCTCGCCCTCGCGGCTCGCGCTCGGGGATAGGCTCGCCACCGCCACCACCACGACGCTGCTGCTGCCGCTCGAATTGCAGCCGCGCGAGACGGTCGTGCATCTTGTCGTTCACCTCTTCACGATACTGTTCGAACTGACCTTGATGCGCCGGCGGCAGCGTCTCGCGCATGTTGTCGAGAGCCTGATTGACGCGGGCCATCTGACGCCGCATTTCCAAGGGGGTCTGCGCCATGTCCAAATCTCCTATCAGTGCATTCAATTCTCTCATACCGGGATGGGACAGAAAAGACTTCTGCCCCGATTGATCAGCTCCGCGACCCGCGCCAGGACCTGGCTGCCCTTCCCCTGTCCCATCGCCACGGAACCGCAGAAAATTGTTGCCGATCGACTCCGCTGCCGTGAGAGCCTGTCCGACTATGCCCGCAGTCCGCATCGTCGTCACAGTCTTTTGCCATGCGGCAGCGATTGCATCGCCGTTCACGATAAGCGATTGCATATCGAAACGGCGTTGCCGCTTGGCCTCCACTCTCTCGATTGTCCTGGCGCTGACCTGATAGCGCGGATCGCTCTGTGCACGGCTGTAGGCTCCGGCATGCTCCTTCGTGAATGGCCGCGTCATCGCATGATCCATGCGCCGCGTCGCCACCATCGCAATGCCGTTCTCGCGTGCTTTTTCCGCAAAAGTCTCGCGCCAGGCTGCGAGATCAGGCTTGTAGAATTTCAGGCGCTCGCCGTCGGCTGACCGTGCCTGCACCATCGCGTGGATATGGACGTGCTTGGTGTCCTTGTGATGCGCCAGGACGAACTTGTATCCTGGCGCTCGCTCCTCGAGCACGCCGCGCGCCGCGGCCATCACGGCGTTGGCATCGGTGCCGGCTCTTGCCGAGAAAAGCAGGTGATAGGCATTGCGGCGCTCACGCCCCGAAAACTGCGGGCGCCATTGTTCATAGATCGAAGCCGCCGCCTTGGTGGAGCTTTTCACAGCAGGCACAGGCTCGCCATTTGCGTGGCGGATGTGGCTGTGGGTGCGGATGAACTTCTGCAGGAAATATTTCGCTTTGGGTTCACGGCTCACGGCCGCCGTTACCTCTGCCTTGGCGACCACCCCCGCCTCGCCCATGGCTTCAGACAGGCGCGCTTCGATCTTGTCGAGCGCCTTGCTGCGCGAATTTTTTTCCCGACCGCCGGCGAGCACCTTGGCAAGCGGTCCGGCCCGCTCATCGGTATGCGCGTAAACCTCCACCGTCTGTCCATCCTGCGCATAGATGAACGGTTTTGCCCCGAAGGCCTTGCTCAGCGCCTCGCTCAAGGCGGCATCGGTCACCTCGCTAGCGAGATCGAAGCGAACCTCGATAAAATTGGTGTTTTCCAAGGGCGGTTCGAACGTCTCGCAAAACGATTCCAGGAACGCCTTTCTTGCGGCACCTGTCGCAAGCACCTGCCCGTCCTCGTCGAAAATCTCGATGTCGTGTTTCTCGCCTTTTTCGTCCTCGCGCTTCCCGATGTAATTGAGCAGCCGGGCGGCAGCTTCCTTGGTCGATGGCGGATTGGGCATGACCTTGAACACGGCAGGCTGCGCGCCCGCCGCATAGCCTGCCCGTGCCGCCACGGCCCGCGCCTGATAGCCCGTCCGCGCCGCTCGTGCCGTACCGCTCGGACGAACAGCACCACGACCACCGCCGCCGCGCCGCTTCCAGTCTTCCTCCTCCTCTTCCGGCCGGAAACCGGCGAGCGTGACGCCATAGATCATGATCGGCGCGCTAGCGGCCTTGGGCGAACTCGCAGCAGCAGTGGACTTCGGTGCCCTGCTGGACATGGAGCTCCCCGCCGCCCCCAATCCTCCCGGCGACGAACGATGGGCGCTCCTGCCGCCACCTGCCGTCGAGCCGCCTCCTTGCCCGAGGCGTCCGCCGCCACCGGTCCGCTCATAGCTCTTCATCGCCTGGAATTCACCGACCTCGCGTCGGGCGCCCGTGACGGACTTGTCGTCGTCCAGCTCCTCACGCTTCACGCCGGACTCGCCTCGAAGATAGCGTTCGATTTCGGCCGCGTAGCCAGCAAGACGACCGCTCATGGCCTGGCCACCCTCGCCTTGCGTGACCCGCCAGTCATCGCCTTCAGTTCCTCGCGAAACTGCCGCACCAGGTTGCCCACGGCGACCAGCGCCTGTTCAAGATCCTCATCGTGGGCAACACGGCCGTCATTTATCGCGCGCACGGCCTGATTGAAATTGACGCCGACGCGCCGCAGCTGATCGGTCATGTCCACGATCGCCGGCCGCAACGCCTCTGACGCGATAGGCAGATACCCGGCCTCTGCCCGCACAAGACGCCGCACGACCTCGCTGACGGTAACGCCGTCCCGCTCCGCAATGGCTTTAAGGTTGGCCAGCTCGTCAGCCGAAAATCGGATGTGCGTCACCTCGCCGTAGCGCCGTGACGCGTTCTGTACCGCTGCTTTCTGGGCGCCTGCATCCATCTCTCAAGCCCGCTTGCGGGCGCTAAGGCCCGACAGGGCCGCGCCGCCTATTTTGTGTGTATCACAAAATAGGCTATCCTGCCAAGATAAAGACAAAGCCGACGTTCCTTTCTCACCAGCCCAGTTGTCAACCGCAGCGGGCCGGTCGCGATGTGTTTCCATCGTGACTTGATGTAGTGTGTCTATGATGCGTTGAGGACTGATGCGTAGTCGGAAATGCGTAGTCGGAAATGCGCAGTCGATGGGCCACCGGACCTATTCCTTCGCTGCAGATAGCAGCTGCGCAAAAACCGCACCGTGAACGAGCTCTTATTGGTGCGCGCCTGGGTTGCCAAACCAGTCTTCCCCGTTGACTATGTCACCATGTCTCTACCGTGATATTGTTCCATGTTGACTTGTTTCCATGTTAACATGGAAACAAGGAGACAACGCCGGAACGAGGCCCCCATGATCATCTCCGCTGCGATCCCCAAGGGCGGCACTGGCAAATCGACGATGCTGCGCGCCCTCGCATCCGTCGCGCTGCATCGGGGCTATTCGGTCACTCTTATCGACGGAGACCGGCGGCAGAACATGCACCGCTGGTTCCAGATGCTGGGCGAGGCTGGCAATCGTCCTGACAGGCTCACGATGGTGAGCGCGATGACGCCGCAGGAAATCCTTCGCGCAGCAGCCACTCACAACGGTGAGCGCTCGGTCGTCTTGATCGATACGGAAGGCACCACAAACGATAACCTGATGGCCGGGCTCTTCGCCGCCGATATTGTCGTCGTGCCGATCTATTTTGCGCTTGATGATGTGACCGCCGCCATCCAGATCACCGACCACTACATCCCGCTGGCGGTCGAGAGCCGGGGTAGACCGCTGCCTGCGATATTCGTGCTGACCAAGCAGACCATCATCGATAGCAGGGCGCGAGCCCTGACCGAACTGCGCGCCATCATCCAGGCCAATGGCACGCCCATTGCAGAACATGTCCTGCACAATCGTGTTGCCTACCGCGACCTTCAGACCGGGCAGACCCTTTACAGCCATGGGGTGCCTGATGCGAAGGCGATTGCCGAGAGCGAAGGGGTCTTCGACGACCTTCTGCAAACCTTCATCGAAGCCACAAGGAACGCGGAATGAGTGAAGAAACCGCACCGAAACCCGGTGACGACAAGAAAGCCCGCATGATGAAGGCGATTTCCACGCAGCCGCCGGCACTGCCGAGCATGTTCATTTCATCGCCGAAGATCGAGGCGCAGAAGCTGGAGCCGAATGTCGGATCGGCGATGTCGCAGACGCCCGAGCCGGCATCGGGTGCAAGCCCTGACTTTCGCAAGCTGCTGCGGCAGGGTCAGAAAAAGGATCCGATAGCCGGCAAGAAGATTCGCGACGAGGAGATGATCCGCTGCGGGTATTACCTGACGGCTGCGGAGCAGCGCCATTTCAAGCTGCTGGCGATCAGCAACGGCCACAGCATGACCGAACTGCTGCGAAAGGCTGTGCAGGATTATATCCGCATTCATAAGCACAAACTGCCGAAGGAATAATCGGCGGTTTTGAGTCGCTCTCGCATGCCGTGACGGGTGATGTTCGTGGCTCTTTTGCAACGTGCAAAAAAGGGCCCGCGACGGAGTGTTCCGTCGCGGGCCCTGAGATGTTTGCCTACTTGGATTGGTTGAGGTGTTTCAGCATCTGGCCGAAGATTGTGTCTCGCACCGGACGCCCGCTGGCTGCCGCTTTGTCGCCGACCAGCTTTGCCGCCAGTTTGGGCGACAACGGCATGAAGTCGTAGCCGTGTGCGATGGCTGCATGGCGAAGATCGTCAAGCGCTTCGAACGCGCGATCGCGGGTGCCAAGCCAAAGACGGGGCTCGTCGGTTTCTTCGTGCGGGAACGCTTGCAGGAAGTAGGTCCGAAGCGGTAGGTCGTAGCCGATGACAGCGTCTGGATCGGAGTGGCCCTTTCCGATGACGGTGCCAGTGACAGTGATAGTATAGCGGCTCATTGCAACCTCCTTTTGCCGGTGGGGAGCCCGGGCCCGCCCCCGCGGGGCCCGCGGGATATAAGGGGGTTGTTTGGTAAGTGAAGAAATTTTGTTAATAGCACCACCCCCCGGGGCGCGGAGGTGCGACGAAAAAACC
>NZ_JAMYKZ010000045.1:0-6283 GCF_040317735.1 Mesorhizobium sp. M1399
GACGAGGTTCCTTCAGGCCGCGCGCCATGTCGAAGGCCTTGCGGACCGCCTCGATGTCGTTGCCGTCGACGCGCTGCGCATGCCAGCCGAACGCCTCGAACTTCTCGGTCACAGGTTCGGAGGAGAGCATGGCCGTCGACGGACCATCGGCCTGCTGATTGTTGAAGTCGACAATGGCAATGAGATTGTCGAGCTTGTGGTGGGCGGCCGACATCGCGGCTTCCCAGGTCGAACCCTCGCCGAGTTCGCCGTCGGACAGGAGGTTATAGACGAAACTGTCGCTCTGCTTGCGCCTCAGCCCCATGCACATACCGACAGCGATGCCAAGGCCGTGACCGAGCGAGCCGCCGGTGATCTCCATGCCGGGCGTGTATGCCGCCATGCCGGACATCGGCATGCGGCTATCGTCGCTGCCATAGGTCTCGAGCTCTTCCTCCGGTAGCACGCCCGCTTCGATCAGCGCCGCGTAGAGCGCGATGGCGTAGTGTCCGATCGACAGCAGGAAGCGGTCGCGTCCCTCCCACAGCGTGTCGTCCGGCCGGTAGTGAAGCGCATGGAAATAGGCGACGGCAAGCACGTCGGCGATACCCAGCGCCTGTCCAACATAACCTTGGCCCTGGACTTGACCCATCCGGACGGCATGTCGGCGGATACGATAGGCTCGTTCGGCCAGGCTGACATTGCTGCCAGCGCGAGGCATCTCAAGATCCGGTGTCCTCTCAGCCATGGATCAGCATCCCACCGTTGACGTCGATCACGGCGCCGGTGATGTAGCTGGCCAGATCGGACGCCAGAAAGAGATAGGCGCCGGCGACGTCGCGTGCGTCGCCCAGCCGGCTGAGCGGGATTCCCTTGATGATGTCGGCGCGCATGGCGTCGGTCAGTTTGCCGCCGGTGATGTCGGTCTGGATCAGGCCCGGTGTGACACAGTTGACGCGGATGCGGTCGGGCCCGAATTCGCGCGCCATGGCCTTGGCAAGCCCCAGAACACCCGCCTTGGCAGCCGAATAGTGCGGGCCACCGAAGATGCCGCCGCCGCGCTGGGCCGAAACCGACGACATGCAGATGATCGAGCCGCCGCCATTTTCGCGCATGTTCGGGATGAATGCCTGGCTGAGATGGAGCACGCCGCGTAGGTTGACATCGAGGATGCGGTCCCAGTCAGCCGCGCCGATATCCAGTGTCTTTGCGGGCTGCGTGATCCCGGCAATGTTGCACAGCACGTCGACCTTGCCGAAGGCTTCGGCCACCTCGGCAGCAGCCCTCTTGCACGCATCGAGGTCGGCGACGTTACAGGCGAGGCCAATGTGCTCGGGCCCAAGCGACTCGGCGGCGTCACGGGCCTGTTGCTCATCGAGGTCAAGAATAGCAATGCGCGCGCCTTGCTCCGCCATCAGCGTTGCCGTGGAGCGGCCTATCCCCCGAGGGCTCGCGGCCCCTGAAATCACCACGGCCTTGCCCTTCAGCAACATGTCGAACTCTCCTGCTATTTCTGGTTGCCGGTGATCTAAAGTCGGTAGAACCGGGCAGCGTTGTCATGGAACAGCGCGAGCCGCTCCTCGTGCGGGTAGGCGATCGTAATTTCCTTGAAGGCGTTCAAAATGGCGTCGAAGCTCGAGAACAGCTTGTCGACGGGGAAGTTCGTCGCGAACATCGAGCGGCCGACGCCGAAGGCTGCGATCGCCTCCTCGACATAAGGACGAATCGAGGCCGTGGTCCAAGTCCAGTCGCCCATGCCGAGGCCCGAGATTTTGCAGGCGACGTTCGGCGCTTGCGCCAACTGGTGCATGCCTTTTTTCCAGGCGCCAAAATGCTCGGCGCCGTCGACCTGCATGCCGGTGTGATTGAGAATGATCTGGACGTCGGGAAAGTCGCGCGCGAGTTCGAGGAACTCGCCCATCTGGGGATAGTAGAGCTGCAGGTCGAAGCTCAGCCGTCGCTTCGCCAGCTCCCGGAAACCACGCCGCCATTCGGGTGTCCGGCTCACCTCCGGCCGCGCCTGATATGTCTTAGCGGCGTCGGGATGGTAGTTCATCGACTGCCGAATGCCGCGGAAGTTCTGATGTTCCATGTGGCGGTCGAGGAGCTCGCCAACATCGGGTTGGGACAGGTCGGCATAGCCGACGATGCCGTGGGGAAACCCCCGCTTGTCGGCGATCTCCTGCAGCCAGCGCGTCTCCCCAACCGGATCGCTGGGATCGAACCCCACATCCAGGTGCACCGATTTTACGAGGTTCTGGTTCTTGCCGTCCTCAAGATAGTCCTCGAGAAGGTAACTTTTTCGGATCGCCTCGTAGTCACCGAAGGCTGACGGCTTAACCCCGTCGGTCAGCCACGGATAATAATTGGCCTCCATATCCCACAAATGATGGTGCGGATCGATGAACGGCAGCTCGGCCACGGTCGGGATTCCTTGCTTGAGGTCTGGACCCGCCGGCCAAGCCGGCGGATCCATTGGGTGGCGGTCAGTTGCTCGGGGGAAAGACGCGGGCGATGACCTTCTTGGCCTCGGGACTGTCAACCTTGTCGGCCGTAACAAGAGGCATGACCAAGGCCAGATCCTGGGTCACCGGCGCGCCCGTCAGTGCGTTGTAGACCTGTTGGGTTCCGTCGATGCCTTGGCCCACTGCCTCCTGGAAGAAGATGCCCTGGAGCGCTCCTTTCTTGAGCAGCGCGATCGTGGTCGGCGAGCCGTCGGCTACGGTGATGCCGATCTTGCCGGCCGAGCCGCGCGTTTCGACCACCTTGGCGGCGCCGCTGCCGGCTTCGTCATACATTCCGTAGATGGCCTTGACATCGGGATTGGCGGTCAAGAGGTCATTTGCCTGGGTGACGGCTTCGTTGATCGTCAGGCCCCGCGTCTCCAGCATCTGGACGAGGTCACACCCTGCGGCCGCGAACGCCTCCTTAGCGCCCTTGAGGTACTTCTGCGCATTCTCCCGATCCTGCGGCAAGGACAGCATACCGACCTTGTTGCCGCCACGCTCCTTGGCGAGCTCGCAGGTGAATTTCCCCTGCGCCTTGCCGGTCTCATAGTTGTTGGCGGTGACCGAGGACGTATAGTTGGTGAGGCCCGGTTGCGGCCCGATGCCGGCGAAGGCGATCGGCACTTTCTGCTTCGCCAGATAGTCGAGCAGCGGCGGTGTCGAGGTCGAGCTGACGGGGCCGATCACGATGGCCGCGACGCCTTTGGTCACGGCAGTCCTGGCATTGTCCATCTGCTTGGCGGGCGAATTCTCCGACGTGTACTCGACATAGTCCATGCCAAGCTCGTTGGCCTTCTCCTTCACGCCGTACCCGACCCATTGCCAGTAGGAGATGTCCAGCGACGGGGCGATGTAGGCGACGGTTTTCTTGTCTTCAGCGTATGATGCGCTGGACAAGGTAGCCGCCGCCAACGCTGCAAGTAGTATGGTCTTAAACTTCATCTTGGTTCCTCCCATTGATGATCTAGATGCGATTCTTGTTGCTGAAGCGGTCGATCAGAACCGCGAGCAGGATTGCGGCGCCGGTGACGGAGCCTTGCCAGAAGCTGTTCACGCCAATGAGGTTCACGCCGTTCTGGATGCAGGTGATCATCAGAGCGCCCAGCATGGCGCCGATCGCGCTCCCAGTTCCGCCAAATAGGCTGGCCCCTCCAATGACGACGGCGGCGATTGCCTGCAGCATCAGGCTGGCGCCGGCAGTGGCTTCGGCGTTAAGGATGTAGCTTACGGTCAACAGCCCGGCGAAAGAGGCGAGCAGGCCCGAAGCGACATAGGCAGCAAACTTGATGCGCAGAACCGGAATGCCGAGCAGCCGGGCAGCAATTGCCGACGAGCCGACGGCAAAGAACCAGCGTCCGAGCACGACCTTGCGCAGGACGTATTCCAGCGCGATCATCAGTATGATGCAGAACAGAAGATGGTTGGGGACGCCCGGGATAATCTCGCCCGAATTCAGGAGCCAGAAATCCGGCGCGCCGATCGGCATCGAACGACCATTCGTGACGATGAAGGCAAGGCTGCCCGCCACCGCGTAGGTGATGAGCGTGACGACGAAAGGCGCGAGCCCGACGACCGTGACCAGAAGGCCATTGATTGAGCCGAACACAAAGCCGACCGCCAGGCCGGCAGCACTCGCGGTCAGTCCGTCAGCGCCATTGGCCATCGCCAGCGCGGTCACCATTCCGGTCAGGGAAAAGACTGAACCGACCGAAAGATCAATTCCGCCGGTAATGACGACCAGCAAAACACCGAGTGACATGATGATGAGGGGCGCGGCGGCCTGGATGATGTTTTGCAAATTGCCCATGCTGAGTGCAGCGGGCACGAACATGCCGACGGCCAGCAGCAGGACGACGATTGCGGCGGCAATCGCGCCTTCCGTTCGGTAGCACAAAAGAACTGCTGGGACGCGCGAGTTGGTGGTCCGGAGTTTGTCGGTGGTCGTGGTGCCGTTGCTCGCGTCGGTCATCCCGCCATCCCCGTCAGTTCGGCGAGCCCGTCTTCGGTGTAGTGCTCTTCAGGCAGGAATCCCTTCGGTTGCCCATCAGTGTCAAAGGCGAAAATGGCGTCGCAAAGCTCGAGCAGTTCGACGTTCTCGGTCGACCACCAGATGATGATCGCGCCAGCGTCGGCCATCTCCCGGATCAAACCGTAAATGTCATGCTTGGTGCCGATGTCGACGCCACGCGTCGGCTCTTCCAGCACCACCATCCGGAGCGGCAGCCCAAGCCAGCGTGCGACGAGAAGCTTCTGCTGGTTGCCGCCGGACAACGAGGCCGGCAGGTCCCAGATCGAGCTGGCTTTCAACTTCAGCGCTGAAACGAGATCGTGACATTCCTGCCGCTCGGCTGCGGCCACGATCCGCCGTCTTTCGCGAACCCTGCGTGCTGCAAGCACGTTATCGACGATGGGCAGCTGCGAAAGGATCCCCTTGGTTGCGCGGTCGCCCGAAACAAAGCCGATACCGGCCCGCGCCGCTGCCGCTGGAGACGAGAAGCGGTCCGCAAAACCCTCGCCGGAAAGGCGCCAGCCAGCCCCGGGTCCGGCGCCCACCAGGGGAGCAATGAGGCCGGTCGGGCCTGCGGGCGCGCCGGCCAGTCCCAGGATGGTGCCGGACGAAATCGCTATCCTGACGTCGCCGGGGCCGAGGAGTTCGACTGGTATGCCCTGTCGGAGGTGTTTTTGCGGGTTGCGGTGCCTTGCCGGACGCTGCGCGTGTTGGCCCATCTGCTGGACGATTTCGGCGTCGCTGAGCGATGCAAGCGGCGTGGCATTCGCGATCGTGACGGCATCGCGCAAGATCGTGCAGACATCGCAGAGCGCGCGGATTTCCCGCATACGGTGAGAAACAAAGACGATGCCGATGCCTTCCTCGTGCACCAACCGCTTCAGCACCGAGAAGAGTTTGGCAGTCTCGCCGGCAGTGAGATTGGCCGTGGGCTCGTCGAGAAGCAGCACTTCGGCTCCGGTGGAAAGGGCACGAGCGATCTGGACGATCTGGCCTTCGTGGAGGGACAATTTGCGTGCCGGCCGATCGATAATCTCTTCGCCGATCGCTGGGTCAATCAGCCGGAGCGCTCCGAGCGCGGTTTCGCGCATGCGGCGACGGCTGATCTGCGACCAGCCCGACCTCGCATGCACAATGCCGATATTTTCCGCGACCGACAGCTCGGGCAATAGCGCCAGCTCCTGATGCACCACCGCGATGATCGGCCTGGTGTGGCCGGCCTTCGACGAGGCGAAGCTAATATCGCCGGCATCGCGTGAGATCAGCCCGGTGATGATGCGGATCAGGGTGCTTTTGCCGGCGCCGTTGCCGCCCAGGAGCGCGTGGATTTCGCCAGGCCGGACCTGAAAATTCACGCCCCGAAGGACCCGTGTTGCGCCGTAGTTCTTCTTGACATTGGAAGCCTCGATCAGGGGCTTCCTGGTCAATACCTGTCCAACTGCCGGCACATTGCCGGCACTACCCAAGCTTTGGGTTGAACTCGGCTCCATCCTGTATCTCCTCCCGAGACCATAGGATGATGCGCCCGATTGACATTCGGCTCAATTCTCGTTTCTTAACATTCTGTGTAGCTGAGCTTAACTGACGAGGACGATGTCAGACATCAAGTTCAATTCGATGACGCATTTCGAGGCAGTCGCGCGGCTCGGCGGCGTGGCAAAGGCCGCTCAGGAATTGCAGGTGACACCTTCGGCGGTTAGCCAGCAGCTGCGGCTGCTCGAACACCAACTCGGGGTGCGGCTTTTTCAGCGCGAAAAGCGCCATCTCTCGCTCACGATCGACGGTGAGC
>NZ_JAMYKZ010000046.1:0-6121 GCF_040317735.1 Mesorhizobium sp. M1399
CACACCGCACGAGCTGCGCGACGACGCTCACTCTGCGCCGGCGTGGGCCGGCCCGCCGTCCTTTGCCGGCCCATCAACTCCCAAGCCGCCTGAGATTGAGTTTGATGGCTGGCAACACGGCTCCGGACTGGCCTCGTACGATGTGATCAACATCCTGGAGACCAGAGGGGTCGCGCCGACCTGGTACGCTCCATCGACACGCTTCTTGATCAATAATGGGCACACCCAAAATCCGCTGGACCCCAGTCAGCTTTACACGGCCGCGCTGCAGTCGGACGGTGTTCATCTCACTTTTCACCCTGGAGCTTGGCTCGACGACGAGCAATGGCTGGACGATAGCCACATCACAAGAGATTACAATCTCCTGGAGCGCGAGTTGCAGGTGACCAATCCGGATCTGGCCGCTCGGACGCGCCTCGTGGATCCCCTCGTAGCCCAGCGTCTGCGGGACAACCCCCACGAGGAGACCCACTGGGAGGGGATCTTGCGCGGCCGCGGCCGGCGCGGCACGGATACAGCCGACTTCCTGTTCCTGCCACTGAACGATGCCGATGCTGTTGATCCTCGTCTCCGCGGCAACCATTGGTCGCTGCTGCTCTTTGATCGCACGGACCGAGACAACCCGGTTGCCTATCACTACGACTCCTTGGGGGGATTCAACGACGGGATTGCAGCAGCGCTCGCAAAAAGGCTGGGCGCCACCGCGTTCAAAGGCAGCATCAACCGGCAGGATAACGGTTGGGATTGCGGCGTCTGCGTGCTGGACGCGACGCGGGAACTGGTTGGACGATTGGCACAAGGACTGCCGCAGCCGCAGCACCTCAATAACCTCGTTGCCGATCGGCGGGCACTCCAGGACCGACTGCGACCACCCTGATCGGCTCGCCTGCGCCCAACCTGGATGATGCCCTGGCGCCGATGGAGAGTTGAATTGGGCAACTGCTGACCGATACCGAAAGGGGGGGCTGAATGCCGACGCTGTCGAGGGCGCGATAAAGATACAGATACATCCAACGGCCGCGAACCTTGATATAGATCTCGTCCATATGCCACTTGCCGGTTGCGGTCCGCTTGCGTCAGGATGGCGTCGGCATAAGTCGGATTTCCGATGACGTCATGCCATGCTGACACGGGCAGTTGGCTGGTGATGATGGTGGAGCGGCGGCCGTAGCCATCCTCGAGGATTTCGAGGAGATCGTGGCGGGCCTGATCGTCGAGTGGTTCAAGGCCTCAATCATCAAGGATCAGCAATTGGACCCGGGCGAGCGTGCGTTGCAGGCGTGCGTAGCGACCATCGCCTCTGGCGAGCGCCAGGTTGGCGAACAGGCGTGGGACACGCTTATAGAGAACGGACCGGTCGTCCCGGCAGGCCTTATGCCCGAGCGCGCAGGCAAGCCAACTCTTGCCCAGGCCGGTCGGACTGGGCTCATAATGCCCGTTATCAGGATGGCGAGGCAAAGAAGATTGTCCGTTACGCCTTTCATCCACGTTCGGGCGGGGAGATTTTCGTCACAGGCCGTCAGCGTTATTGCGGTGAGCCGGCCTATGTCGGGCGACAACCGGATGGCAGCCTGGCGCTGATTCCGATCTGGATGACGGAAGAGATCGCCCTGACGATGGCGGTTCGCGAGGCGCCCCGTTTTCCCCTTTCATGCCTGCGCGACCTGCGCCGCGAGGTCGATGCATGTCTACGTTTTCTGCAGAGCGACTCACGCCAGCCAGGAGACCACCATGCAGCGCAGGCAATGCCGAACCGACCAGCCAGACCTGTTTTCCAAGAAGGCTCCGCCATCGAGTCTTCCAGGCGAAGTCCGGGAACGCACCCTCCCGCTGATCGAGACCTTGCTGAGGGAAGCGGTGGTGAGCCAGACGGGACGGGAGGCAGATCATGAAGATCACCGCTGAACATCTCGCGCGCGGTGCCTATGTCTATGTCCGGCAGTCGACGGCCGATCAACTCGTCAACAATCCCGAGAGCCGGCGACGCCAATATGGCCTTGCCGAGCGAGCGCGGTCCCTTGGCTGGAAAGACGCCATCGTCATCGATGAAGATCTCGGTCGTTCAGGGTCTGGCATCAGCCGTCCGGGCTTTGAGAAGCTTCTGGCGGCGATCTGCGAAGGTCGGGTTGGTGCGGTTCTCGCCATTGAAGCCTCCCGGCTGGCCCGCAATGGCCGGGACTGGCATACGCTCATCGAGTTTTGCGGCCTTGTCGGAACGCTCATCATAGATGAGGACGGCATCTACGAACCGCGTCATCCCAACGACAGGCTGCTGCTCGGCATGAAGGGCACGATGAGCGAACTGGAGCTTTCGATCCTGCGGGCCCGCTCGATCGAAGCCCTGAAGCAGAAGGCACGACGGGGCGAACTTTTCCTGACGGTGGCGATCGGTTACGTCAAGTCGGGCCGGAACCGGGTCGAGAAAGACCCGGACCTGCGGATCCGCGAGGCGATCGATCTTGTATTCCGGCGTTTCGACGAACTGCAGAGCATCCGGCAGGTGCATCTGTGGTTGCGCCGCGAGGGCATTATGCTCCCTGCCGTAAATTACACGCGCGCGGCGGACAGGGCGATCGTCTGGAAGCTGCCCGTCTACAATACGGTGCACCACATTCTCACCAACCCGATCTACGCCGGCGCCTATGCGTTCGGGCGAACCTGCAGCAAAGTCACCATAGAGGCCGGACGCAAACGGATTTTGCGTGGGATCAGGCGCGATCGCGCCGACTGGGAGGTCTTGCTCATCGACCATCACGAAGGTTACCTGAGCTGGCACGATTTTGAGAGGAATCAGCGCCTGATCACGGACAATGCCACAAGCAAAGGCCTGGTGCCGCGCGGTGCTCTTCGCCGGGGCGAGTTGCTGCTCGGCGGTCTCTTGCGCTGCGGCCATTGCGGCCGCAAGCTGCATGTCTCCTATTCCGGCAGCAACGGCAATACGGGGCGCTATCATTGCCGCGGAGCGCAGGTCAACCACGGAACCGACCCGTGCATCGGCTTCGGATCGTTGCGGGTCGATCAGGCGGTCAGCGCGGAGGTTCTTCAACGCCTTCAACCGCTCGCCATGGAAGCGGCGATCAAGGCCATCGAGACCTCCACCGTGCAGGCTGGAGAGAAGCGGCGCCATGTGGAGCTCGCACTCGAGCAGGCACGTTATGAAGCCGCCCATGCACGCCGCCAGTATGACGCCGTCGACCCGGACAACCGGCTTGTAGCAGGCGAACTGGAGCGACGCTGGAATGCCGCGCTCGTAGCCGTCCGCGAGCGTCAGGACGAGCTTGACGCGCTCGACCGCCACAAGCCTGAGGCTCTGGGAGAAGAGGAACGGCGGAGCCTGCTGCGCATGGGCGCCGATCTCGAACTGGCACGGCATCATGCCAACGCCACCGCCACCACGCGCAAGCGGATCATCCGTGCCGTGATCCGCGAGATTGTCGTCGCCATCGAAGACGACCACATCAAAATGCTGGTGCATTGGCAGGGCGGCGACCATACCGCGCTTTCGGTCAGGAAGACAAGGCAGGCCATCACCGTTGGGGCGCCCCGCCGGACATCGAGGACCTGATCCGTGCCCTGGCACGCCAATTGCCGATAGAGCGATCGCATCGCTTCTCAACCGGCTCGGCAAAACCACGGGTCGTCTCAACGGATGGACGCAGTCCCGTGTCTGCACTTTCCGCAACCAGCACGACATCGCCGTCTACAAAAAGGACGAACGGTCGGAGCGCGGCGAGTATACATTGCAGGAAACGGCTGCGAAGCTCGGCCTGCGGCCAATGACCGTGCTGCGCATGATCCGCGCCGGCGATCTGAAGGCCGAGCAGTATTGCAAGGGTACGCCTTGGATCATCCGTCATGAAGATATCGAGCAACTCGATATCCAGCACCATTCCGGCAGGAGCGGACACAGTCCATTATCACAATCACAGGATCAGCAGATCCAGCTTTTTCAATAACATAGCGAGGTGTGCATTATGTCGTGGGATCGGGGCCGCCGATGAGCACGGCGTTGCGCTGGTCGGCGACGAACTCGCAACGATGAAGTTGCCGCACCAGTGCCTCTTTACCTCGCTGCTGGCGAAGTCAAAGCCGTTGAGATCACGATAGGCTGGAAAGCGAGCTATCTTGTGCCCGCATAACGCGATGCGGATTTTGCATGGCAAGGAACGGTCGGTCTGAAATAACATCAGCAGTCGCGCAATGACCTAAGGAGCGACGCGATGCAAGGCAGCAGGCAAGGGGTGGGGGCAAATTCCGAACAAGACGGTGAAGACACCCTTAAGTGGATTGAATGCTTGACCGGCTCCTCGTCCGGCGAAGCGGCGCTGAAACAAATTTTACGAGCCTGGACGAAGGAAGGGGAGCAGGAGCAAGATGAGGAGCGGCAAGAGGCAATGGCACGGATCGAGGCTTGGCTCGAAACAGGCAATTTCCGAGCCGAGCTGAACTTGACATCGCTGTCCCTGACGGCACTGCCCCCCAGACTACCGGCCAACCTCCAGTGGCTCAATGCCAATGACAACCGGCTGACCAGGCTGCCCAACAATCTCCCACCCGGTCTGCGAAAGCTCGATGCCGGTAGCAACCAACTGATCAGGCTGCCTGAGTTTCTTCCGGGGATGCTCGACGTGCTCCACGTCAACAGCAACCGCTTGACCGAGTTGCCCGCGCGCCAGGGCTCAGAGACCTTGGCGTCATCCAGAACGAAATCGCGCTCCTGCCGGAAAATCTCCCGCCCGAGCTAACGGATCTCTGGGTCGGCGGCAATCAACTAACTAGCCTTCCTGAGCGCCTTCCGGCGAGTCTCAAGAGACTCCAAGCCGACGACAATGAACTCGCCAGCCTACCCGAGAACCTCCCGGCCAGCCTAACGTTCCTCAGTGCGGGCAACAATTCTCTGAGCGGCTTGCCCGCTAACCTACTGACGGGGCTGGAGCAGCTTAGTGTCATGGGAAACAACCTGCGAGGAACTGGCAATTCGCAAACCGCACTGCCGTACATTTTGGAGCGCCTTAGTCCTAATTGCATGGTTAACCTGCTTCGCAATCCGCTCCCAGATCGAATGCGGGAGTACCTGCGCGGCCAGAGGGGGAGGAACTTTCCGGAGATCAGTTGCTGATGCTGCTCGAGAAAAGATGCGGAAAACTACGTTCGTGCAGTTTGAGTGAAAAACCTTTTGCCGAGGTCATAGGGGTCCGCTATAGGGGTCGAAGTGATTTCCACGTGGTCCCCCTAAGTATTGCGCGCTACCTAAGACTGCAGCTGACAGGCTTCAGTGCGTCAGATCTGGATCGAGGACAATGTCGCTACTCGGCGGAGGAAATGTGTGATGGATAAGCAAAACAGACCTGTTGTTTACATTTCGGGTGTAGACGAACGAAAGCTTGGCGCCGCTCTGATCGCTGTTCAATCGGCATTTAGTGTCGCGATTAAGGAACTATCGAAGCTTCACAAAGGGAACAGTCCTCAGTGGTTCGAAGAACTGGAGGAGGTGGTAACCGCTGAGGCAAAAGCCACAGTCACCTACGGCATCCCGCTGGATGTCGAGGTGGAAAGCCTCAAATTCGGCATCGACGTCCTTCGGGCGATCTTGGATGCAAGCCGCGCTGAGCTTGGCTTTGCAGCGAAGGAATAACCATTAATACATGGCCTGGGGGCCAGAGATGAGTCGCAATCATCACATACTCAACGGCCCCGCCTCTTGGAAAGGCGGCACTAGTGGACTGATCGGGACGGAAGAGTCCGATTTGGGATTCCCCTCGTTGTCGCGGCATGCGACGGTGGGGAAGATGCGCACAGGTATCATGATCGACGTTACGGCATCCGACAGGGCTAGGCTTGAGGCGATCGTGGCGGCCCGAGGCTCGCCGCAGAAGCATGTCTGGCGAGCTCGGATCATCCTTTTGAGCAGCGAAGGCTTGGGAACTGTGGCAGTCATGGCGGCTACGGCCAAGTCGAAGACCTGCGTATGGCGGTGGCAGGAACGGTTCATGGCCGAGGGCGTCGACGGCCTGTTGCGCCGCCCGGCATCGCGCCGCTGAAAGCCGTGCTGGTCGACAACGTCGTCGCGCTGACGCTTGAGCCGCCTGCTCACGAAGCGACACACTGGACGGTCCGTGCG
>NZ_JAMYKZ010000047.1:0-6058 GCF_040317735.1 Mesorhizobium sp. M1399
AGCTGCGGCAGTGGCAGACTTGGGTCAGCGGGACGAAGCCAAATTATCTGAGGCTTGGATCATATCCCCCGTAGGAACTGCTCGGGATGGCATCGTGCCTGGAACTAGCCCAGACAATTGAGGCTGCTGCCCTTGTCACGTGCGGCGTGGCAGTCACCTATTTTGCCTTGACAAGGATGCCGCTGCGGGGGGCATGGCCCGTTGGGCCCGCGACGTTTAAGAGGGCGGGACTGAGTTTCGTACGTCGCGTCCGCGGTCATCGACTAGCTCAAGTTCTCCACGTGATTGTGTAAAATCTACGGAAAAGGCCAGTGGGTGCTGAAAAATATCGGGATTGAAACGCCAGCTCAATCAGGCTACCGGAGCGCCGAACAAAAACAGACCTGCGTACGACGAGCAAAAAAGATCGCGGCTTCGGACGGAATCAGTTGTGCTAAAGCCTTATCTGATACTGCAAATCGGGTCGGAACTCTTCCGCCGGTAGCCATCACTAACATCAGCAAAATATGCAAACGGGATCCAGTCGGAAATAAAATATTGTGAACGAAGATTCCGGAATGAACCACTCCCTAGCAATCAATCTTAGCAAGCGAATTGATATCCTTGGTAGTGTTTTACTGCAGTACGCTGCCACTGCGCTTTCGTTCGTGTCTGTGCTGGCTCTGGCTAAAATACTCGACGTCGCCGCCTACGGCGCCTTTATGTATGGTCTGGCACTGGCGGCACTAACTCAGGTGATCACTAACGCTGGGAACGATCGAGTACTCCTCCCGGAGATTAGGCGGACCGCATCGCAATACGAGGCTTTTCGCCATATAAGATCGATAGTGTCAATTCAGATTGCGAGTTATATCTCGCTGACCGCGATGTTTGTTGCATTTGTATGGATGAGAGGTGCGTCTAATCAGTTATATGTTTTTTGCGGCCTCGTGTGGGGCGGCATGGTTGGTTTGGATCAGCGGATAGTATTTGACTACATCGGGAAAATTAGAGTGCATAGCACCTTTGTTGCGGCGGAGAGATTTTTTACATTTTCCGTAATTATTTTATGTCTATACCTAGGCGAGGCTGGGATGTGGCTACTCTACGCGCTTTCGGCCTCAAGGGGGTTGTTTACGCTAATTCAGTATGGATACCTGTCGTCGTTCTCGAGGCGTGCTGCACTGCCAGTGTTTTCGCAGGTGCGGGGGGGGGACCGCGCAAGCGCCGTTATGATGAGGGTAGTATACACTATCATCGCACTGCTATCTTCCGCTCTAATATGGGGGCAAATTTTTCTGATCGAGCATAGCGGAGACATAAAAGCAGTAGCGTATTTCGGGATACTCCTGCAGCTCTCAGCTTCTGTCCAAGTGGCTCAGGCACAGCTCCTAAGGTATTATAACGTTCGTATATTTCTGGCCGCGTCCAGCGAAGGTAGCAACTTCAAGCTTGGGCCAGCGTTACTGAAGGCCACGCTAATTTCGGCTGTTCTTACGGTGTTATTCGTGTTGCTATCGGCTATGGTCGAAAATTACGTTGTTAACGGATATAATCAGCTAACTCGATATGCCGTACTGCTTGGGCCTTGGTTGATATTTCTTGGCCCCGCGTCGTTCGTGAGTCAGGTCTTTGCCAGTCGGGAGCGGCCGCTCGTTCATCTGATTGTCGTGCTGACTTCGATGCTCATTTCGTTCTTTTTGACATGGCTCAGCGTCCCGTTTTTCGGACTCGCTGGCGCGATATTGGGGTTATCAATAGGCCATATGTTCTCAGTTGGTATGCAATTCGCGCTCCTCAGGTACTTCGGTCGTGTATTCGGCACGCGCCGAGGTTCTTGACTTGAAACTCGATGGAAGTCGACATGATTGGTCATGGTTTTAGAAAGGCTTGAGAAATGAAAGCAGGGAATCTGAGTAATATAGTGCGCAGCTCTTCGTTGGCTAGGAAGATCTTTCAACCAATACGGAAACTCCAGAGTTTTCTTGAAGCCAGAAAGGACGATAGAGAGGCTCAATCGGCGTTTCTAAACCCGAACCTTCTAAGAGTCGCAATGAAGCAGAAAGGCGAGGGGCTTCTTTCTATAAGGACGCAAGATGGCCTCGCAATAAATATTCGAAATAATATCTGGGACGCCAAAATCGTTCATGAAATGTTCGTGCAGAAGCCCTATCTGAAGCACGTTATTCTTCCGAAGAACCCAGTCGTTATCGATATCGGCGGTTACATAGGCGACTTCGCACTATATGCCGCCCACACTTTGAAAGCACGACGGGTATTGGTCTTCGAGCCGACCTTGGAAAACTACACTATTTTGAAGAAAAATGTGGCTGATAACGGCCTGGGTGACAAGATAGAAGCCTTTAACATGGCTGTCAGTAACTCCCCGGAGATTCTGTTGAATGTTGAGACTTCAGAGCACGGAGAAATTCACGTTTCATCATTTTGGTATGAAGGCGCGGTTCAGCGCCGCGTTCCAGCCACCACAATTCCGGCGATTCTTGCTGCAAACAATCTCGACTGCGTAGACCTCCTCAAGGTTGATTGCGAAGGCGCAGAGTATGACATCTTCGATATCACTCCGGATGATTGTCTCAACAAGTTTTCTAATATCGTCTTCGAATGCCACAAGGTCGATCGCTGGGAACCCCGCCTTGCCGAAACCTTGGCTAGGCTTACCTCCCTCGGATTCTCGGTGGTGCGCGATCGTATGATCGTTTCCGCCTGGCGTGGCGTGTCGCGATGAAACAGTGTACCAGGGCTTAGCCCAATCTAGACGGGCAGCGAAAATGGCGATGTCGTACGAGACCAGCGTAGAGAGACTTTCTATCCCATGGTGAGCGGCCGCGAGTCGAACTTCGACGATCTCTACGAGCAGTTACAAATTGCTGCACCACCCATGTCGCCAAAGGTCGACGAGTTGATATCGTCCAGCTCAGGCGATCGTCTTTCGCGCACTGATGGCCCAACCAGTAGGCCGAAAATCCGAAACCGTGCCATCTTTCTTGTCGAAGCAGGCTTGGTGCTAGTTTGTTACGCGTTGTGTGTGTATGCGTTTTTGGACGTTTCCAACATTGTCCTTATATATGAGTTTTTGCCGCTCACGATCATTGCCGGCTTGCTGATCCTTGCATTTTATCGAATTTCGCAGCTGCAGCCATTATACACATATTTTACAATCATCTATGCGTATTTCGTATTTGGATATTTGTTCAAGCTATACTACTTGCTGGAATATCCAGACGATTTCTCGATGCTGTCGAACGTAGCGGAATACCTGATAGGACCTCGTTTCGGTGAGGCGCTCTGGCTGGTTGTGATATACGTTGCTGTAAGTATAGTTATACTTTATTTTGTTTCGGACTCAAAGCAGCACTCCGAAACCGTTTTCGGCCCCATTCGCATTCAGAATCTGCTTGCGATCGCCATTATCGCGATATCGCTCGCTTCTAAATTGTTTCTCCATTACGTTTTGCAATGGGGGATCCCTGGAAAGGACCCCGCTGCTATGCCGCCTTTTATCGGCGGCGCCATAATTTTTTATGTGCGGCTTTGCCTGTTTTTTATATGCAACCTTTACCTGTATTGTGTCGTGCGAGACCGGTACAAATTTGGCATATTCGTTGCTGGAACATTCATTGCCACCTTCATCGCGCTCGATCTTGGAATCGGTTCCAAGTTCTCACTGATCTATGAAGTAATATTCGTCGTTCCACTTTTTGCTTACGCTATCAGAAAGAGACGCCTTTCACTCTCTTTTGTAGTAGTGTTAGCAGGACTGGGCTATGCCATCTTGAATTGGTATAAATATATTAACTATTACCGCTACGCAATATTGCAGGGTTACCACGGCCTTGACGCCGTTCATTTCGCTTTGAACGCCCCGGCGGCTAATGACGGATCAACCTTTGCGGACCTTATTGGTCGGGTGTCTGGGGTCGAGTACGTGCTGATCGTCGTTAGTATGAATTTACAGAGCCTCACATCCGGATTTCGGACTTTTTTTGGGCAAGATTTTCTTATGGCTTTTACGTCGATGATTACCGGGATTTCAAATGCGAATAGTGCGATGGGTGCGACGCAAATCGGGACGAATTTCGTAGCCAGCCACGGTAATCTGACGCTCTTTGCAGCGTATGCGGTGATCACTTTTACGGTCACTTTCGTAGTTATAGTTCGTGTGGTGAAGCTGAGCCTTGGCAATAGGGTCGCTACGATGATCAGCCCTTTCCATGAGGTCGCTGCCGCAATTTTGAGCGTTTACTTTCTGTTCGGTTCAGGCGTTTATGATTTATTTTTTCGCGAAGGATTGATCATATTTCTGGGCCTGTTCGCGTTTAGGACCGTGTGCTTCGGTAGGGACAGTTCCTCACGTTCCAAGCTGCGCTATGGCCGATAGAAATGTTGTGCGCAACATCGTTTTGGACCGGGCATTCTACAATGAGCAGCAGTTGCGATCCGACCAGCGTGGCGAGCATCTGCCCGAAGGTTTGCTTGGAAAGTTCCCCGGCGCCATAAATCTTAACTGCACCGAGACCTTCACGGAGTAACCATCCGGTGTGGGCTGCGGCAGAGGCGCTTTCGTGTGTTGGACTGCTTCCATGGAGATCGACACCGACAGGATCGACGATGCCGTTCTGGGCCTGCTTTGGCTGACGTTGCATGAAGAGAGGCGCGCCTGGAAGCCTGGAAGGGGCGGATTGCGATGCTCTGGATCGCTTGCACCAGAAGGAAGCTGATCGCGATCCAGCAAGGCGAAGCCAGTGGCTCTGTCAGGTGCTTCGTCTTGCCGCGGCCCGGATCGAGCACCGGCGCGGTCGTCTCGTCGGCGAAGAGTTTTGGCGAGGACTTCAGCTTGCCAAGCAGCCGCTCGTGCACCGGACGCAGATGCCAGGCGGCGCGGCCGACCCAGTCGGCGAGCGTGGACCGGTCGAGATTGATGCCCTGCCGGGCGTAGATCTGCGCCTGACGATAGAGCGGAAGGTGATCGGAATATTTTGAGACCAGCACCTGGGCGACCGTTGCCTCGGTCGGAAGACCACCCTCGATCAGCCGGGCGGGCGCCGGAGCCTGAACCACCACATCCTCACAGGCGCGGCAGGCATATTTGGGCCGGCGCACGACGATCACACGCAGCTGCGCTGGAACGATGTCGAGCCGCTCGCTCACGTCCTCACCGATCCGATGCAGGCCGTTGCGGCAGCACGGGCAGGCATGGTCCTCGATGTCGACGACCATCTTGACACGAGGAAGAATCGCCGGCAGGGCACCCCGGTTGGCCCGGCGTTTGGTAGTCTTTGCCTGTCGCTGGTCCGGAGAGGCCCCCTCGGCCTCTTCCTCGCCGGCCGCCTCGATCTGCTCGGCCTCTTCGAGCCCCAGCAGCAACTGATCCTCGGGAAGCGTCTCGGCGCGGCGACCGAAGCGGTGACGCTGCAATTCCTTGATGATCTGGATCAGGCGGGCATTCTCGACGTCGCGTACCAGGACCATCGCCTTCAGCGCGTCCGGATCGTCGGGAAGCTGGTCAGCCGTCATCGCCATGAGCGGATCAGACCATATTCGCCGACAGCCCGCGACAGCGGAATCCAGGCTGATTCACTTCGTCGCGGGTCAGCCCGCCTGGGCTGGAACGCGGGTCTGGCGTGCCTCGTGGACCCGCCGCCAGTCCAGCCCTTCCAATAGCGCCGAGAGTTGCGCGGCCATCAGCCGCATCACCCCGTCCTGCACCTTCGGCCAGCGGAACTCGCCGTCCTCAAGACGCTTGGCATAAAGGCAGACGCCGGTGCCATCCCAGAAGATCAGCTTGATCGATCCGTCCGCTTCGCCCGGAAGACGTAGACGGCGCCGCTGAACGGATCGGCGCCCATCGTCTCGCGCACCAGTGCGGCCAGCCCCTCCGCGCCCTTGCGGAAGTCTACCGGCTTCGTCGCCACCATGACCTTGACCGCACCCGTCGGGCCAATCACGCTGTTGCCTTCAGCGCGTGAATTACAGCAGCCACCGTCTTGGCATCGGCACCACGGCCAACGCGCATGGCGATGCCGTCGATCTCAAGCTCGATCACGCCGGCGTCGCGGAC
>NZ_JAMYKZ010000048.1:0-5994 GCF_040317735.1 Mesorhizobium sp. M1399
CGACATCCTGCTCGTGGCTGAACGCTGTCGAGGGCTTCTTCGCCAAGCTCACCCGCCGACGCCTGAAGCACGGCATCTTCCATTCCGTCGTCGACCTCCAGACCGCAATCAACCGCTTCATCAAGGAGCACAATCACGAGCCCAAGCCCTTCGCATGGAAGGCCGATCCGGGCGACATCATCGCCGCCGTCAGACGCGGGCACCAAACGTTGGAATCAATCCACTAGGCCCTGGAAGGCGGCCAGCTGCCCGCGGATCTCCTTGTGCGCGCATCCTTCGGCATAGACATAGACGACCGCCGGCGGCGCCGGCCCGTTCCAGGGACGGTCATCGGTCGCATGGGCCCAGAACTGGCCGATGTGGACGGTCTTCTTGTCCTCCCGGCGCACCGGCATGCGGGTCTCGTCGCAGAAGATCCGGGGAAGCCGTGCATCACCTGAAGCTGTCGCTCGTAGACCGGCCTTGTCCACCAGGCGAGGGTCTTGATCCATCGCGACAGGGTCGAGCGGTCGAGCTTGATCCCCTGGCCGGCCAGCATCTGCGTCTGCGGGACTGTCAGGAATTCCGTGTGCGGGCGGGCATAATGGGTAAAAAGGATTCCCACTATGACCCGACGCAAAGAACCTGCAATACCGAATGATCTTCTCGACCAACTGCTGGCAGGAGGTGCAGCCAGTGCTGCCTTCGAACAGGGCGGCCTGCTGGATTCGCTCAAGAAGGCTCTGACCGAGCGGGCGCTGAACGCGGAGATGGACCACCATCTGGCGAGCGGCGAAGACGCTGGCAATACGCGTAACGGCTATGGCCGCAAGACGGTGACGACCGAGACCGGCAAGCTGGAGATCGATGTTCCGCGCGACCGCCAGTCGAGTTTCGATCCGCAGCTGATCGCCAAGTACCAGCGCCGTTTTCCCGGCTTTGATGACAAGATCGTATCGATGTACGCGCGCGGCATGAGCACCCGGGAGATCACCGGGCACCTGCGCGATCTGTACGGCATCGAAGTGTCAGCGGACCTGATCTCAACGGTGACGGACGCCGTTCTCGACGAAGTCGCCACTTGGCAGCAAAGGCCGCTCGATCCGACGATCCGATTTACCCGCTGGTCTTCTTCGATGCGATCCGGGTCAAGATCCGCGATGCAGGGATGGTCCGCAACAAGGCCATCCATATCGCACTGGGCGTGCGCGCCGATGGTGCAAAGGAGGTGCTGGGCCTCTGGCTCGAGCAGAATGAAGGCGCCAAGTTCTGGCTGCGGGTGATGAACGAACTCAAGAAGCGTGGCACAGAGGATATCCTTCTGGCTGTCGTCGATGGCCTGAAAGGCTTCCCGGACGCGATCACCGCAGTGTTCCCGGAGACGATCGTCCAGACGTGCATCGTCCACCTGTTGCGCAACTCGATGGACTTCGTGTCCTGGAAAGACCGCAAGAGCCTCTCCAGCGCACTCAAGGAAATCTACCGCGCCGTCGATGCCGATGCCGCCGAAAAGGCGCTGGCGGCGTTCGAGGCCGGCCCTTGGGGCCAGCGCTATCCCGCCATCGGCCAGAGCTGGCCGCGCGCCTGGGGCGCGAGGTCATCATTCTTCGCGTTCCCTGACGAGGTTCGTCGGATCATTTACACCACGAGCTCAATAGAGGCGTTGAACTCGAAGCTCAGGCGGGCTGTCAGGGCCAGGGGCCACTTCCCAAGCGACGATGCGGCAACCAAGTTGCTCTGCCTGATCTTGAACCGATCCGAGAAAGAGTGGAAAATGCCGCCACGTGAGTGGACCATGGCCAAGGCCCAGTTCGCCGTCATCTTCGGCGAGCGCTTCATCCGGGCCATGGCGGCGTAATGTTCAACCGCCCGCCCGCACACGGAATTCCTGACAGTCCCCCTGCATGCCGGCGCCTACTGGCTCATGTGGGGCCTGCGCGCCGCGATGCCGAAACGCTCGAGCTTCGCAGTCGCCCAATTCGACACGCTGCGACTGCGCCTCATCAAGATCGCCGCGCGCGTGGTCGAGATGAAAACCCAGATCCGCCTGCACCTGCCGACCTCCTGCCCGGACCAGCGCATCCTGCGCATCGTGCTTGATCGGATCCCGCAGCTCGTGACGTAGCCGACGGGGCGCCAACGCCCCGAAACGAACCCGCCGACCGCAACCTGCAAACCCCCGCTTTCCATCCACGACGCATCCCGCCGGCACCCACCAGCTCGTCAAAAAGAACCGAAACGGCGACCAGATCACCACCTCAGGCCGCCAAACTTCCAGCGCCGTGCATAAAGCCGGTTAGATGACTGCCATCCTACCGGTGTCAATCGGCAACACAATACGCACGATAGTTCCAACCCCGGGCGTCGAAGTGATTCTGACGCTGCCGCGCATCGCGTTCACCATTTCGATGCAGCCTGTCAAACCGAGGCCAACGTGCGCGCCTCCTTGGGTCGAGAAGAACGGCGTTGCGGCTTTGTCACGAATATCCGAGGTCATGCCACCACCGTTATCCGAAATTTTAATGAGAAGCCTGCGCGCGAACAAGAAGCGTCGGTTGAGAAGGCGAGCTCCGATCGTGACCTGCTTGTCTTGCCTTCCCCGAACAGCCTTCGTAGCGTTGTTTACAAGCTCTTCGACAATCAAGCGAACTTGGGTCGCCGGAACTTGCAACTCTTTCGCGTTGTCGTCGATTTCCAATCGAATGTGGGTGTCAAGTGCACTACGATTCTCTTGAAGAAGTTTGCCGAGCGGCTCCGTGCGAAGATCTCGTCCTGAATTGGCGATCCGCATGAGCCCGTTAGTAATATCTTCGAGTTCCTTCGCCGCGTCTTGTGCAGCCTTAAACATCTCGGGCGATGGCGGAGTCTGATCCCCCAAATAGCCAAGAAACAGCCGAAGTGCAACAATGCGTGATCGGGTCATATGGGCATGCAGCAACGAAAAAGCCCGAATGTATTCATCGCGGCGCATGGAAAACTCGGCACGTTGCGCTATTATTATGAAGCCAATAACCACCATAACGAGCGCGAGTGCGAAAACGAAGCGGTTACGCGTAGCAGCGATCGCGATCTTTGCTTTCTCTTTGACGCTGATGCGGTGAGCAGCTGCCAAACGACCGATTTCGGACATATTCTGCTCAATTTCGTCCGTGCGCCGGAGTGCGTCATCATAGCCTCTCCCGATTAGCGCGATTGGCATGACCTGCGTCTTTATGACTTCCCGGGCCTTGAGCAGAAGATCGATTTCTTTTTGGCTTAACTGTTCGAGCGTCAGTAGTCGGTCGATATTGGCGATGATCAATGTGATTTGGCGCCCGAACGCCGGCTCGAGTTCTCTGGTCTCGCTGGCGAGACGAAGCCAGCCGGCAATCCGCACGATGCCCACCCGGGTCTCTTCCGCCATGCGCAAAGTTTCAAAGGTCTGACCCAGTGATCGGCCGGTCTCTTGTCGGTAGTGTTCGGACAGAACAAACGACCAGCAGCCTAGTGAGAGTGCCATAGCCAGCGCGACATAGAGGCCAGTTGTGGAGTTGAAGAACCGTTTTAGGATCATGGCACCGGCTGCAATGTCGAGAACCGGGCCAAAATTGAGCAGTGCGCAAGCACACACGAGGGCGGCAGCCGTTCCAAAACAAATACGGACAATTTTAATCGGGATCCCTTTATACTCATTGATCGACCCCTGATGGCCCTGCAATCGAACTGATAATCAATAATTAGGCCTGTCGGTCGACGCCAATTCGGAAGCATCAACCGTGGTTTATTGGTGCGCGTCTCAGGGTTGGAACTATTGAGTCCGTTAACCTGTGCAATTGACCCGCCCGCTATGTCGTTTCCGGCGAGCATGTCTTCGACAGGGGCATCGTGAGGACGATTTTCATGGTTCGTCCAGCGCATGCGTCCAGGCGACAGAGCGTATGACTTCGGGAGAACCCGCTGGTCCTCGTCGCAGCTCGATGCGAGCATCCGACCCCGGTTCATACCGTCTGCAACAGGCATAGCTTCGAGTATGGCGTCTGGTTTCGGACTGGGTAGCTGCAGGCTATCTATTTGCTGCGCCCCCGGGTCAGTTTGCTCCTTTAGTTAGCGCTGCGGCGATCTCACCGCGCAGCCATTTATGCTCTGGGTCGCGATGCCAACGCTCGTGCCAGATCAGCGCAACCTCATAGGGCTCCATTTTTATCGGTAGGTCGACCGCCGTGAGCGGTAGCATGGCGGAAAATCGCATAGCCGCCCGGTGCGGGACAACGAGGGCCATATCGGAAGTCGCAGCCACCGTGGCGGCCGTTAACACGTTGGAAAACCGTATCCTGCGGTCCGGTGATCCTAGCTCTGGCAGAGCGTCGTAAATTTGCCCGAGTTGGCTACCGGATTCTGAGCTGATGGCGGCGTGACGCAGGGCCATAACGCTCTCAATTGTCCGTTCCTGCGCCAGTGCCGGGTGGTCGTGGCGCAGCAAGCACACGAAGTGGTCAGTATAGAGGCTGCGCCGCAAGTAGCCTGGCAGAGCGGCGGCGATCTGCCCAACGGCCAGATCGATATCGCCTTCTTCAAGCGCTTGTAGGGTGCCTTTAAAGAGCGAATGGGAGGCAATCTCAAGGTGAGGCGCGCGCTGCATGAGCCGCGGCAGCAGGAGCAGCGTTTGGTGATCGGGCACGGCGATCGTGGCCTTCGACAGCCGCTCCCCTGTGTTGACGCTGCTATCCATCACCATTTTCCGAATCGCATTCAACGCCGACGGCAGCATTAGGGCCAAGCGTTCGCCTTGCGACGTCAAGACGAAGCCCCTTGAGACTCGAACCAAGAGATCATCGTTGAAAATGCCGCGCAGCATTGCCAACGCCCGGCTCATCGCTGGTTGACTCTTGCCGACGCGCAGGCCCGCATGCGTGACGTTGCGGGTTTCCAGCAGGGCTTCCAATGCCACCAGCAGATTCAGGTCGATGGATGCCAGATTCAGATCTCGTCGCCGTTCGACATAGTGGTCGCGGGTTACCAGACCTGCGTGCGGCCGACCCCAATCTTGTGAGGCATTTCGACAAGAGAGCTCGTCCATGATCTCTATTCCTCGATTCGCGTGTACCACAACCGCGCGTTGTAGGTTGCCGGCAACCATGGACGTATTCCGTCTCCTGGAATAGGGGGGCGGCCCCCCCTATTTGAGGTTGCTTTTCTCGATCATATTTAGCATTAGACCCGTTATGCGGGTGTGGGCTTCAGTCATAATTGGACCGCATTATGCAACAGATTTTAGTGATTGAAGATCAGGATTTAATGCGCCTGGCGCTGATCCAGGAACTAAAGGACTGCCTCACCGAAAGCGTTCTTCTTGGGGCTCCCACATTAGATATAGCCAAGACTCTAATGAAGTCCCACGAGTTTAACATCATTCTCATTGACCCCGGCTTGCCGGGGGTAAATCCGATCTCACTCTGTGATAGGCTCTCGGTTATCGAGCAGGTCGTTGATGCATCACCTTCATCGACACACGTAGTTATCACTGGATCAGATTCGGTTGCCGAAGCTAACCACTGTCGTCGGTTTGGGGTGGCTGGATATGTGAGCAAGACCGGACTGATGCGCGGACTTTTGGCTGAGGTGCTGCAGGATATTTCACAAAGCGGATTTGCCATCTGGATGTCGGAAAAGGACCAGCTGGCGGCTGATTTTCACTATTCGGGGCTAACGGGCCGGGAGCAGGAAATCCTGGATTGGATGCGCCGCCGTGAGCGCGGAATGAAGCGAAAGGAAGTTTACGACCAGATCAGTGAACGAATTGGAGTCGACCCCGCTACTGTTGAGAAATACTATAAGCAGGCTCGCGCCAAGCTGCTCAAGCGCGGCCGATTGCCGGACGGGATTTAAGACCTTAACTGGCGCATTCCGAGCTATGGTCGGCAAGGGTCACGAGGGGCGTTGGTGCGCGGATATGAAATCGAACGCATTTCGATCATTAATGTAGTTGGTTATGCCTGCGTGACTTGACGCCGGATAGACTCCGGGCGTGCCCATGCC
>NZ_JAMYKZ010000049.1:0-5757 GCF_040317735.1 Mesorhizobium sp. M1399
TCCTGCTCAGGTGGCTGAAGGTTTTTTTGTCGCTCTTGATCGCTCTTTTCCAACTCCGGCCCAAGTCGGGCGCCGCTTAGGGGCCGGATTGTTCACGGTCGACAATTTCAATTAGACCCGTAGAGGTCAGGATACAACTTTGGGTGGCGCACTACATAATAGACCAAGGTTGCGCCAGCGGGCTGGAAGGCGCGGCAAAGAGCAGCACGGCCGGACTCCTTCCCGCTTATGTATGCCAGCCGGCCGTCGCGGTCGGCCGCCTCGTGGAATTGCTGCCTGGGTGGGAAATTCCCCCCTAAGAAATGATGCTGATCTTTCCCAACCTGAAGAACCAGTCCAAGGCGCAGGCCGCATTCCGCGATTATGTGAAGACCTTCGACTTTTCAGTGTTTGGCGTTGGACGGAACTAGAATTTCTCGGGTCCTACGGTCGCGTTGTTCCCTGTCGCAACGTGGGGTTCGGCAAGGGCGAATGGCATGCCGAGTATCAGGCGCCCACTCTCCTCTCGCCGCGGATCTTCGCAAATCCGCAGCATGCTCACCGAAAAGGACGATCGCTGGTCACCCCTCACCATACCGTAATGGTCCAAGACAGCGGGGGTCGTTGTCCAACGCATTGTCTGAATCGATGGCCGCCAATCGATTCACAACATTGATGGAAATCTGAGATGTCGTCCCAGCCTATGGAAGGGCGGGCATCTCCCCGTCATCGACCCGCCAGGTCCACGCACCCATCTCCGGCCGGTTCGCGATCATGTCCTGCAACGAAGCCTCGAACGCTTCGTCCGCACCGGCCGGCACGACAAAGAGTGCGGTCGGCTGCTGCCTGTTCTGGAGCAAAGCGTTGGCGATCGGCTGGTCGGTTTGCAGGTCGCAGCGCAATCCCTTCACGCTTTTCTCGCGAAGGCGGGCGAGCGCGTCGACAAGCCGCTTTTCCGGGACCGTCTCGTAAGGAACCCAGTTCTCGGACACCACCATCAACGCGACCTCCTCGACAATGGCGAGGCCGGCCGGGTTCAGTCCGAACGTCGCGATCGTCATGAGATGTGAGCTGGAATCCGCTCCCCACAGCGACAATTCTTTCTCGAAACGTGCCCGCAAGCGGCGGTGCAATGCATCGTCGATGATGAAGGGAAAGCCGGGCAAATGTCTGATGACAAGTTTTTGGCCGGAGCGGGCAGGCATAATCTCTTTCACCTCGCCTACCAGGACCAGCAACTTTCGTGGGCCGGATTTCGGCGGGAGCGCAGGTGCAAGAACCCCGTTGCGACGATGCTCGATCGCTTCCTTGTTCTCGGCGCGAAACGGCTCGGGCACGAACAAGATATCCGCGAGCGGACCGCCCCTCACCGTCATTTGCCCGGCAGCCTCGAGCAGATGCCAGCGGACATTCCACCAATGTCGCTTGCCGGCCCATCGGGATGTCCAGACCGTCAATTCGGCCTCGTGCCAGAGATAATGAAGGAGGCCACGCAGCGACATCCTCCTGGGATCGGCGGTTACGCTGGCGGAACTTTGGCCCGCAGGCACAGATGCTGCGCGGCTCCCTGTCTTCGACAGGCTGAAGTCCAATTTGAGGGCCGCCATGCCGCTTTGCGCATCGAGCTGTATTGCGCTGCCCATCAGCGCGCCCAGGCCGGATAATTCGTAGGACGATTCATATGAATCGCAGGACGGATCATGCCCGCCGTGCTATCCTACTCTTCTCGGTATGACGACCAATATCCCGCAGCAAGATAGCGGCGGCGTCATTGACGTCGAGCACGATACGCTCGGAGCGTGGCGGCCGACCTGCACAATGACTGGCCTTTCGAACCTGCTCAAGCCGGCCATCTCCCCCTTGACAGCCAGTCTGCGCCGATAGGCCGCATGCTAAACCGAATGTCACTGCCGCGCGTCGTCCTAATCGCATCGGCGAATAGGATTTAGACTTTTGCGGTGCCTGCTGTGCAGGCTGCAATCCACTGCATCGCAGAGGTCGCATCTTCCAATATGCCAATCTGCTTTGCAAAGTCGTAAAGCGCGTTGCGCGCCGCACCTACAGGCTTGTGCCCATCGTAGGCCTCATGGCACGTCCGAAGGGCAGTTTCGTGGGCACGATCTCTGCGATCTTACGGCCATTCATCGAGAAGATCGATGGCCTCGGCAAGACTTGCAATCTCTTGCACGATGTAGGTGGAGCGCTTGACGAAAATGGGGCTGCTGAAAGCCTCGGCCTTCATTTTTTCCTCCCGACCTGCTGAACAGCCAGTTCGCGTAAGGCGGGGCCGCTGGACCCCCGCCGATCGTTGCACAATGTGCTGTCGGCGCGATGACGCTTCAAGAGGGAAAATGCGGGCGTGATGCCGTCGGCCATTGGCCGAAGCTCAAGGCGCTATCAATGGTCAAGCGGCGGCCGGTTCTCTCCGCTTCATTCGGCATGCTCTCCAATTCGAACGGCAAGTTGTAGTTCCTTTGCGGCGGGATCGACATCCAGGCGAGCGAAACTCAAACCTCGCCTACGTCATTGACGAGCTCAACCCGGTCAGTGATGCAGATTGCATAGAAGAAAACTCGCCAAGTTCCCCGCCACAAAACCCTGCGGTATGCGGACGGTGCCCGCGCATGGGGAATGGATTGAACGAGCCCTGTGGAATGCTACCAGGCACTCTCGCCCTATGGTCGAAGTCACGCATGGAGAGGCGGATGCGGGAAACGCGCACGTCGGGTGCGCGGCGGAGATGAAGAAACTGCCTCGGTAATGAGGCAAGGCGCTTTATCCGTAATCCGTACTCAAGCCAGGCGAAGCGCCGGGGCTGCGGCAGCGGGTGCGTCAGGGATGCGTGCCCGAAGGGGCAAGACGACCACAGGCCGGCTTCAGCGAAGCCCGCAGCCCGGCCCGCAGGGAGACGCCCACCTGATCTCGTCCGGCGCCGATCGGCGAGGCAACGACAAGCCAGGCGCGGCATGCGCCCTTTCATCCGTCGAGAACCACTGCGGTCGCCTCGATCCCAGACCCCACCGCGGCGGGTCTTCGTCGGGATTGCGATATCGATGCCAAGAAAGGGAGAGCGCCGAACAATAAGATTGTTTTGCTCTTTACCAAAACTTCTGTGTGGCGGAGATTGCATGAATGGAGATTGAAGAACGAAAATACCCATGTGAGCTGGCCTCCCCGCTGCAGGTCCATGAGCTCGCGGAAGAGTACCGCAAGGCGGCAACCATGCTGCTTCGGCTCGGCCGGCCAGGCAAACCGCTCACTCGAGCGCCCTTCAGATTGTCGGCGATCCATGCGATCGAACTGTATCTGACAGCGCTTTTGCTTCACCGTGGGCACAGCCCCAATCAGATCCGCAAAATGCAGCACGATCTGTCGGCGCGCACGGGGCTCGCCTTGGAAGCCGGGCTACGCCTTCGCGCAAAAACCGCCCTACATCTTCATTCCCTCAGCCAGAACCGGGAATATCTCGTGACCCGTTACGGCCCGGAGCTGGCTGCAACCGCCTCGCAGATAAACCGGCTTACCGCTACTCTGGACGAGGTGGCGGCAAAGGTAACCATATTGATCGGCTTGTCCTCAACTATGCCGCAGCCGGTCGGCCTTACGGCGGAGACCTCGCCTTGATGCGCGCAATGATGTCCGGATCTGAGACGAAGTCATCGAGGAAGTCGTTCCACTTTTCGGCCGAACGGCGAGCATGGGCAAGCATCTGTCTTAGCTCGTCAATGCCGTCGTCGGTGAGAGCGGCTATCCCCTCCTCCGTACCGTCATGGACATTGATGATACTGCCATAGCTGAGATTGTCATCGTTGCTGACGATCGCCTGAAGGAGATCGAGATCCTCCCCGATCATTTGCGAAACGTGGTCGATGGTGAAGACGTGGGTTATTGTCGCCATCAAGCGGCCTCGGCGTAGGTCACGGTGACTGGTATCCAATTCCAGGGAAGAGTTTCGTCAAGGTCGATGCGAGGGCAAAGGGTGTCCGTCCAGCCGTCTTCTGCCAGTGCGCCACGGCTCTCGAGCATCTATATAATGTCACCAAACATTGCTCCAGCGGTGCCGCTGGAGACCACCCATAGGCATTCATGAATCGGCTAGGACCGACTGCGCAGGCGACGTCGCCGAAAGGAAACCACTCTCTCGGCTTTCGATCCGGCCGCGCGGACGCGCAGGATCTCGACCTCTCGGCCCGCGACGCGCGCCAGGAGCCACCGTCAAGTCGGCCGACATCGCTAACTCAGGATCGGCGAGATTGAAGAGCAGTTTGACCTTACCTCGTGCCCCGAGAGGCATTTCAGCTGTTGGTAGACTTATCACAGGCGCGACAGTCACTCCAAGCGCTCCGACCGCATCTGTCGGACGATAGGATATTGATGATCGACCTATCGTCTTTCGCAAAAGTCAGGCCGGACCAGGCCGACCTCCAGCCGGACTACTTCGATCCTTCAGTCCCCAATGGCAGTTGGCGCTTTGAATGGACGCGCCCGCTAGGCGTCGACCTCACTTTGTCTCGCCATCGCATGCAGCAATACAATTCGACGGCACAATTGACGTGCCGTAAGGCACATTCAGGCAAACGATGCGCGAATGATTTTTTCTTCTCAGTGCAACCACCGACATTCGCGACGATCATCTCCCACCCTCGGGGGTGTTTGGACCGGAGACATCGCGAACAGGGTTCTGTGGGAGCTCGGCCGAGAACGTGATGCATTTCGAACGAAAGACCTGCAGCTGGTTCCAATGCGTCCGTCGGTCCAGGCTTATTTTGAGACTTATCTGACGAAGAATTTCTCTGGTCCTTCATCGAAGGCCAAGGGGCCGAGGATATTTTGAAGGCGATGGCGGAGTGGGGCGTTATGGGGAATGCTCTTCATCTGCGAGCCGAACTTCGACGCTGTTCTGGTATATCCCAGCCCGGGGGATCAATCACGTCTCCTGGTGTGACATCGCACCTGGAGCACTGATCGAACGGTCGATCGCGGAACGGCGCAGTTCATACGCTCAAACGTCGCTGCGTCTCGCTCGCCTCACCTAAAATCCAGTCGCGAAACCTCTTAATCTTCGCGATGCGCACTTTTTCGGTGGGGGCGATGGCATGATAGTCGTCGCAGGCCTTTGCAGCGTGCGAAGGTCAAGGAGTTTTGCGACCGTCGCAAAGAGCTCCAAGCAATCATCCGGCTCGGTGCCCAAATATATCGCCGCTATCGCCGGATGACGATAATTCCGGCCAGTGCGATGAGGACGATGCCGATCATGGAAGCCGCATCCAGACGTTCCGAGAACAGCACGACGCCCCATAGCACTGCGAAGGCCAGATAGGAAAAGTCCCAGGTCGAGATGATCGACGATGGTCCCCACTGATAGGCGATGGCGGTGCCGACGCTGCCGATCAGCATCGTCATGCTCAAAAGCCCGATCAGCGCGCATTGGGTCCAGCCCATTGGAATCCACGCGCCCATGGACACGCTTTGTCCTCCCTCGTTTCCCGCCATCATTGCTGCAAGGCTCGCGCCGCCTCCGAGAACGATCGCTATCAGGTTGAAGATCAGCGCCAGAACGAAGGGGTTTTCGCCACGGCTCTTGGTGCGCGTCAGCACCATCGCCAGAGCGTAGAGAATTGCAGAAACCAGCGGCATCACGGCATGGACGCCAAGATCGCCGGCCTGCGGCTTCAGCATGAGCAGCACACCGACGAAGCCGAGGGCGACTCCGATCCAACCTTGCACCCCGACAGGTTCCTTGATCCAGAAGGCCGCGAAAAGAGTAATGAACAGCGG
>NZ_JAMYKZ010000050.1:0-4962 GCF_040317735.1 Mesorhizobium sp. M1399
CCTCCGTGGGGCCAGCCGCCAACACTGCCCGCCCCACGGAGGCGTTTGCGGTCGAGTTCGGCCGATTTCTAGAGCAGACCGATGGCGTTGCTCAATCCGAGCAGTTGTTCGACCTGTTGTCTGCTTTTGCTCTGAATTTTGATTGCCGGTGGGTTTCCTATGACTCAATTTCACCTGGCCCAGAAGGCTTAAAGTCGGTCCGACCCGACCCAGCCGTTTTGCTAAATTTTCCTGAGGAATGGCAGGAGCGCTATTACGAAATGGGTTATGACAGGATAGACCCCATTATTAAGACGTGTCGAACGCGAGCAGACGTCTTTCGATGGAGCGAGGTATACAAGGACGTATGCACTACGCAAGACGAACGGCGCGTTTTAGACGAGGCCGCGACGTTCGGCCTAAGGTCAGGCATTAGCGTTCCATTGCATGGCCCCGGCCGAAACTTTGCGATCATGAGCTTCGCTCAAACCGAGAACGGCGAACTCCAAAATAGAGCAATCACGTACTTGCAGTTTGCCGCGCTACATTTCCATCGGAAGGTCATTAAGTTTGCTAGTTCGCGCGGTAGCGAGAGAGGGCCCGACCTTTCTCCCAGAGAAAGAGAGTGCATTCAATGGATAGCCAAGGGTAAATCCTCATGGGAAGTAGGACAGATTTTGGCAATCTCTGTTGATACGGTGAATTTCCACGTAAAGAACGTATTGCGAAAAATGGATACGTCGAACAGAACGGCAGCAGCTACAAAAGCTCTAAGTCTGGGACTTATCGAGTTTTAAGAGTCCGCATTGCCGGGATTTGTTATGGCGTTACGGCCGTCTAGTTACTACAGACAGACCGCTTCTTAGCTCAGTGTTTTAAGAGCTGTTGCGGTAATGCGCCCTCTACAGTCGGTCGAGGTCGTGTCGGAGACCGGCAGCACCTGAAACGCCAAGGGCTTCATGATAGTGTCGGTCTGGATCAGCCCGAGGGCGGCTGTGACTAAAAGGGGCCCCCCTCGCGTTGCGACCGATGTGACACCCGGTCAGTCGTTACGACGTCCAACTTCAGGTCCACCAGAGAACAAGATCCGGGCGAGCAAACCCGAAAAAGCTGTTCAGCAGCACGCGACGCTTTCCGTTACCTGATTGACCGGTGACCCCGTGAACGAAACCGCCATCAATGAGGGCGATATCCCCCGCCCTGAGCTGGAAGTCGCGACAAGGAACGCCCTCGAGATAGGCTGCCGAATAGGGATAGCCCGTAGCCTCCACACCTTGAGACTTTCGGTCGGTGACTGTCGGCTTGTGGCTCCAGAGCCGCAGATTGCCACCTTCCTCGGGCATGCTGGGATAGAAATTGAGTGCTGCGACGGTGTTGTGCGCCACCGCAGAAAGCTCGTAATCGTTCCCAGCACATAACACTTGAGCTACGTCGTCGTGGGGGTCCAAGGAGAACGTGCCGCTGCCAGACCAACTCAGAGCGCGACAAACATTAGCCTGACCGTGCTCCGAACGGGCCAGCCGCAATTCAATGCCCTGTTTGCGAAGGTCGCGCTTCAACGCGTCGAACAATGCTCTGACCGGATCAACCAGATTCTCAAAAAGGGCGTCGACGTACGGTCGCGCAATTTCCGCCTCTGCGAAATAGGTGGCTGCATCCTTCCTGTAGTGGGATGCGCCGACATATTGTCCGGGGACGCCATCCTTACGCTCCTTGAGACCGGGACTGCCACTGAAGTTCGCGGTGATCTCCTCGGCTATTTCGGTGCTGAACGCTTGCTTGATATGCAGAGCGGTGATCTCACCTCTCAGGACTGACATGATGTCCGCAGTGCTGATCGAGCCGGTTCGTTCTCTGATCGCAACTGGCGAGGTGGCTGGGGCTTGGGATGCTTGATTAGTCTCCATTGGCTTGCTCCTTTAGTGCGTGATCAAGGATGGCGATGCCCTGATCGAGTTCGTCATCGGTGATGGTTATCGGTGGGAGGACTTTGATGACGTCGCGATTTGGCCCTGAAGATTCGATCAGCAGGCCATTTTCGAATGCGACATCGTGCACACGGCCGACAACGGCCTGTGAACGGCATTTGAGACCGGCCATCAGACCACGGCCGCGCTTTTGTTCGATGCACGTGGAAAATTTCGCAACGAGCCTGTCCAGGTGTCTTTGGAGTTTGGCGGCTGTCCGCTCAACGCCTGCAGTGAACTGCGTATCGGACCACATTTTGCACATCGCCCCTGCAGTCACGAACGCGAGATTGTTGCCTCTGAAAGTCCCGCTATGTTCGCCGGGATTCCAAATATCCAAGTCGGGGCGAATCAAGACAATGGAGAACGGACTACCTGACCCGCTTAGGGACTTCGAAAGGCATACGATGTCCGGATTGATCTTTGCGAACTCGAATGAGAAGAACTCGCCCGTTCGGCCCGCACCAGCCTGAATATCGTCGACAATCAATACAACGCCGTGTTTGCGGCAAATGCGCTGGATTTCCGTTAGCCAAGCTGCTGATGCGGCGTTCATGCCGCCTTCTGCTTGAATGGTCTCCAGAATGATGGCGGCGGGCTTTTCAATGCCGCTTCCCGGGTCGCCCAACAAGGAGTCTATGTAACTCGCGGAATCGAAATCTTGGTTCGGGTATCCGTCATAAGGGACACGGATCACATCGTGGCGAGCAACGCCGCCTAGTTCCCTGGTCGACGCCGAACCCGAGACCGCCAGTGAGCCGAGCGACATACCATGGAACGCATTCGTAAAGGCCATGATGCTTGAGCGGCCGGTATACTTTCGCGCCAGCGCCAGCGCTGCTTCGTTAGCGTTTGTGCCGGTCGGCCCAGGAAATTGTATCTTGTAGGAAAGCCCCCTGGGCTTCAGGATCGAATCCACGAACGCTTCAATGAAGTCACGCTTTGCCGCTGTATACATGTCTAGGGATAGGAGAATGTTCTCGCCAACCATATATTCGATTGCTGGCGCAATAATATCTGGAGGGTTGTGTCCGTAGTTGAGTGCGCCGGACCCTACAAGGAAATCGATATAAGGTTTACCGGCCTCGTCCCAGATTGTCGCCCCAACGGCCTTCGTAAAGACTGTAGGGAACGACCGCCCGTAGCGACGAACGTTGGACTCATGAGCCGTAAAAATTTCAGTGTTCATTTCAGGGTCCCTCTGCGTGTCGCGTCGCGTTCAACGAGCAAGTGATAAAATGTGTTTGGTTTGTTGCGATTGTTTTCAGCTTCACTTGAAGGTCGGAACGGCGCAGGCGGAACTTTGGACGGTCGTGACCTCCCAAGAATGTGTTCGTAATGCCGACACGCTCCTCAAAAAGGTCCGCGCCAAAAGGGAAACCGCACTGGCGCGGCAGCTCAACTGCTGCACTGACGCACTTCGGAACCTCCACCGTAGTCACGTTGCTCTGCATGGCGATATCTCTCGTCTACGCGTTGGAACGAACTCAGTTCTAGAGTTTTCGGGGAGGCGTCGATACTACGGTATTTGGTAGTTGACGCACGTGTACTCGGCGAAACGCCCTGCCAATCATATCAAGCTCAGCGCTAGCACCGGCTCATGTGTGACAGGCGCTTCTGCCATGCAGCAGCATGCTAAAGTGTTGCAGGCGCTCCGGCAGCAACACGAACCATCGTGCCCCGGCTGGTGGTATAGCTCGGCGGTAGCGAGGCCGCTCGCGAGCGCGCTCTCGATAGCGCTGTAGATGCTATGGGCGGCGGCGAGCGTGTGGCACCCTCGGCGCTGTTGAGCAGCTACCTAAGGAGCGCCCCCATGTCACCATTCTTTGATGCAAGCAAATCCCTTACCGCCCTTGATCAGGACAGCACGTTGGTCGCAGTGATTGAGATGGGCCAGACAAAGTGGCTCATTGCTGTGACCTGCCACGGGTAATTTCCTCCATCTGAGATTAGAGTCCGGCCTCGATTGAAGGACGGACTGATGAAGAGAAAGCGGTTTACGGAAGAGATGGAGTATTCGGTTCAGCTCGCTGAACGCCTGGCCCCTTTTCGGATCATGGCGTTTGTCTGATGCTCAGAGCCGACCTGGCAAGAGGAGATCGGCATGAGCGTTTATGCAGGACTGGATACTTCACTCGACGCTGTAGCTATTTGCGTTATCGCCGAGACCGGCGAGATGCTGTGGCAGGGAAAGGTGCTCGGTGACCCGGATGCTGTGACGGCTGCACTTCAGCGATGGCGGGACGATCTCGTTCGCGTTGGCTTGGAAGCCGGTGCGACATCGGAGTGGATCGGCGGACACCTGGTCGACGAGGGCTTCCCTGTCGTGTGTCTCGAGAGTCGACATGTCAAAGCGGCTCTGGGCGCGATGACGGTGAAGACGGACCGGAATGACGCGCAGGGAATTGCACAGATTGTGCGCACAGGTTGGTTCAAGGCAGTTCATCTGAAGTCCGCTGCCGGCCAGAGGCTGCGCACGCTCACCGCCGCGCGCAAGGCTACGGTCAGGGCGGTCACTGCCAACGAGCAGGTCATCCGAGGCTTGTTGCGTCCCCTGGGGCTAAAGATTGGCGCCGTCACGCGCGTTCGTTTCGAGGCAAGGGTTCGACAGCTGGTCGGAGCGGATCGGCTGTTGCTGGGTATCTTTGAACCGCTCTTGCAGATGCACAGGTGTCTGCGCGAGAACCTGGCGGATCTGCACCGGCTCGTCCTGAGAGCGGTTCGAGTCGATCCCATCTGCCGTCGCCTCATGACCATGCCTGGCATAGGACCCGTCACCGCGCTCACCTACAGGGCAACGATCGATGATCCCAAGCGCTTCCGCCGATCCAGATCGGTCGGTGCGTATCTCGGCCTCACACCGCGAAGATACCAGTCTGGAGAAGTCGACAGGGTCGGTCGCATCACCAAAGTGGGTGACAGTGAGACGCGAACGGCCTTGTTCGAGGCGGCAAACGTCATCCTGCGCCCGACGACCCGATGGTCGAGCATGAAGGCTTGGGCAATGAAGATTGCC
>NZ_JAMYKZ010000051.1:0-4614 GCF_040317735.1 Mesorhizobium sp. M1399
GCGACTGCGAGACGATCAGCCAGGCTCCGGCGCCCTTCCACGCCACCCCGCGCGGCTGGGCCGGTCCCGGCCTGCTGGCGATGATCCTGTTCGAGAAGTTCGGACAGCATCAGCCGCTCAACCGCCAGGCTGAACGCTATGTCCGCGAAGGCGTGCCGCTCAGCCTGTCGACGCTCGCCGACCAGGTCGGCGCCGGCGCCGCGGCGCTGATGCCGCTGTTCAAGCGCCTCGAAGCCCATGTGCTGGCCGCTTCACGTCTGCACGGCGACGACACGACGGTGCCGGTCCTGGCCAAGGGCAAGACCGATACCGGCCGATTATGGACCTATGTGCGCGATGACCGACCGTTCGGCGGCGCCGATCCGCCGGCGGCAGTGTTCTACTATTCCCGCGATCGTCGAGGCGAACATCCCGCGGCGCATCTCGCCGGCTGGAGCGGCATTCTGCAGGCCGATGCCTTTGGCGGTTATGGCGATCTCTATGCAACGGGTCGTCAGCCGGCGCCTGTTCTGGAAGCCAGCTGCTGGGCCCACAGCCGGCGCAAAGTGTTCGAGCTGGCCGATGTCGAAGCGGCGGTGCGCAAGAAGGCGCACGGCGAGAAGCCCAACCTGGTCTATCCGCTGGCGGTCGAAGCCGTGAAGCGCATCGATGCCCTGTTCGATATCGAGCGCGCGATCAACGGCCTGTCGCCGGCCCAACGCCACGCCGTGCGCCAGGAGCGGAGCGTGCCGCTGGTCACCGAGCTCGAGACCTGGATGATTGAGACGCGCGACAAGCTCTCGCGCGGACATGATCTGACCAAGGCCTTCAACTACATGCTGCGCCGCTGGTCATCCTTCACCCGGTTCCTCGACGATGGGCGGATCTGCCTATCCAACAATGCAGCCGAGCGAGCCCTGCGCGGCATCGCAACGACCGATTCATACTGCACCTCCTCTTCAAACGTCCGGAAACAGGGACTTTTGGTTTTCCATTTTGATGCGACACGGGCCTCTGTGACGCGGAAACTGGGTCACTTGATCCTTTTCCAGGTCCGCAGCTCGTATTTGGTGCGGTGCATCGGGTACCACCTGCTCGGTAGGGAGCACGCCCTCCTTGATCAATCGACGGACCCGATGGGCAGTAACCCCAAGCTTTTTGGCGGCTTCGGTCAATGTGAGCCACTCGCCATTCTTTTCGGCGGATCGGTAGCCATGGATTTTATGGACCGTGCGCAGTGCCCCGACACGGCGCCCAGTCCAGGTTTTGCCTTGCCCGGTCTGCATTCCCATCCGGTTGAGAGTGGCGGCAATGTCTCTGTCGGACCACCGGGTCGCCATAGACCGCATGACGGCAAGGGCGGCCTCCGGAGTACTCTGGCCATGTTCGCCAGCTTTGGGTTTGCGAATGCGCAGCTGGGAGTGCTGGCCGCCTTTCCAGTGGATCGTCAAAATGACTTTACGCTGCTCTTCATCGATGTCAGCAATGATATCAGTCACGAGAGCACGAAGGAGTTGCTGACGACATCGCATGTCGACGTTAGGTGCGCGCCAGGCGGCCTCCAGATCGGTGGCAATGCCAGTAAATTCGGGGACTGGGGTGACAAGATCGATTTGTCGCGCTTGGGCCAAACCAGCTTCACAGGCTTCCACGCGCCTGAGCGCTGCCTCCCAGCTCTTCTCCAGTTGGGCAGCGATCAGCCGGTTGTCAGGGTCGCAAGCAGCATAGCGACGTTCAGCGAGAGAGGCCTCGTATCAGGCTTGCTGCAAGTCCAACTCCACCATGCGGTGTCGTTCTTCCAGATTATCCCGATGCGCGCGATCAGCTTCCATTGCGGCCTCGATCGCCATCGGCGTCACGGCCCTCAATATCTCTTTGCCGATAGCAGGGTCGATGCGAGATGCGCCAAAAGTCATGCATCGTGGCTTGGCCAGCATCTGATTGATACGTTCGCAGCGGTAATAGGGATGCCCGGGAGGCCGCCCCGAGTAAACAACGCCCAACCGCCTTCCGCATCGGCCGCAGGTGAGCAAGCCCGCGAGCAACGCGCGGCCGCCACGACCAGACTTGATGCCGCCTTTCTGGCCGAAGGCATTGACAGCGATGTGGCTCTGGTTCCTCTCAAACTCACTCCAATCGATATAGCCTTCGTGATGATCCTGGAGCAGCACGTCCCACGTTCCAAAGGGTTTGCCGTGGCCGTAGCTTTTACGCGCCCTGCCATCGACAATCTCGGTTCGCTTCTCGCTTTTACCATAGACATAGACCCCAGCGTAGAAGGGGTTCTTCAGGATCGAAATAACGCTTCGATAGCGAACCGGCACCCAGTCGAAGGACACCGTTTTGCGCCCGTCAGAAGGGCGAGGAAAATGGAAATTATCAGCCGTCAGCGAAATCAGCACCTGGCGGGCGCTGCCAAGCTCGCGGAAGCGCGAAAAGATGAGGCGGATCGCCTCTTGTACCCGCAAATCGGGATCAAGCCCCAGCCCATAGTCGCGGTGCCAGATATAACCGATCGGGACACTGAGACGCAGCTCCCCCCGCCGCGCTTTGGCGCGAGCCGCGTCAAGCATGCGCGTTCGCAAAATGCCGAGCTCAAACTCGCTGATACTGCCCTTCATGCCCAACAACAATCGATCGTTAGGCCGACAAGGATCGTACACTCCGTCGAGATCTATGACGCGCGCTTCAACCAGGCCGCACAGTTCCAGGAGATGGTGCCAATCCCGGCCATTGCGAGAAAGACGCGATGCGTCGAGGCAGAGCACTGCGCCAATTTTGCCCGTGCACAGGCCGCTCACCAGTCGTTCGAAACCAGGGCGGTCTACAGCACCGCTGGCGGTACGACCAAGGTCATCGTCGATCACATCGACATCACGGAAACCCCAGCGTCGCGCGACATCGACAAGTTCATATTGTCGCCGCTGGCTCTCCAGGTTGTTCTGGACCTGACCCGGGGTCGACTGTCGAACGTAGACCACAGCTTTGCGCTTCAGCACCGTGGCTGGAAGGAGATTATTGCCCGTCATCGCTCGCCTGCTTCGTCGCGACGCCGGCCGCGGCCATCAGGAGGGTCGCCAGCCTGGCGACAACAACGCTTCGTTCCCCGTCGCTCAGGCCTCGCATCTGCGGCGTATCGAACGGCATGCTCAGCTGCTGGGTCAGCACTGGTAATGTCGGGGGTAGTGGTAAAGCTTTCATGGCGCGCCTCCTGGATGGCCGTGAGTCCATCCCTCGAAGTCTGCCTGAAACCGCGCTCGGTAAGCAGTCTATGAAGCTCTACAAGCCCAATCACCGCAACGCGCGGTTCGCCCATCTCCATGTCGGCGCAAAACGCCCGATCCAGCATCCACTCCGCCGCCTGGATGATCTCACCCGGCCTGATCTCTACCCGGATGATCGCGCCATTGGCCCGGTCCTCGCGACCTTCATGCCGAAAACGACCGCCGTAATATGGATGCCAGCGATAATGAAACTCCACCATCTGCCCAACATGGGCAGAATGACCCTGCGATGGCTCTCGGCAGAAAGTCCTGGCTGTTCTGCGGTTCCGATCGCGGCGGACAGCGCGCTGCCGTTCTCTACAGCCTGATCGTCAGCGCCAAGATGAACGATATCGACCCGCAGGCCTGGCTCGCCGATATCCTGGCGCGCATCGCAGCCCACCCAGCTCATCGGATCGATGATTTGCTGCCGTGGAATTGGAGATCCGCACAACTGCGGACCCAACCAGCGGCGGCCTGATCATGCAGCGCAATAAGGTGCATCACGTCTATACCGTCGACCGTGTCGCCAGGGACCTCGGCGTCAGCGAAGCGCTCATCCAGGACCTGACCCTCGGTCTCGAGCCCGAGGACGGCGTCATCTGGGTGTACGGCGCCAACGATGACGGCGGAATCTTGGCCTTCGCCGATGAAGGCATCGAGGAGGTCAAACTCCTCCTCGAAGAATATCATCGCGTCTCCCCATCGAAAGCTTGACCCCAGCACCGCGGTGCTCAGGTTCTCCTGGCTGCCGGATGCGCACGTCTGCGGTCTTCACCGGATGAGTACGCCGGATACGCACGTCTGCGGTCTTCACCGGATGCGTACAACCGGATTGACAATGCCCACAATTAAAGGGCCGGTTCACAGCCAACAAGCTGGCGCGTATCATCTGGGCTCTGCTCGTAAAGGGAGGGCTATCAAAACAGGGCTGCGGCAGGCGCCTAACGCAAGGCCAGCTCAACCCAACGAACTGGCCGGCAGCAACGGGCCACGATACGCACGGCGTATGCCATGCGATTAATTCGCTCTGCTGATGAAGTCACCGCAGTATCTCACTTTCTCTTCGGGCTCGACCGGCGTGGCCTTCAATCGCCAATGTGCGTGCCAGAGAGACACTATCGCATCTTGGTAATCATCATACGAAGGATCCCCAAGTCTACAACAACAAGCGTGCAATCGGGATCGTCTATAATTTCGAAGCCGACCATGATTCCGGTAATCCAATGGAAATCAAAGAACACGTGCCTCTCCTTGAAGGGCTCAGGCCGGCGTTGGTGCGCGGATATGAAATCGAACGCATTTCGATCATTAATGTAGTTGGTTATGCCTGCGTGACTTGACGCCGGATAGACTCCGGGCGTGCCCATGC
>NZ_JAMYKZ010000052.1:0-3772 GCF_040317735.1 Mesorhizobium sp. M1399
ATCCTAAATGGGGTCAACCAGCTATGGGTTGCCGATATCACGTTCCTGCATCTGGCTGAGGAGTTTGCTTTCCTTGCCGTTGTGCTTGACGCGTTTAGCCGTAAGGTGGTCGGATGGGCATTGGATACGCATCTCAGAGCAAGCCTTGCCATCGAGGCTCTCGAGATGGCCATCACTGATAACCAGCCCGAACCCGGGAGCCTCTGGACAATCTCATCGAGCACGTATCCGTCCTGATCGACCGCCCGCCACAGCCAATGCTTCTGGCCGGAGATGGTGATGACGACCTCATCCAAGATCCTATGGTCGCCTGCCTGCCCTCAGGCAGAATGGCGTTGCTAACCCAACCCATTCTGGAGACGACAATGCGACAGGTTGCAAATCGGCCGGAATAGGCCGCTACGCGCTCCACCGGAAACGAGCGTCCGCACCCGACAAGCCCTGATTGCCAATCATCATCATGCGGGGATTTTCATTCCGAGAGTGCTGGCTCAGGCCGTGCGTTCCTTTCAGACGAATTCAGGAGCGATGCGTCTAAGCGCCGATCTCAGTGCTTCCGCTAACCGATCACCCCATTTGATCTGATCGGCCGGTTCCGTGATCATATCCTGCCTAATTTCCAACTCCATTCCGAGCAGACCTCGATGTTCTGCGTAGACGGGGACCGCATAGTCCGACGCATTTTCCAGCGCGTAAGGCTGATTGAAGCCAATGTCGAGATCGCCCGCTATCTTGAATTCTTCGGCCAGCGCGTCTGCCAGGCGGCGATCTTCGTTGAAAAGAAGGCCTAGGTGCCAAGTGCGCGGCGTCGGGTAGTCCTTGTGCCAAGGGGTGAAGCTGTGGACGGTCAAGATCACCGTTGGACGTTTTGCGGCAAGACGGGTCCGAACCACATGCTCGATCCTGGCTTGGTAGGGATGAAAAATCTCAGACAGGCGCATGGCAGCAGCCGGTACAGTTAGATCTAGATTCCCTGCGATAATCGTTCCGTCGTTCATCGTGACAAATGCTGTCGGGTTGTGGGGTGGACGATTGCAGTCAACGACAAGCCGGGAGTAGCGCTGGTAGATCAACTCGGCGTCGAGTCGTTCGGACAAACGTTTACTGACGCCGAGAGCACCGATGTCGTAAGCAATATGACGTGCGAGATCGGCTGGAGAGACGCCAAGAGACCCGAGCGACTTAGGGATCAGCTGACCCGCATGGTCGCAAAGCAGAAGAAACGGCGATGATCCTGTCGGGCAAACATGCCCGACGGGGTCAGGCTCATCCGGCCCAAGAAGCCCATCCTTCCAACGGTATCCGGGTACATCGTCTAGTTCGATAGGTGCTTGGAGTAGGTGTCGTGGCATTGGCTTCTCAGTTGCGAGGGCAGATCAGTTGCGATGACACCAATCGACTCTAAGATCGGCAGGCGATCAAGATGCGCTGCTATCATCAGGCGATTGACGAGCACCCTCATTAGACACCATGACATCACATGGGGGTTCCGGCCTCTCGCCAGAAACCTCGTCGATCGATGGGACTGATTGAAACCCAATCGCCTGTTCAGATTATCTACCTGTCACCAATTTTTGCTACGTTTCATACTGTTGGGCTCGACAACTCTATTAAGCCATACAACAAAAGGAGGTACGGATCCAAAATGACTAATTGAGCGGTAGCACCTTTTTTGCATCCAATTCGAGAATTCAAAGCAGATGACGACACGGCAGAGTGAGCAGAAGTCGACCTTGGTCGACCCAGTGATAATTCACACCCGTCGCCCACTACCGACCAAAGCGTTGCGCTCTATGCGCGCTTCGAAGCCACCGCGAGAGGTTCCCGTCACGGCGAGCCCGAAATACTCATCAAGAAGCGCGAGCACACGCTGCGTATCGGCCCGGAGCTTCTCTAGCCCGTACATCTTCACGACGTATTTGGCTAGCGATTGGAGAACGCTCTCCTCGTCTTCTGCGTGGAAGACGAACGGGTCTGTGATTCGCTGCACAGTTATCTCATCGAACTGCGCAGCAGCGAACAGATCAAGCACCTCGCCCGCGGTGAAATGAGGATAATCGTGCGGCGTCACGGAATGAGTCGACACTACGTCAGCGAACCAGCGGGCGGTGGGTGAACCCTCTTCGAAATCATGAAGAACAACCACGCCCCCGGGCCGAAGAATTCGCGCAGCCGCTTGGACAGCGGTGTGGCGTTGAGCGTGCGGGATGTGGTGCGTGCCGTAAGCCATCAGCACACCGTCCACCGATCCGTCTCTAATCCAGAACGGATCGGTCGCGCTTTGCCAGATCGCAAACAGGCCGTCACGGATGCAACGGTCCACCATGAACTGAGAGATGTCAGAGTTGATGAACGTCGGGCAGCGCGCCGCACCCAAGATCTGATGGGCTACCTTGTTCACGTATCCGTCACCGGCGAGAAGATCGCAGATGATCATTGATGAACAAAGTCCGTCGCAACCATTGGGGTGCATCTTGCCCAGAAGATCCATCACACCCTCCGATCGTGCCAGCAGCGACAGTTGGATGCTATCGAGGTAATCCGACCCACGCCCTTCCGAGGTGAACTCATTGCGGGAGAGATTGGCCAGATTTGTAAGGCAGGCGGATGACTCTCTAGCTATTCGGGGCTCGATCGCCTTGAAGGCTACCGGGTTGATCTTTTGCAATTGGACGAAGTCCGAATCCAAACTGTTGGGAAACATTGTAGTTCTCCGTGGTGATTATTTGCCAGCGATCCGAGCGACAGAAACTGTTCCCTGCCGGACCTCAGGGATGAGAGGGTGAATGATTGAGTTTGCGGACCGCCTCCCAATACAGCAGCACTGTTCCACTAACGGCGGCGAACGAGCGTGTCCGAACACCTTCCGGACAAATCCCGCATCGAACTCGCAGATCTTGCCTAAATCAGATGGCATAGAATTCTCCTGAGCGCGAACTATCGACAGGATTACACTAATCTATGTGACATATCTGAAAAAATATTATAAGTAATGTATTCATATATATAAACCGTGCGAAGAGATTTTGTTGAATGTGAATAGGATATGCGTCTGTTCGGTAATTACCCACCCCTTCGATGCGGCACGGTACGACCTCACTCGTCGTCGATGTCCAGATACCGGGGAGCCTTGCCGATCTTGCTGACGATCCTCGCGTAATTCGCATCGGGCTGCGCCTGCCCTGTTCCAATAACTTCAGCGCGGATGCGCCATTCGTCACCGTAGACTGGCGGCTGGCGCGCGCGGCGTTGTCATCGGGCCTAAAACGTATCGTCTGCTCCGCGACAAACCACGCGGCCGACGTCCTGATATCTTCAAGGACGATTGGGCGGAGATGGCACAGTGCCTCGAGAAACGCCCGGATCAGACCGCACTCGAACTGCTCGTCGAGTTCCAGGCCCGTTACCCGGGACGATACAGCTTGCGACAGCTTTACATGTTGCAAAAGCGGGAAAGGGCGTGGCGACAACAAGCCATGCAGAAGCTCATCGGCGGGCCAAGCAGCCTAGCGCCGTATGCCGCTCCGGATCCATCATGCCGGGCAAGCGGGTAACATTCTCGATGAGGCAACGGGCAACGGCGCGGCGATAAGGCTCGAATCGACGATCTGGCCCGACATGGCAATGTAGCCGGCCTCGCGCAGCATCGCATCGAAACGTTCAAACAAGGCTTTGATCGCTCCGGTCCTCGTCAGCCTTTCCCGAAACAGCCAGATGGTGCGCGCATCGGGAACCCGGTCCGAAAGCCCCAGCCCAAGGAACGGCATGAAGG
>NZ_JAMYKZ010000053.1:0-3709 GCF_040317735.1 Mesorhizobium sp. M1399
ACGACCGCCGCGCGAATGGTTCGAGGCCAAGACCCAGTTCGCCGTCGTCTTCGGCGAAAGGTTCGTCAGCCAATGACGAAACCGGCCTCGCGCACAGAATTCCTGACAGTTCCGTGAAACGCCGCCAACGTGCACTCCTCGTCATCAATTCGAGCGGCCACTGACCGCCAGCAGCTCATCGGCGGCTGCCGTCCCGATGCAGCAGCACACCTCGCCCGGCCGTCTTGGTCGTCTCCGCCCAGCCGCCTCGCCCGATCCACTCCCGCGTGAAGCTGAGCCTTCGTCTTGTCTCGTCCCATGCGAAACTGTCGTCATGAACCAGTTCTCATGGAAGTGCTTCACATTCAGCGAACCTGTCGTGCCTGGTTAAAGAACTACATCTCGTCGGCCGCCTCGCCCGGCGCGCCTTGCGACGGTGCCTTGCCGAGCCGCCGGTAGATACGGCCGCCCGCACCCTTTCCTCGTGCGAGCCTAGTATACCTCCCAAGCACTCGCTGGCCTCCAGCAATCGACAATTCCACCATTCCAGCAGTTCAATACCGCCAGAATTTCTGTCCTGCGGTCCTGTAGCCACGCTGCCCTCTTCGCCAGCTTCCGTCCCCAGATGATCGTACGTCACAACTCATCTGCTTACGACAATGCCTGTCTTCGCCGTTGAGCTTTCTCTCGGCTCGTCCTATAAGGCCGCGCGCAGCCGGCAAGTCTTGGCTGTTTGGGGCGTCGCCAAGTGGTAAGGCATCGGTTTTTGGTACCGACATTCCCAGGTTCGAATCCTGGCGCCCCAGCCATCGGCAATGGGTCCGTTCCGGTGACGTAGCTTACATCGAAATTGGCCGCTGCGGTTTGGGGCCTACAGTTTGGTGAGACGCGGTGTTTTAAGTTTTTGACAACTCTTTTTTAGATCGCTTGTGCCCTCGACGGATTTGCAACTCCGAGTCGCCTGCCCCTAAATAAGCGTGATTTCGTTGCGAGCCGTGCGGTTGGTAATGCCCATAGGCAACGTGAAAAAGCGCAGGAAGGGAAGAGGAAGAGGAGGGCCTTTGTCGCTGCTGGCAGCACGTTCAGTTGATTTTCGGCGCGTGGGGTGCGATTGTAAGGATAAGGTAGCATTTACCAGACATCATGTCTGATGTGCGCCTGCCCCACCTTCAGCTTGCAAAGACAATTGTTGGAACAATGAGATTGCACTCGGTCACCGAAAGAATGGCCTTTTTCACCACGCTTCTTGCCGTTCTTGTACTGGCGCTTCTGCCTGTTCCCCGTCTTAAGGAAATCGGACTGGATATAGGCTTCCACTATGACAAGATAAATCACGGCATCGCTTTTGCTGTACTGATGTTCGTTGGGGGCCTTAGTTGGCCCGAACGCAAAGCAACTTTGATAGTCTTCCTCGCTTTGGTTGGTGCCACTATAGAATTTCTTCAAGGTACCAGCGTGATAGGACGGGATCTTGATGTGTTTGATTTGGCGGCCGACTGCATCGGAATTGTGTGCGGTCTGGCAATCCTCAGCTGCGCTAATTTGCTTGCTCGACAGCCAGCCTAACAACTATACCACCCCGTCCGGCATATGCTCTTACACCGGCGGAGCAACTTCCGCCTCCGCAACGTCATCGATGTGAGTGAAATCGCACCTCATTTCGCTCCCGGCAGACTGAATAGCTCACAAACCGAGCATGCAGTAACCGGATTGCAAGAGCGCTCTCTGAAGGCCGACGTAGTTGGCCGGAACAGTTCGAGAATGCATGCTCATTCCATGCTCCTCAAATCGGAGCGAACCATCTCTCGTGTCGGCAGTCTCAGTTGCAGATGATTTCGGTGGCGAGCGAACATCTGCCCGCTGTCTGTCCACAACAAATTTTGCCGTCGATAGAGTGTATCATTCGGCCAGTATCTTAACTTAACGTCAACTCGATTGACCGGCAGGTAAGTGCATATTGTAGAAAAAATCGATCTGTGTGGCCATAGTATGGAATTACATTTCCGTATAGAGCGGTATTTGGAAATATATATTTTCTTGACCACTATTTTGAAGTATAATTAGAATGCATGATAATTTGTATTTTCATGTAAGATATCATTTCAGATATTTCTATATATAATTTGTCCAATCATATCAATATTTATTTTCGGTTATTTTACCAAACAACCCCAACAAATACTCGAAAAAATTCACTTCCATACCTGACAATCACTTCGAGTTCTTTCACTGTGGATTGGGCTATTATACTCAAGCACCGGCTACCCGAGGTATATTTTTCGTTTCATATGACACTCCTGTCGCTGATCAACCATTCTATCAGGGCGTGCAGGTATGTGATTTGGCGCTAATATACACCTTCTAGTAGGCAGACATCCGCGGGGCGCTATCGAATCAAAATGAGGGATTATGGATGGCGACTCTCCATTACACGTCGGGTGGATCCGGCACGGACATTGCAAAAGCCGGATTCAATCTGGCCAGCGTGCAATATGTTGACCAGGTCAACGAGCTGCCAGAGGGCATGAAAGGCTTGGTCTACCTCGACGAGGCCAACGGCGTAACCCAATCCTTTATCGACAAGGTTACTCCTTTCCTCGGCAATCCGAACGTATTTGGGTTCTTCCTGGTTGACGAGCCGGATCCCACCGGCCAATGGGGTACCTACGCCTCTGCCGCGAATCTGAAGGCAGAATCCGACTGGATCCATGAACATTTTCCAGGCGCCAAGACCTACATCACAATGATGAGCTTGGGGACGTCGGCGAATCCGGATTTTAGGGGCACGTACAATCCCGCCAATACGGGTATCGATTACTACGGCATAGATGTCTATCCCGTCCGCACGGATGGCCCAGTCGACTACAACATGATCGATAAATTCGTCGCCGCCGCTCAGGCATCGGGCATCCCGACGAGCCAGATCGTTCCGGGCTACCAGGCGTTTGGAGGTGGCGAGTATAACACCGACATGGGGGGCAAATATGTGGTGCCCACCGCCGCCCAGATGGAAATCATGATGGAGCACTGGGCCAAGCTGGTTCCGTCACCCGCCTTCGACTACGCATACGCCTGGGGTTCGCAGCGAGGCGACACAGCGTTGGAGAGCTCTTCGGAACTGCAGGCCGTTTTCCGGCAGCACAATCTCGCAACGACTGGGACCACTCCGCCTCCCGTCGACACAAGCGACACCTTGTATGGCACCAGCGGCGACGATGTGTTTCACGGGGCCGGCGGCCACACGATGATCGGCTACGGCGGCAATGACACCTATTATGTCGATGATATCCGCGATAAGGAAATCGAGGCGGTAAGCGGCGGCACCGACAAAGCGCTCGCCTCCGTAAGTCACGTGCTTTCGGCCGGGTCGGAAATCGAGCTTCTCGCCACCAGCAATCCGTCCGGCACGACGGCCATCAATCTTACAGGCAACGAGTTCGCCCAGACCATTCAGGGCAATGCCGGCGCCAATGTAATAAACGGCCTCGGCGGCGCCGACAAGATGGTCGGCTATGGCGGCAACGACACTTACCACGTCGACAATGCCGCAGACCGGGTGTTCGAGGCGGTGGGGGGCGGTACCGACAGGGTATTCACCTCGGTGAGCCATGTTCTTTCGGCGGGGTCGGAGATCGAGCTTCTCGGCACAACGAACTCTTCAGGTACCACAGCCATCAACCTCACCGGCAACGAGTTCGCCCAAACCATCCTGGGCAATGCGGCCAATAAC
>NZ_JAMYKZ010000054.1:0-3694 GCF_040317735.1 Mesorhizobium sp. M1399
TCAAGATGCGCAGGCAGGCTGGGATTGGCAATGGCTGGAAGGGGAGGGGACGAGGCTAGGTCGGCATCGCCCATCTGCATGACGATATCGATGATGTCGGGCAAAGCCGCTTTGTGTATGAAGCTTGTCCGAAATTCGTAGCATATTTCGGACATCTTGACCGTCACTTCGTCCGAAATCGGACCACAGATTTCGGACAAAGCCCCGGCATCAACCCGCCAATATCTCGATCTGCCGTCGCCGCTGCAAACGTCGCCTGTGAGAGGCGAGCCGCCTCTAAACTGGTCGTATATCCCGATTAATAATAAGAATGTAGTCAACTTCCATATTTTAGAGGGCACGCATGCTGCCACTCAACCGGCCTGATCACCACACAAAGTGAGGAAGAACCTGGTTAGGTGCAAAGCGACAATTGCCTCGACAGCGGGTCCCGGAAGGTTTATGCTGCCCAATCTTACCGCAATCCGAAATGGCGATTGAGTACCTTCACGAGTGAAGGGATTCCCGCGGTCTTAGAGATGAGTTGTCGAATGGCGCGAAGTCGCACAGAATCGCGAAGTCGCACAGAATCGTGTGTTTGATACCGATCAGGATCGCGAGCTATTTCAGGCGCAGAGAGGTCTTGCGCCCGATGCACGAGTTGCTCCCGGTCCAACGGAAGTGAATGGGGTGGAACTGCTTTGTCGACCAAATTGTTGACGGAACGTCCGGCGCCCATTGTTGCTACATGTCTGGATTCTTGGGGCGTTTTGGATGATGCAATCCACCATCTCACTCCAAAGGGCAGTGGAATCTGGAACAATGTCGCTTTTGTACGCAGGACATCCTTCGCGCCCGATTGGCATATTGTCTTTAACTCTGCTTCTATTTTTGGGCTCCCTGTTGATATCGAGGCGAGTCCAAACAGGACAATTTTTGCAATCGGCGAACCGCCGACGAAAGCTCATCGCGCATTTCATGAAGGGCAAGGGAAAAATACCATCGTCCTGACGTCTGACGCAGAGCTGGCTGCTCGGCAGAATGCAGAGCGCCGATTCGTTTTGTCTCCACCTATCACTCGGTCTTGGTCTGTAACAAAGACATATGACCAACTTCTGGTCAGCGAAGTCGTGGACAAGCCGCTTCGGCTCTCATGGATTACCAGTAACATCGCCCTGCTTAAAGGGCATCGATATCGGCTGGCGTTTCTGGAACGGCTGAGAGAGGAGCTCGATTTTGACCTGTTCGGCCGAGGTTTTCGGCTGATTGGAGATAAATGGGACGCACTCGCACCGTACCGTTACAGTATAGCTTTCGAGAATACTCGTGCTGATTACTATTTTACAGAGAAGCTTATGGACTGCTTCGTTGCTGAAACAATGCCGATCTATTACGGCAGCCCGGCAATCACGAGGTTCTTCCCTTCCGACTCAATGGTTCTGATTGACCCAGAGGACAAGAACGTAATCCAAAAAATTCAAGAAATCATCGACTCGGACCTCTGGAAGGAGCGTCGCGGCGCAATACAAGAGGCGAAGCGGTTGGTTCTTGAGAAATACAATACGTTTGCTTATCTCGCGGGCTTCATCGAAAGCGTTCACGATAAACCCTTACCGCCGGAAGTGATACACATCGGTTCGCCTGCGGTCGATTTTGGGACAGACGAATGAAGTACTCCAACGCTCGCTTCGCGTGCCCGGCGGTTGGTGGTCTGGCGAGATCGGTACGGAGCGCTCGGCGGAGAATGCCTACCTGCGCAGACGGGCCGGCACGGGCGCTCGAAGTCATGCGCCCCCGGCTGCCGCTGATCAGACGAACTGGGGAAGGCCAGGAACGGAATTGAGGACCTCGTCCACGAGTTCGTCGCCGGCATGTTCCTTGGCGAAGGCGATCGTCTCGTTGGCGATGGCAGCGATCTTTAGAATGCTGAGACCCTCACTCATCAATTGCTGGCCGAGCCCCATGAGGCCGCCTCCGCCCTCTGGGTCGTTGCCATGATACTTCGCCACTAATTCCGAAGCTCCGGGAATGGCCGCGATCATGCGCGCAACGGGACCGTCGGCCGCGTGGCGTTGCAGGAAACCCAGCATTAACCCAACGGCCTTCTCTGCGAGAGCCGGGCCGATGCCGGCACCAGTGGCGATGCGCGATAAGAATTCTTCCATGGCAGGGTTCGTCTCTCTTTAATGAGGTTTACACGGGGCCGGTCCGGCGCCCAAAGCGCCCTTGGCCGAACCACAATTGAACTCCACAAAAATAGGCCGGCGGAAGTGCTATTGCAACTGCGCGTAAACCGCCTCTGTCAACGCAAGCTGCGTCGGACGTGCGTATTTCGCAAAAACGGGACAGTCGTTCCGCTAAATCGCGGACAGCAGTTTCACTAATTCGCGGACAGCAGGATGGGGTCGGCGCTCGGTTGCCTGGTTGAAGTCATTTGCGATTGATTTCGCCGTTTTCGGCGCCGGTCAAGGGCGGCGGTGTTTTTTGCTTTCTCATGCTGTCGCCTTCGAGGGTGATGCGATGGGCGTTGTGGATGATCCGGTCGAGAATGGCGTCGGCTATTGTCGGCTCCGCGAATGCTTCATGATGCACCTTTCCTTGATCGCCTGGTCCGTTGCAGTCGGCGTTGAAGTTGATCGATCTGGTCGCTAGAAAGGTTTCCGCTTGGCCGCGGGCGTCACCATTTCTTTCCCACAAGATCCTTCAACGCGGCATTGTCGAGCATGTCGTCGGCCAGAAGCCGCTTCAGCCGCGTGTTCTCGTCCTCCAGAGCCTTCAGTCGCCGAGCCTCGCAGACATCCATCCCGCCGAAGCGGGCCTTCCAGTTGTAAATCGAGGCGTCGCTGACCCCGTGCTTGCGGCACAGATCGGCAACCGATACCCCGGCCTCGTGTTCCTTCAAAATTCCGATGATCTGCTCTTCAGAGAAGCGGCTACCTTTCATGTCCTGGTCCTCTCGGTGGGCCAGAACGAACTTCAAACCGGATTAGATAAGAGGGGCAAGGTCAAGGTCGATGACTCAACTGTTGTGTAGGGAGAGCTCTTACTTCTCATTCGCTCCAAATGCGGACGCGGCGCACGAGCTCGGAAGTTGAGATCCCGTAGCGATCGTGAAGCGTCGGCAGCGCGCCAGCGTCGAGGAACTCGTCGGGCAGGGCGATCTGGCGAAAGACTGGGGTCACTCTCTCGCGCATCAGCAGCGCGGCAACGCCTTCGCCAAGGCCACCAATGATGGTGTGGTTCTCCGCCGCCACCACCAGCCGTCCCGAACGGCGCGCGGCAGCGAGTATCGCCTCCGTATCCAGAGGTTTGATCGTCGGAACGTGCAGAACGGCGCAGCCGATCCTGTCGGCTTCAAGCGCCTTCGCGGCCTCCAGCGCGCGCATGGTCATCAGGCCGCTGGAAATGAACAATACGTCCGCGCCCTCGCGCAGCATTCGCGCCTTGCCGATTTCAAATGTATAGTCGTCTTCGTCGAGCACGACAGGAACCTTACCGCGCGAAAGCCGCATGTAGACCGGCCCGTTGTAGTCCGCGATCGCCTCCGTGGCCTGTTCGATGTCGAGCGCGTCGCAAGGGTCGATGATCGTCAGGTTCGGCATCCCGCGGAAAATCGCGATGTCCTCCGTCGCCTGGTGGCTGGGGCCGTAGCCGGTCGTCAGCCCCGGTAAGGCGCAGACGATCTTCACATTGAGTTTCTCCTCGGCGATCGCCA
>NZ_JAMYKZ010000055.1:0-3451 GCF_040317735.1 Mesorhizobium sp. M1399
GACTGACACCGATGCTCTCATCGAAAAACTAGAAGGTCTTCGCACAATCTCCTTCTTCACTTTGCGGGACGTTGGCGAAGTTGGCGAAAAAATTGAACAACTGAAAATCGACCTTGCGATGATGGACAAGCTCGATTCGGTGGAAACGCGAAAGGTAACGGACCCGATCAACTCCCAACTCGAGGAGCTTATCGAGAAGGTCGGAGTGCTGAAGGGCAGCGTCAACAAGCACAAGGCGCGAATTGAGAAGGCGATCAAGGAGAATCAAGCGAGCATCAATAGCTTTCTGAAATCGGCGGGGTACAAGTACTCGGTGGCGATCATCCCGGAGCCCGATTCATACAAGATGAAACTCATTCACAATGACCTGAACGAGCACGTTGCATCTGCGGCAAAACATCTCAGCTATGGTGAGAAGAATGCTTTCGCCTTGGTTCTCTTCATGTATCAAGTTCTGAGCGAAAATCCAGATATAGTTGTTTTGGACGACCCGATATCCTCGTTTGATAAGAACAAGAAATTTGCGATACTTCACGAGCTGTTTCAAGGGAAGGGTAGCCTTAGAGGCCGCACAACTATCATGCTGACGCACGATATCGAGCCTGCCATTGATGTCATTAAGAGCACGAGCGATGTCTTTAAGGGATCCAATCCATCGGCAACATTCCTTACTGCTAGGGGTGGGAAGGTGAGTGAGGTGCCCATTCAACGGGGGGACATCCAGACCTTCACCAAGATATGCAGGGAGAATATTGCTGAGCTCGCCGATCCGATCGTGAAGGCCATCTATTTACGCCGCCATTACGAGATTTCGGATGATGTGGGTCTGGAGTACAATCTATTGGCAAGCCTCTTTAAGAAGAGGCCTATACCGACAGTGAAAACCATAACTGAGAATCGCGACATGAGTGTCGAAGAAAAAAGGAAGGCACAGGAAAGTGTCCTAGTGTTTATTTCGGACTTTGATTACGACGAGCTTGTTAAACAACTTAATGATGTCGCACTGATGAAAGCGAGGTTTCTTGCGACCGATGTTGGGTACGAAAAAATTCAGCTTTTCCGCATTGTTAGAGAACATGACGATGATGTCATCACAAAGTTCATTAACGAATCTTACCACATCGAGAACGAGTATGTGATGCAGTTAAATCCGCACAAATTTGAAAGCGTCCCTGAGTATGTGATCGACGAGTGCACGAAGCTTCTTACCTAAGCAAAGGGACTGGGAACTAGCTGTAGGCTGCGTCAACGGATATACTCGTACGAGAATCGTTTTCGGTTTGGGTGAATGACGGAGGAGAGCAGTTCAGACCAAGGCATTGAAGAGCCGCAGGACGGCGACGCTCCTGAGCCAACCCTTTACCCTGACTTCAATGTGAATATTCGGGGCTGGGAGAGGGACAACGAGGAAGAGGCAAGAGCGTTTGCCTCGGGCTTGTTGGGAGCGACTCGGGGCATTTCCAGGTATCTCGACCTAAAGCCGTCTCGAGTCTATCGTGGTTGGCACGGACTATTACGAAGCATTGGCGAGCGTTGACCGTGGCGAAGGCAGCCCAGCCGCTGATCCAACATCCAACGAGTACGGACAAGGTGCCGCAATGGCTATGCACGTCATGCGGAACGGCGAGATATGGAGCGTGGTGGTGATCTGGATGCCACTAGTCCGCCGGGTGGTTGACGAAGGCCACGAGGACCACAAGCGCGCGCTCCACACCTTCATTCACGAACTTGTTCACGTTGACGATCTTCGGCTGTTTACGAAGACCTACCCAGGTGGCTGGAAGGAGGCCAAGCCGCGCGACGGTCGCGACGACGCACTTCAGAGAATCGTCAACCCGTGCCAATCCGAATACTCCGCCCAGCGGCGTTCCGCATGGGTTGCGCCGGAAGTCGGCCTCGAACTCCTCGACATGCTCGGTAATGCGTTGAAGGAGGTGGACGATCAAATCCGAACCGCTCGGCTCCAGTATCGACTTCATGGAGACATGAATGTCTTCTGGCCGATCGTGATCGAGAGGCTGACATTTCTGTTTCAGGCTATCGGTTATGGGATCGGCCATGCCGACTGGGTCGCCGAGTATGCTGATGAACATCCGGATCTGGCTGCCCAATATGACATGAGGCTGAAACAGCTTTCTGAGTTGCCCTCCGGTTGGCTTCTTGATGAGTGCCGGGAAGCGGTGATACCCTTCTTCAAGATGAAAGAATGGACCGGACAGGAGATCTATGATCCTTTGATCGCAGTACTAGAAGAACTGCTGAATCAATATGGGTTATTCACGCGTCCTAGCGACGGAGGCATTTACGTTGATATGCCGTACACCGGATGGCACGATCTCTGAGGTCGAAAGGCTGAGTGGCTCGTTGTCAGCCGGACAACTCCACCCAAGGCCCTCGTCCCCGTCCGGATTGGTGTGCCGCCCTGAGGCACGAGGCGCTGTTCCTATCGCTCTAGGATAGAGGGCTGATACGATTCCAGTCCCTGGTCTAGATTTCCTGTCCTCCATTAGCCAGATGCTTGACCATCACCCTGCTCGGCATCAAACGCGTAGCCGCCCTTCACCTTAGCGACTTCGTTCCCTGCCCGCGTCTCTATGATCTCGCGAATGGCAGCTTCCGCTTTCCCCCTATCCTGCTGCGCTGCGTAGTGGTGTTCCTTGCCGGGAACAGGGTCCACCAGTCGACTAGCGCCTTCCTCTTCCCCGCGAGATAGACAAATCCTTTGAAATAGCCGCTAAAGCCATAATTCGTGTGGCCTCCGGCCGAGGCGAAGCGTCCGTGCATGTCGGATTTCGGCTGGATCTTGATATCACCGTCATTCGGCTTCGCCGCTCGGATTGCAAGAATGCTGTTCCCGACGGTCACGACGAAATAGCCGTTAGCCTCGAAATCCCCCGCTTCCTCGGGCTTGATCGCGACTTCGTCATACTCCTCGTGGTCCCAATCGACGACGCGGCCAGTCAACTTAATTGCCGTCATCTTGTCATGACTCCGTGCACGAAAAATAGGTGATGGAAGAGCCGATACTGCTTACGGTGTCGGGATCACAGGCGAGGGGGAGACCTATCCCACCACATTCCAGCATCAGTTTGGGGTAGCGGCTATTAATAGCATCGTGGCATTCAGCCGTGCCGACATCAAGAACACGGATGAACTCTACAATGATGAATTTTCCCACGTGCTTCGCGGAGGTGATGGGCTACGGGACACCGGAACTCACGGCCGAGGCCATCGTCCTGAGGCACAGGGACCATTTTAGCCAACCGGCGCTTGCCGCCGCCCGCGCGAGGCTATTCCTAGCGGGAGTGCAAATCGATGATGTCGGAAACATCGTTTTGACATGAGGGGATGCCGTTAGGACACCCGAGCGTCAATTCCTTGGCAGCTTGTGGATTTCCAACCTCACTGGACCGCCCCGGTCGAAAAGCGCCCTTTCGACCGAGCTGAATAA
>NZ_JAMYKZ010000056.1:0-3247 GCF_040317735.1 Mesorhizobium sp. M1399
CGGGTTGATCGTACGACGATGGTGCCACCTCGCCGCTCCCCCGCATAGCTTCTCATGCATCAGAGCACTCAACAGCAAAAGGTGCGGGGAAATTCGCGCTTACCGTTGCCGGACCAAGCGACAAGGATCATCCTCGCCGGCATCGAGCTGGTTCTTTGAATTGGACCCGCTCCGCGAACTCCTTGCCCGCCTTGATGTCGGCTTCTCGGCGTCGGTGTTACGCTGCTTCGGCGCCGCCACGATCGTTGCGTCGACGATCTGGCCGCCCATCGCCAGCTAGCCGGCCTTGCCGAGGTGCAGACGAAATTGAGCAGAATATGTCCGAAATCGCGCGGTGGGTTCAACCGGTCACTGCAACACCTTCTGTAGCCTATCGGCCGGCGTTTCGAAGTCCAGGATTTTTCGGGGGCGCTGATTGAGCCGCAGGGCGACGCCGTCGAGTTGGGCCTGCGAGACCTGCGAGAAGTTGGTTGTTCTCGGGAAGTACTGCCTGAGCAGACCGTTGGTATTTTCGTTGCTGCCGCGTTGCCAGGGACTGCGCGGGTCGCAGAAGTAGACCTGTAGATCGGTTGCGACGGTGAAGCTCTTATGACGAGCCATCTCTTTGGCCTGGTCCCATGTCAACGAGCGCCGCAGCTCTTGGGGCAAAGTGCCGATCTTCTCGGCGAGGGCCGCCACGACGGTCGCCGAGTCCCTTCTCGCCAACTTCACAAGCATCGTGAACCGGCTGTGTCGCTCGACGAGGGTGACGATGTTTGTGTCGTTCGCTCCGGTGAGCAGATCACCCTCCCAATGGCCTGGATGGCACGATCCTCCGCCTCTGCGGGACGCCCGCACACGGAATTCCTGACAGTCCCGCCCGCTCGGTCAGAGCCTTCTTGAGCGAATCCAGCAGGCCACTACTCGACCAGATTGGCGGTCCGATCGGACAGTTTACTGCTGACGGCGCCTATGACGGAAAACCGACTTACGACGCAGTCATCGATCACAGCGCTGCCGCCGCAATCGTCATTCCGCCTCGTGTCAACGCGGTCGAACCATTCGACGATAGACCTGCCGGCCAAAGGGACCAGCATATCGCCGCAATCGGCAGAGACGGCCGGATGAAATGGCAGGTCTCCAACGGTTATGGACAAACGCTCGCTGGTCGAGACCGCCATAGGGCGATACAAGTCCACCATCGGGCGGCGTTTGCGGGCACGGTCGCTTCCAGTTCAGCAGACCGAAGTCGCCATCGGCTGCGCCGTCCTCAACCGCATGCTTGCCTGCGCACGCCCGAAATCGCCCGCCGCAAGGCGGCCACGGCATAGTCTGCCGCTTCAAAGATCGACATCCCCTCAAGTCCGGACCCATGCACCAACGCCCTACGGCACCCCTGGTTGGTCTGGAAATCGGAAATAGAGCCAGACCGCGTGAGCAATGATCATCGGCGGGAAGCGGTGGCGATTGGCGCTAACGGGCGAAGCGATCATACCGTCGTTCCATGATCCAAAAGCTGACCGGCAGTCAACGTGGCATCGCCAGTCCTTTGGGAAGCATCACCATGTCCGGATCGAATGATTGAATATGAATTGCGCATGACGGCGGCGCGACCGATAGGCGCTAGAGCACTTCCTTGATCCGCGACCGGAGAGACCGCTATGGACGATACTGGCCGGGCATGGCCCTACGATGCTCCCGAACAAAGTGATCCCAACGCCGACGTATACCCTTGGGTCGCGAGTTTGACAGGGATAGGGGGGACAACGGACGATTACATGCGGCAGTACCGTGCGCAGCAACAGGGCCTGGAGCGGCAGCTGAGCGAGTTGAACCTAGGCGGCTCCGCTGCTGATCCAGACAGTGGTGCGATTCGGCGCACGTCCATGGGTGGCTCGATGCGGATGCCGCGGCAGCCTTCCCTGCGGGACAACCAGATCAGCAGCGCGCGCCACAGCATAGACGCCTCTTACGCAGCCTCGAGCCACTCGCGGTCCAGGCATTCGACCGCCTCGTCGGAGGCTTATTCCTCTTTCTCGGAGGAGCCGGCAATCACCCCGCCGCCGAAAAAAAGCGGGGGATTGAGATCGTTGCTGAAGGCAGTGAAGAAGGCCTTCGTTCCAAGCAGCGGCAAGCAGTCGTCGAAGGACGGGATGCACCAGCCGGAGGTTGTCAAGACGACGTATCGCGCCGATTATGCCAAGCGCGGCCGCCCGGCCGCAGAGGACCAGACGATCATCCCCGACGAGGACGAGACGATCATTACTGATTTCATCGCCAGGGCCCCCGGCCTTGGCGTTAAGACTGTCCGGCCACACGCAACGAGTCTGCGCAAATTCAGCGCATGGCTTCAGACGCAGCCCGAGGGCCGGACACTGGCCGGCCTGCTTGACGCTCCTGGCAACCCTGACGACCCCAATGGGTTGACTGGTCGCGCGAACGCCTTTGCGCATGAGGCTGGCGTCCTGGTCAGCGCTGCATTGGTGGCGGTCCAGCAGGTCCGCACCGGGAACCTTCCGCATCCCCGACGCCGCAGCACTGGTGACGAGCACCTCATCTCCCAGGTCACGAAGGTGATGCACGACGCCAGGGAAAGGAATCCTGACGTCGCTCAATCCAATACCGTCGTGAACTGGGTATCCGCCCTGCGAAAGTTCAGCGTCTGGCTTCAGGAACAGCCCAGGAACCTGACGGTGGCCAGCCTCGTTGATGACCCTGGTGCGTTGAATGCCCGTGCGGAGCAGTTTGTGAACGAGCGTGGCGACCGACGTGTCAACAGCTCCTTGAAGAGCGCTGTGGAGGTCCTGCTGGATTGGCGCGCCGGAATCGACCCAAGTCGTCGCACGCCGCGCCCGATTCCTTATGCCGACGACGCTCGCCTCATCGAGGGCCTGCTCAACCAGGAGTTGGCCAGCCTTGGGCCTGAGTCGACGTCGAAAGAGAGGATCCAGGTGATCACTAGCCGTCGACGCAGGTTCAGTGATTGGCTCAGAAGGCAGGGAAAGGCGAGCATAGCGAGCCGAGTCAACGGCAATCAGGAGCAGACACAAGGGTTGAAGGATGATATTCGGGCATTTACGGTAGTCTGTGGATATAGGTCGAACCTCCGTTTAAACGACCTTCGGAAGTACCAGCAAGTCGTTGAGGCGAACGCTGCGTGGGGAATGCAGCCACCGCAGCAATCTGGCCAGTCTCCAGTGGAAGGTTACGATCAGGATCAGTTGTGGGATGAGCTGCCCGACCGCGAACGGCAGGGGCCTGCGGAAAG
>NZ_JAMYKZ010000057.1:0-3204 GCF_040317735.1 Mesorhizobium sp. M1399
ATTTTGCCCAGCGCGGCCAGCCGCTGGACCGCAAGGACCGGCATATCGCCACGGTGATGGCTGGCGTTCGCAACACCCACGCCTCCCCTCCCCGGCAGAAGGACGCGATCCTGCCCGAGGATCTGATCGCCATGCTGGAAACCCTCGACCGCGGCACGCTGCGCGGGCTGCGCGACCGCGCCATGCTGCTTCTGGGTTTTGCCGGTGGGCTGCGGCGCTCGGAAATCGTCGGGCTCGACGTTGGTCGCGACCAGACCGAGGATTCTTCTGGCTGGATTGAGTTTTTTCCTGACAAGGGCGTGCTGGTGACCCTGCGCGGCAAAACCGGTTGGCGCGAGGTCGAGGTCGGCCGCGGCTCCTCCGACGCCACCTGCCCGGTGGTCGCGCTGCAAACCTGGCTGAAGCTGGCGCGGATCGGCCATGGCCCTTTGTTCCGAAGGGTAATAGGGCAAGACAAAAGAGTCGGCGCCGATCGGCTTAACGACCAGGAGGTCGCACGCCTGGTCAAGCGCACGGCGCTCGCAGCCGGCGTGCGTGGCGATCTGTCGGAGGGCGAACGCGGTCAAAAGTTTGCTGGCCATTCGCTGCGCGCCGGCCTCGCGTCCTCGGCCGAGGTCGACGAGCGCTATGTGCAAAAGCAGCTCGGTCACGCCTCGGCCGAGATGACGCGAAAGTATCAGCGCCGGCGCGATCGTTTCCGCGTCAATCTCACCAAGGCGTCCGGGCTCTGAAAAGCCCCCCTCCCTGCCCCGTTTTGTCCGCTGGGATGAGGCGGTCAGATCTCAGGCGATAACAATACCTCATCGAGCACAGCGAGCGCTGTATCCAGACTATCGGCGGCCGACGCTTCGTAGTCAGGCATGATCATCAACTGCGTTATGGCACGGCCCACAAGAGGGCATCGCGATAAAAGTACGCCAAACAACGCTAAGGGAGAACAAACGGTGATCTGATTTCGTTCGACGCTCGTTTTCGAGAGCCGTTCTGGGTCGTTTGCAATCAACTGTGTAGGCCAGCGGAGCGAGCAAGGAGCGCCAGATCCGGACAGGGCTGAGTGGGGGTGTTTTTCCGGAAGGTGGGGCCATGCCCTAAGGACACGAAATGTAGTGGATTCGTCGATCCGCGCGGTTTCGATTCGCGCACCCGGGCACAACGCTTGGATAAGTCCCATCAAATGCTCTCCGGTGCCCGTCATCTGTATAGCTGACATTGGGCCGAGGGCTTCCAGCACGAGCCACATGGCGCGGGTATCGACCGTGACCCATGGTGCGCCGCCCCTGCCGCCAGTTCCAGCGGCGGCACGTGACACCGGCATCATCGCACCAGATGACTTCGCCCGGTTCGGGATGCTCGGTTACCATTTCACCTTGCTCGATCGTGCCGAATGGCTCCGCTCCCTTCGCAATTAAAAGTCTCGGGACCCCTGGTAAAGATCGAGATCCTCCCCGCCAATCGGAACGCCATACAACACGCTGACGGCATTGTAGGCATCAACCAGTGGGGAAATCCGCGGGAGAGAGCCATCTTTCCGCACCCGCTTGAGAAGCGCGGCGGCCGAGCACGGCGTTCGATTGGCTTTTGTGCCGAAAGCCTCGTAGGCAACGGCCCACGCCGCAAGATGCGCGTCCCTTTGGGCGTCATCGCGAAGCGCCGCCTGTTCCGCCGCCGCAATCGTGTCGTTCAACGCCTGTGCATCCGGCACGTCGATTTCAGCGTTCCGCACCACAATGCTGATCAGATGAAAATCCGGGTAGCGGGCCTTGATCTCGGGGGCAATCAATGGCGTGAAAGACATGGGATGCTCTTTTCTCATGGGGGGGCTTTGCGCTGCGGGTCGTTCGGGAAATGTATGAAGAAAGGTGCTTGTCGAGGCGTTGGTGCGTGGAACATTTTTCAAGGGTTTGCCGATAGGCAGGCGAGATCGCCAACGACATGATCTCCGCCCGATGCCCTACAAACACAATGCCAGCCGCCGTCACCGAGTCGCGAAGATGAAATTCAAGGTGACAAACTGGCCGGAATACGAGGCGGGCCTTCGGCGGCGCGGCAGTCTGACGCTGTGGTTGACAGAAGAAGCCTTGGCCAGGTGGCATGCGCCGCGAAGAACGACCCGCGGCGGCCAGCCCCGCTATTCCGATCTCGCCATCGAGGCGGTCTTGACACTGGGATGCGTCTTCGGGCTTCGTCTGCGCCAGAGCGAGGGATTGGCGACCTCGCTGCTCGATCTGATGGGGCTTGATCTACCGGTTCCCGATCACACGACGCTAAGCCGCCGGGCGCAGATATGGGAACCATCGGCCAAGCGGCAGCGGCTCCCGAGGACGCTCCGCTGCATGTGCTGATCGATAGCACCGGATTTGAAAGTCTACGGCGCCGGCCAATGGCTGGAAGACAAGCACGGTGCCAGATCACGCCGGACCTGGCGCAAGCTGCATTTGGTTCTCAATGCCGAAAGCGGCGAGATCATCGCCCATTGTCTGACCGACCAGGACGGCGACGATCCCTCGCAGGTGAAGCCGCTGCTCGACCGCATCGACACAGAGATCGACCAATTCACGGCCGACGGAGCATATGATGGCGGTCCCACCTACTGCGCGGTGCTGCAACACAGCGTCACCGCAAGGATAGTCATCCCGCCACGTTCAACGGCCGTGGAGAGTGATGACACCGGACCACCCGGTCAAAGGGACGGTCACATCACGGCGATCGCCAATGATGGAAGGCTGAATTGGCAGGCGTCCACCGGCTATGGCAAGCGCGCCCTGATCGAGACCGCCGTCGGGCGCCACAAGGGGCTGATCGGACGTCGCCTGCGAGCCCGCTCCTTTTCGGCTCAGCAGACCGAGGTCGCCATCGGCTGCGCCGTTCTCAACCGCATGACGGCGTGCGCACGCCCGGAGTCCGGTCGCTGCCCGGCAAGGCCGACATAGCAGGCGGCATCAAAGAGCTGATTGTGCCTAATGCCACATTTGTGCACCAACGCCTTGTGGCGCGGGCAGCCACAGGCACAGGCTACGCGGAAAATGAAAAGCGGGGCCAACCCATTCGCTTGCACACAGCCTGGGTTTTGCCAGCTCCTCAACCGCAACGTGCTGTCAATCTTCGTCTTGCCATGTCTTGAACGCCGAACTGTTCACGCCATTGGCGCCGCTTTGTCATCCCGTGCCCCGAAATGAGGCCGTCGTTCGAACGATATGCGCAGTT
>NZ_JAMYKZ010000058.1:0-3191 GCF_040317735.1 Mesorhizobium sp. M1399
CCTTCGAACCGGCGAGACCACGTAAAAATACTTATCTCCTGCCATTGCCCCGTCCCTCCTTTGCTTGGGCTCGGCTCGTCATTTCCGAGCAATCCCCGTTTGCTTACAGCTGCAAAGATGACGGGCCGCTGCTCAGACCACGGTCATAACGTCTACAATCACACCAGACCGCTCGGTTGCATGGTAGTTCAACGCAAGCTACTCAACATTTTCTTCAAATAAGTTTGCAGTATCTTTACACCGAGGAGCTCCTGACAGCGGTATAATATAGAGGTCAGGTACGGATAAAGAACTGATGCCGATTACGCTCGGACCCGCAGCCCCAGCATGCAAGAACGGAACTAACAACCCATGGCAAGAAGAGCATTGATCCCGGTTGACGGCACAAGAGGTAATGGTCTGCCATACATAAAAGAGGCCTCCGCCTCCATTCAATTTTCCTATCGGCTGATTCGGCCCGTTACGACTATTTGCAACGGAAAAGCTTGAGGCTATCCGCGTCGATACAAACAACCTCGACGCGCTGAATCTACGAATTTTCTCGGCTTCGTTCGACGTATAACATCACTGGCATCACGAGCGGCAAGGAGTCTTTTTGCGACAGCTGGCAAGCTCTGCCGACATTTGGATCTACCGGGACCGCGCTACGAAGCCATCGAACAACGTTGCGACAAATTCACCCAACGTCAGCTTCTCGCAAGGGCCGGCATTCCAATACTGGCTTAAAGATTTGCAGCGAATGCGACGGAAGTAGAAGCTTTGCGGCGGAGATCGACCTCCCAGTGATTTGTCAGCCGGCCGTAGGCAGCGGCAGCAGCGGTGTCCGATTGTACGGCAATGGCGATGAAATACCCGAACACACGACCTATCTGCTGGCGGGCAGAGCATATGGCAGTCCCCGCCGAGGATACTGGTCGAAGAATTCGCACAAGGCCCCGTTTATTGGGCCGACGTAGTGGGAGATCTGATCATTGGAATTTGCCCCGCAGCAACTCATGCAAGAACGCGCTCAAAGTGTTTGAGCATGTCTGGGCTTCTTGTCACCTCGAGAACATAACCCTTTGTCAACGGGATCGGCCGGCGACTGAAAATCGACCCATTTGCTGATTTCGCGCGAAATTCAACGCTAAAGGCCGAATTGGCGAGGCCGGTGCCTATTTGCTGATAATTTTGGACAGATGACCGACGCTTGTCCGGTCACGGGGCATCGAAAGGAGAGAAACAATGAGCAATCTGGTTACCGCGCAAATTCAGGAGAAGGATCGGAATTACGTAATGAGCTTCGGCCCTCTTCTGAAAATCGACCTTCGGAAAATCACCCACAATGCAACAATTGTTCGGGAAGCTTTGCGACATAACGATCATTCCATGATGGTCGTAGTCAAAAGCTGCTGCGGTGACCCCAACATAGTTCGGGCGATTGCCGCCGCCGGCATCTCGCAGTTTGGGGATTCCCGGATGAGCAACCTCGAGCGTCTGAGAGAGGCAAACATAGAAGGGGTATTCTGGCTTCTTCGGTCGCCAGCGCCGGACCAGCGCGAGCGAATGGTGGAATTGTGCAATGGCAGTTTGCAATCCGATCTGGATACGATCCGCCAGGTCGAACAATTACGGCCACCTGCTCCGCATCGTGTAATCCTCATGCTTGACCTCGGTACCGGGCGCGAAGGCTTTCAGCCCAATGAGCTTCTGCGCGCCTGCGATGAAGTCGAGAGGATGGCGCATGTTGAGCTTTACGGACTGGGTATTTATTTTATGCATGCAAGCGACCCGGCCTTCGTGGAGACCACCCTGAGGCGCTTTGGAGAGATATGCAATGAGGTAGAAAGTGCGCTTGGACGTGTTTTGAAGGCTAAGTCGTTCGCCACGTCGCTTGTGTACGATCACATTCTTAAGTCCGGATTTGTTCCGTCAGGTCTCAATCATCTTCGATTGGGAACAATGCCAATCATCGGACGTCTAACCAGCGTCGACGACATGCCGACTCTGCCCGGACTCGCGACGGATACCGCCGTGCTTGAGGTCAAGGTGATCCAAACCAAGATTCTAAGTGATCGACGCGTCGCTCTGCTTGAAATAGGGAATCTTGATACGGATATTCGCCTACTGCGCCCGATTCAAAACGACCTATGTGTGATAGATTGCAGTAGCGATCACACCCTTGTTGAGCAAACGCCGGACGCGACTTTACTTAAAGTCGGTGATGCAGTTGAGTTTACAATGTATTACCGCAGTTTTACGCGCCTTATGAGTTCACCATATGTAACTAAATGCTATAGCGTCTGATCCGGATGAGTCCGGCACTTTGCCTCGCGGCGGGCGGCCGCGACAGAAGGTTGGCTACGCAAGCACACAGTGTGTGGAATTTTGATGCATTCGACTTGCAGTCCCTTTGGATAGCCTGCCCGCGTCTAGCGGATGGAAGCGGATAATTGACGGAAGAAGTCAAACTGCGACCGATTAATGGAGTTTTGCACATGGCAACTGTTTGACTGTTGGCGAGCGTATCGTCGATACTTCTATTGCACATAAGATAGATTCCGTGTTTTGCGTGCCTAGCGGAAGCTACCTTGGTCTCCTTTATGACGCACTGTATGGGCGGAGCGATGTCGACAACGTCGTTTGGCGTCATGAAAGTGGTGCAGGTTTGGAGTGAACCCCGCGGGCTGGACCATGAGGACCTGAAAAACTGATACGCTCGATGGGTGCGGATTCCGACGTGAAGCCGGCCACCATTCCAATCAAAGACCGGCCGGTTTTCGGCACTGAAGATTACCTCCTGGGTCACTACTATCGCGCCACCGACCAAAATGACCAACCTCTCGGACGCGGAACTCGTCACCCTCATCGAGGACATCCAGAACGAATCGCCCTGCTAGGCTATCGACGGGTAACCCACGAGCTCTGCCGCCGCGGGCATCTGGTCAACCATAAGCGCGTAGCCCGTGTGATGAGAGCGGCAGGCTTGGGAATCAAGCCGCGGAGGCGCTATGTGCGCACGACCGACAGCAGTCACGATTCCCCGATCTATCCGAACCTCTATCGTAATGTGATCCCGGATCGCCCCGACATGGTCTGGGTTGCCGATTTCACATACATCCGAATTGCTACCGGCTTCTGCTATCTGGCCGTCATTCTTGATGCTTGCAGCCGCAAGGTCGTCGGCTACGCCTTGTCCCGACGGCTAGACA
>NZ_JAMYKZ010000059.1:0-3121 GCF_040317735.1 Mesorhizobium sp. M1399
TGCAGAAGGCCGGAGCGGCGCGCGAACCCAACGAAACCGCAAACCAATGAAGGGGTCAGTTCCTCAATTCGGCGAGGGGGTCAATTCCTCGATTCGCTTGACACAGGTTCCAAGCCCGACTGTGTGACACGGCTCGTTTTGCCGAGCCTCATCCACCTCACATACGGTCGCCGTTTATTTCGGCTGCACCAACATCCCGCTTCCGGCGGGCAGGGCTTAGGTCGACAAAGCCATTCTATGAGACGGCATCTCGCCAAAGATTCTCTCGGTCGTCGGCCTGGAACCACCAGGGCTCATGAGACCTTGGTGGTATCTTAAGGGGGAGAGTGAAAGCGTTATGGGGCCTTTATGATGGCGCCGTCGATGAGACCCCAGAGGTGACATACTTCCAAAGCGCGACCAACAGCTTGCGCGCCAGCGCGACGATGGTCGTCTTCTTCATGCGACCACCATTATGTTCAACACGCCCCCTGAACCATTGCGCCAATGCCGAATCCGGCTGATGCCGCAACCACAGCCAGGCTAGCTGGATCAAAGTCGTGCGCAGTCTCGGATTGCCTGCTTTCGACACGCCCTGTTCGCGGTTAATCGAGCCGCTTTGCCAAGGCGTCGGTGCCAATCCTGCATAGGCCGCGACCTGGCGGCGGTTGTCGAAGGGCCGGAACAGACCTTCCGACCATAGGATGTTCGCAAACTCCGCACCGACGCCTTTGATCCCAAGTAACATCGTGACCGGCGATGGTTTGGTCTTGTCTACGCTTTGGTCCGCGAGAAGTGCGTCACGCTCGTCCTCGACCACCTTGATTTGCTCCATAACCAGTTCCAGCCGGTCCAGCTCACGGGCAATCTGGGCTTTCATATGTTGTGCCAACATATGACCGTCACCTGTTTGCAGTTCCCTGAGGCGCTGGCGTCGATCTTTCTGAAGGGGCTCGTAATCGCTGATACCCTGCGAGAAAAGAAGCCCCTTTATCCGATTACGTGACCGACACGTTCCACCATCAGCGCTTTTCGCTCCCGGCCGATCCGCCGCCGGTCTTCCTCTTCATGGGAAATGAAATGGCCCTCACCATCGCACATACGCGCGGTTCCTTCCTCTTGAAGGCCAGCAGAACACGCAACAGCGCCTCGCCATCGACACGATCAGTCTTCACGCGCAGCCGGCGGCGAGGCGTAGCGATTGAAGCCGCATCAACGATGTGACTTTCGATGCCTTCTTTCTCGAGCGATCGGTGGACCCAAAAACCATCGAGACCAGCTTCCTGGATCGTAATGATCGGATACATCTGCCCCGTTCTGGCTCGGCTTCTTTCTCGCAGCTTCGAGAACAACTCAATTAGACCGACAATATTGCCAGCTTCCACCGAGTGCTTCGACATCTTCTCGCCATTCCCCGGTGACAGCGACGTGATGAGCCATGTCGAACGCGACAGTTCCAAGGATAGAAATATTGCAGCAAAATTGGTTTGGACGGCCGTCGTCGGGATATCGGTCTTAAGCATCGCAGTCTCCTCAGATTAGGTGGTTGGTAGGACGACCACTCATTCTGCAAAAAACGGCGGCCGTCATCCAGCCCATGGGATCTGTGAGCGACAGTATGAGCCATCATCGAACATTCGAGATTTTGACGGCGGAGCCTGTGGCGTCCCGACGCAAGCCGCGCCATCGGTCGGACGAAGAGAAGGCACGGCTTGTCGCCGAAGCGTTCTCGCCAGGGGGCAATGTGTCGGCGGTTGCGCGTTCCGAGGGGCTGGACCCCTCGCAGCTCTATGCCTGGCGCCGCAAGGCGCTTTCGTCGGGCATGGTTGCACCACTAACGGAGGCAGCGAGCAAGCCGGCGAAGTTCACGCGCTTTGAAGCGGTGGGCAGCGACACGGTGGAAATTGTCATTGGCGATGCAGTGGTGCGCGCCGGCGGCGATGTCGATCCCGATCGCCTGGCGAGGATCATCCGCGCGGTTCGCAAGGCATGATCGCTTCCGGTGTGGTGGTTTACGTGTCGTGCCAGCCGGTCGACTTCCGCAAGGGCGCGGCATCTTTGATGGCGCTGGTCAGGGATGGCGGCTTGGACCCGTTCTCGGGGGCGCTTCACGTATTCCGTTCGAAGCGTGCGGACCGGGTTCGCATCGTGTGGTGGGACGGCAGCGGGGTTTGTCTTTATTCGAAGACTCTGGAAGATCACAGCTTCTGCTGGTCTGCGATATCGGCCGCGCGCATGCGTCTCGACCACGCCCAGCTGATGGCGCTTCTGGCCGGGTTAGACTGGAAAAAGATCCGTCCGGCCAGGGTCAGGCGGCCATTATCGACGGGCTGAAACCGGCCTGCGGCAAGATGAATCATGCGGCTGGAACGGTTGGGAAAGCGGCTGTTTTTGTGCTCTGTTGCTTGCCATGGTTCTACCGGGTCTTGCCCTTCCCGACGACGTTGATGCGCTGAAGGCGATGATCCTTTCCATGGCTCGCGAGCAGGCTGCGAGCCAGGCCCGGATCGCAGTCGCCGAAGTTCGGATCGCAGCAGCGTTGGTGCATGGATCCTTTGTCAACGGTTTGGCGATAGGCAGGCAGGATCGAAATCAGCTTGATGCGAGTGCCATGCCGTACAAACACAACGCAGATCGTCGTCATCACGTGGGAAAGATGAAATTCAGGGTGACGAATTGGCTTGACTACGAAGCAGGTCTGCGCCGGCGTGGTAGCCTGACCTTATGGGTAACCCGGAGGCACTTGCGGGACGGCGCGCTCCGCGACGCAAGACCCGCGGCGGCCAAGCCCGGTATTCCGATCTCGCCATTGAGACGGCGCTGACGCTGGGTTGCGTCTTCGCAATGCGGCTGCGCCAGACCGAGGGATTGCTCCACTCGCTGCTGGATCTCATGGGGCTGAAAGTCCCAGGTACGCATACGACGAAGGCCGCCTACTGACGCTTACCTTGTGCCAATCATGCGGCCTTCGTCGTACGCATACAGTCCCAGTTCCAGATCATACGACGCTGAGCCGTCGGGCACAGAAGTGGGAGCCATCGGCGTTGGTGCGCGGATATGAAATCGAACGCATTTCGATCATTAATGTAGTTGGTTATGCCTGCGTGACTTGACGCCGGATAGACTCCGGGCGTGCCCATGC
>NZ_JAMYKZ010000060.1:0-3026 GCF_040317735.1 Mesorhizobium sp. M1399
GCGGAGCCTGCGGCCGCGTCTGCCCGAAGAACTGCCAGACCCATGTTGCGGCCGACCACGTCGCAGCATGATCTGAGGAGACAAAACCAGGAGAACGGCGTTGCCCTTAAAAATCTTTTGTCGCGTCCTGGGGCTGGTCCTCTGCAGCAACGCTCTGATTGTCTACTTCGCTTCTCATTGCATCCGCACAGTAGTCGTCACGACGCTGGCTTGTTCGTTGCTCCTTCAGTTGGCCTATTTCGCAAGCGTGCTCTTTCTGATCTGGCGGTCTGGCTGCGTTAACCGAGCTGGCCAAAGGGCTGCGTATTTCGGCAGTTGCAAGGAGGTTGTATCCGAGCCACACGTTGATGAGGTCACGAATGAGTCCGCAAATTTGCTCCAGCGCGATAAAATGCTGGCCATATCGCTGCTGCTGCCTTGAGGCGCCATGACAAGGTCAGTGCTCAAGCTGGCAAACTTTGGACCAATCACAAACATTAAGGAGATATTAGAAGGAATACTGATGACCCCAATCCGGTCATTGTAGTTACTCCAGGAGATGCAGTTCTTGAATCCCATACGCATTGGTTCTCTCGCAGGCCGGCGTGCGGTTGCAACTCTCAATGACGAACGAGGCGCTGGAAATCGTAAATGGGAATATTGTGGCGCCGGAAATGCAGATGACGTCAAATCAAGGACGCCTCCATATGAATCGTGGATGGCTCATTCTGCTCCATCGCGTGTTGCCGGAGAGAAAATGCTCGAAAAGTTTGGACACTATCCGCTCACATTTGGACCCACGCCCATCGAGAAGCTCGACCGCCTCTCCAGGCAGGCAACGTGAAAATCTACGCCAAACGCGAGGACTGCAACTCCGGTCTCGCGTTCGGCGGAAACCAGCTCCGCAAGCTCGAATACATCATCCCCGACGCAATCGCGTCAAATGCTGATACGCTCGTCACCCTCGGCGGCGTGCAGTCCAACCACACGCGCATGGTCGCCGCGGTCGCCACCAAGATTGGCATGAAATGTCTCTTGGTTCAGGAGAGATGGGTACCCCACGAGGATGCCGTCTACGACCGGGTCGGCAACATTCTCTTGAGCCAGATCATGGGAGCAGAAGTACGCCTCGTCGACGAGGGCTTCGATATCGGCAACCGCCGCAATTGGGAACAGGCGCTCGATGAAGTCAAGTCAAGGGGCCTTATGCGATACCAGCTGGAGCGTCTGTTCACCCGAACGGCGGCCTGGGCTACGTGGGTTCGCGGAGGAGGTGCGCGCTCAGGAAAAACAGCTTGGGTTTGCCTTCGACTATATCGTTGTTTGCACGGTCACAGGTTCAACGCATGCCGGCATGCTCGTCCAATTCGCCCATCACGGTCGACAGCGCATATGGTCGGTATCGATGCCTCTGCCACCCCCGCAAAGACCAAAGGCGCAGGTGCTAAAGATTGCCCAACATACAGCGGAGCTCGTCGATCTCGGAACGGAACGGAGATGACGTGGTGTTGCTCAAGGACTACGCATACCCGCACTATGACATTCCGTCCGAGGAAACGAAGGAGGCCATCCGCCTGTGTGCGCGGCTCGAGGCAATCATTACTGATCCCCTCTACGAGGGCAAATCGATGCAAGGAATGAAGGACCTCGTCCAGCAGGGCTTGTTTCCGGAAGGGTCGAGGATCCTCTACGCGCATCTCGGCGGCGCGCCGGCTATCAACGGGTATGGTTACACCTTCCGCAGCGGCTGACGCTCGACAGATTGCAATTTAGCCGTCCTGCCGTTCCGGCGATGCGCCCAAAGTTGGTCCGAGGGCCGCCCAGCAAACCGAGGGAGCCGGAGGTTGATTGCCGCAGAACGCGAAGCTGACCGAGTTCATTTGGAAAATTTAATCAATGGATTGCTGAGGAAATTGGAGAGGGTTATCGTGAAATATTACAATCCTAGTTGATGGACCGATATCATAAGAGACATAATTCAATGTCTGTTGGCGGGTGAAACAACTTCTATCAATTTAACAAATTAGAGTTGTTATTTGAAAGTTCAGGATTGACCAGAGCGCGAGAAAAGTGGAGGCATATCGGATGATCTTACAGGAACTGGGCTCTGCCATTCCGGGTGGCAGGGACTTAGAAATAACGACGACCACCGGCTGCATCGTCGGATGTTCTTATTGTCCACAGGACAAGTTCGCCCGTCGGCAAAGAGCGGTCTCTCATGTGAAGCATCTTCATACTGGAGATTTCAAGCGACGTCTGGCGCGCGTTCCAACTTCCGTCGACATTAGTTTCGCCGGGTACTCCGAGCCTTGGCTCAATCCGGATTGCACCAAAATGGTCGAGCACGCTTACGCCAGAGGCCATGGCATCCGGATATTCACGACGCTTGTAGGAATGAAGGGGCGGGATCTACACCGCTTGCAAGCGCTGCGCTCAAGGGTATTCGTGGTCCATGTTCTCGATGATGGCGCATACATGAATAGCCGTCTTGTCGGAGACAAGTATCTCGCTTTGATTCGTCAAATGGTCGATACAGACATCGCCTCAATTCGGTTTATAGTCTTGGGCGAGGTTCATCCGGACATCGCCGGCATAATCCCGGCCGAAGCGCTAGTTCACGCGCGGCCTCTGAGCAGCAGGGGTGGAAGCGTTGATCCGAAGGTCGTCGAACCACGGCAGCCAGTCGTCGGCGCACTGACATGCGTTGACGAACGGCAGTATCGGAAGGTTCTTCTCCCAAACGGTGACGTTACGCTCTGCTGCATGGATTTTGAACGGCGCCACGTATTAGGCAATCTTCTGCGCGACGAATACGCAGATCTTTTTGAAGGGCCGTTTTTAGCCGAATCGTCGACCGCATGAATGGGACGGATGGCTTTCTGCTTTGTAGGATGTGCGAATATGCCCATCCAAAAGCGTCCGCATGCTGACGGAGGTCGGCAAACCGCCTGAAGCGCGAGAGAATTGACCTGATGAGGTTGTCTAATCGCCGCTGGGACGTCAAGCATGTAATTGCGTTGAGACGACGCTGCCGGGTGCATGGTTGT
>NZ_JAMYKZ010000061.1:0-2815 GCF_040317735.1 Mesorhizobium sp. M1399
TCAACTACATGCTGCGCCGCTGGTCATCCTTCACCCGGTTCCTCGACGATGGGCGGATCTGCCTATCCAACAATGCAGCCGAGCGAGCCCTGCGCGGCATCGCCATCTCGGGGTCATTCTGCCCATGTTGGGCAGGAGGTCGAGGTCCATTACCGTTGGCACCCGTATTTCGGACATCGGCTTCGCTGCGAGAACAGCGAAGAGCGCGCCAACGGCCGGATCATTCATCTCGTCGTCGCGCCCGGGCATGTCATTACCGCTCCGGCCTGGATGATCGATCCCGTGGCTTGCGCGGCGATGGACCTGGGCTCCCCGCGCGTATCGCTTGCCGCGCTGCTTGAGCTTCACAAGCTCTTGATCGAACGCCGTTTCCGGCGAGGCTGTCCGGATGGTTTCACCATCGCGGAGGCGCAACATGAGAACCCTGCCACCACCGACACGATCTCTCGTGGTCGTTCGCCAACTCAGCTTGCCGCTCGACTCGCAGAAGCTGAACGGGCTGAGTTCAGCGCAACGGACCATCGTGATCGCCCGGCTCGCCAACGTATTGATGGCCGCCGCCGGCGTGGCAACGGAGGAGGAGAGCTGCGATGACGAGCGGTAATCTGATTCCGACTGCCGTCCTCAAGCGCAAGGCTGTCGTCTATGTGCGTCAGTCCACTCAGGCGCAGGTCCAGCTCAACCTTGAGAGCCAACGTCGGCAATATGAGCTTGTCGACGTCGCGCGGCGCTGGGGATTCCGCAAAGTAGAGGTGATCGACGAGGATCTGGGACGAACCGCAAGCGGGGCTGTGGAGCGTCCCGGTTTCGAGCGCCTGGTCGACGATCTGTGCACCGGCCATGTGGGCGCCGTGCTTTGCCTGGAGGCGTCCCGCCTGTCGCGCAACGGGCCGGACTGGCATCGGCTGCTCGAGTTGTGCGGCGAAGTTGATGCACGCGTGATCGATCTGGACGGAGTCTACGATCCGGGATTGCCGAACGACCGCCTGCTGCTCGGTATGAAGGGCAGCATCAGCGAGTTCGAGCTCGGCGTGCTGCGTGCCCGCATGTACGAGGCCGCCCGCGCCAAGGCACAGCGCGGGGAACTGCGCATCTCCGTGCCTTTCGGCTATGTCTGGCACCGCGATTACGGTCTCGGGTTCGATCCCGACATGCGCCTGCAGGAGACCATTCGCCTGATATTCGCGCGCTTCCGCGAACTCGGCAGTGCGCGCCAGGTCCTGATCTCGATGATCGACGATGACGTGCATTTCCCCAGACCCTCCGACGGCAAGAAGATGGTGTCCTTCGACTGGGTTCCGATCCGCTACCGCAACGTGATCTCGATCCTGAAGAACCCATTCTACGCCGGCGCCTATGTCTATGGTAAGAGCGAGAAGCGCACTGAGATCGTCGATGGCCGCGTTCGCAAGAGCTATGGCCATTACAAGCCGGCTAGCGAGTGGGCGGTGGTGCTCAACGACCATCACGAAGGCTACATCGGATGGAGCGAGTACGAACGGAACCAGGAACTGCTCGCGGCCAACGCTTATGGCAAAGCCGGCGGCGTCAAGTCGGGCCGCGGCGGTCGCGCACTGCTCCCCGGTCTCATCTCCTGTGGTCGATGCGGGCGAAGACTGGTTGTCATGTATGCCGGACGCGGCCAAGGTTATCCGGTATATCGCTGCGAGCGCGGCAACCTCATGATGGCCCAGGCGCGATGCATGTCGTTCAACGGCTTTCGCACCGACGCGGCGGTGACCCGCGAAGCGCTGGAGGCGGTTGCGCCGATGGCGATCGAAGCGGCGTTGGAGGCTGAACGGATGCAGCTGGAGAGCGAAGCCAAGCGGCGGCAGATGATCGAGATGGACCTGCAGCAGGCGCGCTATGAGGCATCGCTCGCCGAGCGCCGCTATGCCGCTTGCGACCCGGAGAACCGGCTTATTGCGGCCCAGCTCGAGAGGAGTTGGGAAGCCACGCTCAGGCGCGTGGAGACCTGCGAGGCCCGGCTGAGCGAAGTCCAGCGTGTGGAGCCTGTCGACGCGGTTCCGGACTTCACGGGCCTCGCCCAGAATCTCGAGGCCACCTGGAACGCGCCGGGTGTCGACATGCGCTGTCGTCAGCAACTGCTGCGCGCGCTCATCAAGGACATCGTGGCGGATGTCGATGACGATGCGCGCGACGTGATCTTGACCATCCACTGGCACGGAGGCCAGCACTCGCAGGTACGGGTTCGCAAGCCCAAATCCGGAGAGCATGGCCAGCGTACGCCTGAGGAGGCTCTGGCGATCATGCGATCCATGGCAACCCGATGGTCGGATGCCGAAATCGCTGCCACACTCAACCGCATGGGCATGCAGACCGGTCAGGGAAAGACCTGGACCGCGCGTCGCGTCCAATCGCTGCGCACGGTGCACAAGATCAGCGGCTATCGCTCTTCCGACAAGAATGGCGAGTGGCTCACCATGTCGGACGCGGCCGCCCGGCTTGGAGTCTCGCACGTCAAAATCCGCCGGTTCATCAGGGATGGCCTCTTGCCTGCCGAGCAGGTCATGCGCGGCGCACCCTACCAGATCCGCGCCAGCGACCTCGAAGACGAACGGATCAAGGCCGATTTGGCGCGCAATACTCCGCATCGCATCCACGACGACAACCAGGAATCGCTGTTTTCCGCCATTTGAAAAGGAGGTGCATAATGAATCGGTCTTCGCTCTCGGCAGAAAGTCCTGGCTGTTCTGCGGTTCCGATCGCGGCGGACAGCGCGCGGCCGTTCTCTACAGCCTGATCGTCAGCGCCAAGATGAACGATGTCGACCCGCAGGCCTGGCTCGCCGACG
>NZ_JAMYKZ010000062.1:0-2800 GCF_040317735.1 Mesorhizobium sp. M1399
TGGCCGTCGACGGACCATCGGCCTGCTGATTGTTGAAGTCGACAATGGCAATGAGATTGTCGAGCTTGTGGTGGGCGGCCGACATCGCGGCTTCCCAGGTCGAGCCCTCACCGAGCTCGCCGTCGGACAAAAGATTGTAGACGAAACTGTCGCTTCGCTTGCGCGTCAGCCCCATGCACATGCCAACGGCAATGCCAAGGCCGTGACCGAGCGAGCCGCCGGTGATCTCCATGCCGGGCGTGTATGGCGCCATGCCGGACATCGGCATACGGCTTTCATCGCTGCCATAGGTTTCGAGCTCTTCCTCCGGCAGCACGCCCGCTTCGATCAGAGCCGCGTAGAGCGCGATCGCATAGTGTCCGATCGACAGCAGGAAGCGGTCGCGTCCCTCCCACAACGGGTCCTCCGGCCGGTAACGAAGCGCATGGAAATAGGCAACGGCAAGCACGTCGGCGACACCCAGCGCCTGTCCGACATAACCTTGGCCCTGGACTTGACCCATCCGCACGGCGTGTCGGCGGATACGATAGGCTCGTTCGGCCAGGCTGACATTGCTGCGAGCGCGAGGCATCTCAAGCTCCGTTGTCCACTCAGCCATGGATTAGCATCCCACCGTTGACATCGATCACGGCGCCGGTGATGTAGCTGGCCAGATCGGAAGCCAGGAAGAGATAGGCGCCGGCTACGTCGCGCGCCTCGCCCAGCCGGCTGAGCGGGATTCCCTTGATGATGTCGGCGCGCATGGCGTTGGTCAGTTTGCCGCCGGTGATGTCGGTCTGGATCAGGCCCGGTGTGATGCAGTTGACGCGGATGCCTTCGGGACCGAATTCGCGCGCCATGGCCTTGGCAAGCCCCAGAACACCCGCCTTGGCAGCCGAATAGTGCGGGCCACCGAAGATGCCGCCGCCGCGCTGGGCCGAAACTGACGACATGCAGATGATCGAGCCGCCGCCATTTTCGCGCATGTTCGGGATGAATGCCTGGCTGAGATGGAGCACGCCGCGTAGGTTGACATCGAGGATGCGGTCCCAGTCAGCCGCGCTGATCTCCAGCGTCTTGACCGGCTGCGTGACGCCCGCATTGTTGCAGAGCACATCGATCCTGCCCAAGGTTTCTGTCACTTGCGCCGCCGCCCTCTTGCAGGCGTCGAGGTCCGCGACGTTGCACGCAAGGCCGATATGGTCGGGTCCAAGCGACGCAGCGGCGTCACGCGCTTGCCCGTCATCGAGGTCGAGTATTGCAACGCGAGCCCCGTGCTGTACCATCAGCGCTGCCGTGGAGCGGCCAATTCCCCGGGGGCCCGCGGCCCCCGAAATCACCACGGCCTTGCCCTTCAGCAACAAGTCGAACTCTCCTGCTATTTCTGTTTGCCGGTGATCTAAAGTCGGTAGAACCGGGCGGCGTTGTCATGGAACAGCGCGAGCCGCTCCTCGTGCGGGTGGGCGATCGTAATTTCCTTGAAGGCGTTCAAAATGGCGTCGAAGCTCGAGAACAGCTTGTCGACGGGGAAGTTCGTCGCGAACATCGAACGGCCGACGCCGAAGGCTGCGATCGCCTCCTCGATGCTCGGCGCCGTCGACCTGCATGCCGGTGTGATTGAGAATGATCTGCACGTCGGGAAAGTCGCGCGCCAGTTCGAGGAACTCGCTCATCTGCGGATAGTAGAGCTGCGGGTCGAAGCTCAGCCCGCGCTTCGCCAGCTCCCGGAAGCCGCGCCGCCATTCGGGCGTACGACTGACCTCCGGCCGCGCCAGATAGGTCTTGGCGGGGTCGGGATGATAATTCATCGGCTGCCGCATGCCGCGGAAGTTCGGATATTCCATGTGGCGGTCGAGGAGGTCGCCGACGTCGGGTTGGGACAGGTCGGCATAGCCGACGATGCCATGCGGAAAGCCTCGCTTGTTGGCGATCTCCTGCAGCCAGCGCGTTTCCCCAACCGGATCGCCGGGATCGAGAAGCAGCACTTCGGCTCCGGTGGAAAGGGCACGAGCGATCCGGACGATCTGGCCTTCGTGGAGGGACAATTTGCGTGCCGGCATTATCGATGATCGCTTCGCCGATCGCTGGGTCGATCAGCTGGAGCGCTCCGAGCGCAGTTTCGCGCGTGCGGCGACGGCTGATCTGCGACCAGCCCGACCTCGCATGCACAATGCCGATGTTTTCCGCGACCGGACAGCTCGGGCAACAGCGCCAGCTCCTGATGCACCACCGCGATGATCGGGCTGTTGTGGTCGGCCTTCGACGAGGCGAAGCCAATCTCGCCGGCTTCGCGTGAGGTCAGCCCTGTGACGATGCGGATGAGAGTGCTTTTGCCGGCGCCGTTGCCGCCCAGGAGCGCGTGGATTTCGTCGGCCCGGACCTGAAAACTCACACCCCGCAGGACACGGGTTGCGTCATAACTCTTCTCGATATTGGCAGCTTCGATCAGGGGCTTCCTGGTCAATACCTGTCCAACTCCCGGCACGTTGCCGGCGCTACCCAAGCTTTGGGTTGAACTCGGCTCCATCCTGTATCTCCTTCCGGGACCACTGTGCGACCGATTGACATTCGGCTCAATTTTCGTTTCTTAACATTCTGTGTAGCTGAGCTTAACTGACGAGGACGAGGTCAGACATCAAGTTCAATTCGATGACGCATTTCGAGGCAGTCGCGCGGCTCGGCGGCGTGGCAAAGGCCGCTCAGGAATTGCAGGTGACGCCTTCGGCGGTTAGCCAGCAGCTGCGGCTGCTCGAACACCAACTCGGGGTGCGGCTTTTTCAGCGCGAAAAGCGCCATCTCTCGCTCACGATCGACGGTGAGC
>NZ_JAMYKZ010000063.1:0-2748 GCF_040317735.1 Mesorhizobium sp. M1399
GCGCAAGCATGTCGCGGATCTGGAGGCCAGCACGACGGCGCGCTTCGAAGCGTCGGCCAAGACAGGCAAGGTCCGCAGGTTCAAGGAGTTCGTTGACGGCGCCCGCGGCGCGGCCGGGCCGGCAGCACTCAGGCGACTATAACGGGCGCAGAGCCGACCCTGCGGCTTCCAGACATTGTCGTGTACAGCTTCAGACCCTCAAGCCGAGCCCGCAGGGCCTCGCTTACCTTTTACGGGGCGGCGGTACGTCCAAGCCGCTTCAACAGTTAAGAATTTCGCAAAGACGATACCCCCGGATCGTCGAGCTTCCGCTGCCACTTCCCGCATTCGCCGAGGCGGTCAATGACCCGCCCTTCACAATAGTTATCCGGCAAGCATCTGGATGCGAGAGATAATGTTGCCGGAGGCATCTCTCATGGCTTCTACACCTGCCTGAACGCCAGAACCGCGTTCGTGCCGCCAAAGGCGAAGGAGTTGCTCAGTGCCACGCGCACCTTGCGCTCGCGTGCCACATTGGGCGTGACGTCGAGATCGCAATCGGGGTCCAGCTCACGATAATTGGCAGTCGGCGGCACGACGCTCTCGCGGATAGCCATCACGCAGGCGATCAACTCGAGCGCGCCGGACGCGCCGAGGCAATGCGCGTGCATGGACTTGGTAGAAGAAATGGACATTGAGAAGGCGTGCTGACCGAAGACGCGCTTGATCGCCGCCGTCTCGATCTGGTCGTTGGCCTTGGTGCCGGTGCCGTGCGCGTTGAGATAGTCGACATCCTCGGCGTCCAGCCTGGCATCGGCAAGGCAGGCCCGCATTGCTGCCTCCGGCCCCTCGACAGTCGGCGCGACGATGTCGGACGCATCGGCGGAAAGGCCGGCACCGGCAATTTCGGCAAGGATGGTGGCGCCCCGAGCCAGGGCATGCTCGTAGCTTTCCAGCACCGCCATGCCGGCGCCTTCACCAAGCGACAGGCCCTGGCGATCGGCCGAGAATGGCCGGCAAGTATCGGGCGAAAGCACGCGGATCGCTTCCCATGCCTTCAGCACACCCCATATGAGCGGCGCTTCGCTGCCGCCGGCAAGCATCACGTCGGCCCGGCCGAGCCTGATCTGGTCCACCGCGCAGGCAATCGCATGGTTTGCCGAGGAACAGGCGGACGTGACGCCGAAGACCGGCCCGCGCAGGCCGAGACTCATGCTGACCTGGCCGGCAGCGGCACCCGGCATCGCCTTGGGTACAGTCAAGAGAGCGGCACGCTTACCGCCCAGAAGGATGGCGCGGTAGGTTTGCTCGATCGCATCCCACCCGCAGCCGCCAACGCCCACCGTCGCGCCGAAGCGATAGCTATTTCCCTCTTTGGAGGAAAGTCCGGCCTGACGCATGGCTTCGCGCGCCGCAAGCACAGCGAGCAGGCTGAAGCGGTCCATGGAGATGAGTTGCTTGCCGTCGATGTCATGCTCCGGCAGCGCCTTGATCTCGGCACCGATCCTGACCCTCAATTCATGGAGCTCGGAGTTGACGATTGGGCCGATGGCGGAGCGGCCTTCTCGCATCTCTGTCCAAATGGCGGCGGCGTTGGTCCCAAGCCCGCAAATACCGCCAATCCCAGTAATCACGACGCGCCTGTCCATTCACACCCCCTTAGCGAGCAAGCTGCGCACGGCTTCCACCATGTCCCCAACATTCTGGAGATCCGACCATGCCTCGGCCGTATTCATCTCGATCTGGATGCCGTAGGCCTGCTCCAGGTCCCAGAGAACGTCCGCCAATCCCAGTGAATCGATACCGAGCGAAGTCAGTCCCGTGGCAGCCGTTATCTCGCCGCCTGTGGCAGGCGCTATGCCGCCCTCCGACGCGGCGCGCTTCTTGATAATGGCGATTATTTCGTTGGCGAGTTGATCTGCCATCTTGTTCCTTTCCAGCTTGCGTTTTCGGCGTCGTTCAAAACCCGAGTCGCGTCGCGTTGCCAAAATTGCCCCTCATGGAGCCTGTGCGACCGACCAAGCCCAATGCCCATAGGAACCGGACGAGTTCCGGCTTCTGCGGCGTCAGCCCGATGACGAAGAAAAGTCGCCGGCCTCCCGCTTTTGCGCCAGCACATCAAGAATCTGCGTGTAAATGGATAGGAACCGTCGTCAAACGTCAGCTAAACGCTGCGACGGTGGGTGCTGTCAGCGTATTCACTCGGCACCTCATATGTAATCGAGATGTTTCATAGCTCCGGACCAGTTGCGATCAACTATTGTACCGGTCCGCCATTCGTCGGAGAGTTCGACATGATCGGAGCGCTGCCTCTCATTCCCAGTACAATCTCCACCGCACGCGACAGATTTCCTCTTTCGGGCTCTTCTCAAGGGACTCGCCACGCGATAGAGGCAGTGATCGGCGCACGTGAGGTCCTGCCAAGTCCATGCGACATTCCGGAAAATTGGTAAAATCGTTTGTTTCAATCAAATGCATCCACGCTATGGATAGCTAAGACATGCGTTTCAAAGGGCTCGATCTGAATCTTCTCGTCGTTCTCGACGCGCTGCTGAGCGAGCGCGGCCTCACGGCGGCGGCACGCCGCATCAACCTAACCAAATTCATCGGGGTTGGTGGATGTGGCGCAAGCCGTTGAAATGACGTCAGGATTTGGTTGCTAAAGCCGGGTCGGGATCTGGCGTCGCAATCGACGCTGTGCCGGCTGGAGAACCTACCCGGCGTGCGGGAGCTGGTCGCGATGGGACGGGCGATGGTCGATCTCTATTG
>NZ_JAMYKZ010000064.1:0-2704 GCF_040317735.1 Mesorhizobium sp. M1399
GCAGGATGAGCTGAAATCTCGATCGTCATCCATCACTCCTCGTTTGATACGAGGGGTCAGTTCTTCGCTTCGCTAGGGGGTCAGTTTTTCATTTCGCCCGACAACCTGGAACCGATAATTTGAGATGACGATATGTTTTAACCAACTTGACACAGATGTTCCCATGTGAGGATTCTCCGCATGATTCATGCTGAAAATGAGCGATCAACCGCCTGCACGCTACGTGGGCATGCCTACGCGCTTACGCTCTATTTCCGGTTTCCGCTCAGCCTGCGGATGGTCGAGGATATGCTGGCAGCTCGTGGCGTCATCGTCTCTCACCAGACCGTGCGACTTTGGGCTGAGAAATTTGGGAGACACTTTGCCAATGATATCCGGAAGCGATCGGCTGGCAAGCTCGGCGACAAATGGCATCTCGATGAGGTTGTCATCACCATCGGTGGAAAGAAACACTGGCTTTGGCGCGCCGTTGATCAGGACGGGTTTGTTCTCGACGTGTTGGTGCAAAGCCGTCGCAATGCCAAGGCGGCAAAGCGCTTGATGCGAAAGCTTCTGAAAGGGCAAGGCCGTTCGCCGCGTGTGATGATCACCGACAAGCTTCAATCCTACGGTGCGGCGAAGCGGGAGATCATGCCAGGCGTCGAGCATCGCTCGCACAAGGGCCTGAACAATCGGGCGGAGAACTCTCATCAACCCGTCCGACGGCGGGAGAGGATCATGAAGCGCTTCAAGTCAGCGCGACATCTTCAGCGTTTCGTTTCCGTCCACGACCCGATCGCCAACCTCTTTAACGTTCCCCGCCACGATATTCCATCCACCCACCATCGAGAACTGCGAGCAACTGCCATGCAAGCATGGCGCCAAATCGCGCGCCTTCACGCCGAATGAACCAAAGCCTCACTCCCAGATCTTGTTTTCACAGCGTTAAGTTTACGGTGCCCAATGAACCTGTGGGCAAAAATCGCTCGGGCATGAACCGCCGTGGGGCAAGCGGGCTACGACCGCCTCGCGCTCTTTAAGTTTACGATGCCCCGATGACAGACAATTCCAGTTCGTCGAAATAGTGGACCAGTGCCTCCGGCTCGCTGGCGATCTTGACCTCGCGCACGATCGTTCCGGTCGCGTCAACAATGCACACGCTGCTCTCTTCCAGAGAGACATCGATTCCCACATAGTGTTCCATGGCTGTTCCTCTCATGATGCTTGGAGCCGATCGCTCGGACTCCGTTTCAACACCATCATTCTGAGGGACAGCCACCCAACCTGGCTATGCTCCCGAAGGCCGGCCCATTACGGCATCTAGTCTCCCGGAGCATATAGGAATATCGATTTTGCATGGCGAGGGATCTCCGGTGGGGAGTAACATAAGCACTCGTGTGACAAGGAGAGACGCCATTGGTGAACACAGGACGGTGGGGTGGTAGCAGTAGCAATACCTCAGGACAAGGCCAGCAGCCGCTCAGCCGCGGTGAGATTCCCTTGGAGGAGGACACCTCTAGCTGGATCCGGGCCCTAACCGGCGCGGCGGCGCTGAACCACAACCTGCAAGCATGGGCCGAAGAGGAGGAGCAGGGCGAGGCTGAGGACCGGGGAGAGGCGGTGACGCGAATTGCAGCATGGCTGGAGACCGGCAATCGCCGTGGCTGGCTGGACCTGACATTGCTGGCCCTGACAGCGCTACCCCCCCTACCCGACGATCTCCGGTGGCTCAACACCAGCGACAACGAGCTGACCAGACTGCCTGAGGTTCTTCCGGCGGCGCTTGAGAGGCTAACCGTCGCCGGGAACCGGCTGACCAGGCTGCCTGAGATTCTTCCGCCCGGGCTCGAAAGGCTAACCGCCGCCGACAACCAGCTGACCAGGCTGCCCAACACGCTTCCGCCCGAACTCAGGAGGCTCGACGCGAACAACAACCGCCTGACGAGCCTGCCTGATACGCTTCCGCTCCCGCTTGAAGCCCTCGCTGTCAACAACAACCAGCTCGCGCAGCTACCGGAGACTCTCCCGCCGAGGCTCAGAGTGCTTTACGCCAATAAGAATGAGCTCGCGGAGCTGCCAGAGACTCTCCCGGCGCAACTCAGAGAGCTTTACGCCGGCTACAATGATCTGACGCGCCTGCCCGAGCACCTCCCGGTCGGGATGGAGAGGCTGGAGGTCCCCAACAATGACCTGACCGACTTACCACCCGACCTCCTCCCGACCGGGCTTCGGGCGCTCAACGTGAGTGGGAACCGGCTAATTGGGCTTGGCAACGCGAAGACCGCCCTACCTTACATCCTGGAGCGGCTGAGCTCCGAGTGCGAAGTTGATCTGTCTTCTAACAAAATCCCGGTCCGGATGCAGAGGTACCTGATCGAAAAAAGCGGCGTGAACTTTCCGCGGATTCGTGTGTGAATTCTCCACCGCTTATTGGTTGGGGTTACGGCTCAAAGCCGGATCGGTCCGCTGTTCGGCGGACTTGGCGTGAAGTCACGCACGTAGAAGTCGTCGTCGAGCTGTGGCGGCGTCTGGTCCTTAATGTATTCGGCCGCATGTCATCGGTCACGTTCCCGCTGCTCACCACCCCAATGACCTCGCGCCCACAGGTGTTGGCCCCTGTAAAGCGTTGGTGCATGGATCCTTTGTCAACGGTTTGGCGATAGGCAGGCAGGATCGAAATCAGCTTGATGCGAGTGCCATGCCGTACAAACACAACGCAGATCGT
>NZ_JAMYKZ010000065.1:0-2245 GCF_040317735.1 Mesorhizobium sp. M1399
GGCATGGGCACGCCCGGAGTCTATCCGGCGTCAAGTCACGCAGGCATAACCAACTACATTAATGATCGAAATGCGTTCGATTTCATATCCGCGCACCAACGCCTATCAATGCCCTTTCTCTGCGACGACCAAGGGGAAGCCGACAATCAGGCCCCTGCCCGTATGCAGCAAGATTTGGCTTTCCCTATGGAGCAAGGCCGACCCTATAGCGTCCGGCGATCCGCCAGAACCAGTCTTGATCGAGATCCAACTCGCGTGCCGCCTCCGTGATCGCATCGGCTGATCGGTCAAACAGCGCATAGCAGAGTTCGGCGTCATCATGCCGGGCATGGTAAGCTATGCCATCGGCGCCAATGGGATGACGGGCCAGCGCGATCGACCACGCCTGCGGCACATCGTAAGGTAAACCCCCGTGTGCCACCTCGGCGGTTGCACCAACGCGGGCAAGACCGGGCCCGGCAAGACGGATCAATTTCAGATCTCTTTCAATGATGAGGCGAACATACGCCTTCCGCTGGAGAATATCCGTATCGATGAGCGTGCGTCCGGGAGTTCGCAGAAACGTCTCGGCGAACGCGCCACTGGTCTCCTTTGCCGCGTAGAGCACGCCATAGGAGGCGTCGAGGGCGTTGAACCGCCCCGCAGTCGACTTATCGAAGAAGATCGGCCCGAACTTGGCCGTGTAGAAGCGGTGAACCTCCTGCCCTGCCGATAGCATCACCAGCACGGGCAGGCGCCGGTCCAAGTCTGCGGGAGGAAGTGGGCCGCTCACGCCCCCTGCTCACCATGCCGCCTCGCGGCTTCAAGCACGAGCTCGAGTTGGCCGGATCTGAGAAGCTCGATGGGCTTACGATTGCTGAGCTTTACATCTGGGTGGGCAAGGAAGTTGAGCACCGTCCAGGAATTGCTGGTCTGCAAAGCCTCACGAACGGCCTTGAGCCCAGGTACAACAGTGCCGTCGCGGTTGAACTGCAGCGTGGGGTAGCTGCGACGGTTGCTCGGGCCGGGGACGGCAAGCAAAGAACCGTCCTGCACTCGCTTGTCGATCGCCTGCCGGGAGACGCCGCGCATCAGGGTGCGGACCTCATCAAGATCATAGGCGCCGCCCGCGTCGCGCAGATCCTGCTGTGCGATACGGATACCTTCAAGCATCGCGCGGCTGCGCGCATCGGGCTCGAATGCAGTCTTGTCCACTAAGGCTTCGCGCTCCAGCTGGGCAGGACGCGGACCTCGCTCAATGACCTCGGTGACTCGAGCAACACGACCGCGAACCGACTTCCTGATCGCGCTGACGGACTCCGGTTTTCCGGATACAATCGCAACGTGCGCGCCGGCCGGCAGCTTGAACCCGGCCAGCGCCTTGATCGGGTCACCCTTCATCGTGAACATTGTCAGTACGGCCGTGCCTCGCGTCTTCGCGGTGACGGCTGATGCCTTTACTTGCGCTTTGTCTGCCATAGGTCTCGCCTCCTGATGCGATAATATGGCGTCCTGCGCAACTTTGTCAATCTAAGCAACCCTGACAATCTTCCCGGACGGAGGAACCCGCCGTGCGGCACTGCTATGCGAACGCCGATTTCCTTCGGCAGCTCGCAACGTCCGATATCCGAAGATTCAGCATATTGCGGGCCATCCTCGGCTAATCGGCAGCGCTTGGCCGCTTCCGCTCCCCGACCGCCGGCGGCTTTTCTTGCCTGCCGCAGTTCGTCGAGCGTTGGCTGCCACCAGATCCGGCGCTCGACTTCCGGTCCGGGCCGCCGCGGCCAAGCCTTGACGAGCTCATCCAGCTTAGCGGGGCGCCAACGCCCCCATACGTAGTCACCCGTGATGGGAAGGTCGGCATAGGAACGACGCAGAATTTCTGGGTCCACCGCCTTACCCTCGCAGCCGACGAAGACTACAATGCCGTAAGCAGAAGTCATAACAGGCCGACCGGAAGGCGGAAGGTTCTCGGGGTCGAGCGGATAGCGCCGCCGGCGACGTTCGGTCGCGCGGAGCGTTGGTGCATGGATCCTTTGTCAACGGTTTGGCGATAGGCAGGCAGGATCGAAATCAGCTTGATGCGAGTGCCATGCCGTACAAACACAACGCAGATCCTCGTCATCACGTGGGAAAGATGAAATTCAGGGTGACGAATTGGCGTGACTACGAAGCAGGTCTGCGCCGGCGTGGTAGCCTGACCTTATGGGTAACCCGGAGGCACTTGCGGGACGGCGCGCTCCGCGACGCAAGACCCGCGGCGGCC
>NZ_JAMYKZ010000066.1:0-2214 GCF_040317735.1 Mesorhizobium sp. M1399
TGTCGGGCGAAATGAAAAACTGACCCCCTAGCGAAGCGAAGAACTGACCCCTCGTATCAAACGAGGAGTGATGGATGACGATCGAGATTTCAGCTCATCCTGCATTGTCGCGAACGATGCAGGGCGGGGATATGCTTCAGGCTGATGAGGTGGTGGCAATGTTGCGGCTGCACGAGCTTGGTTGGGGTGCCAAACGTCTATCCAAGGAATTTGGATGCGCGCGTAATACGGTTCGCCGATATCTCCGAGAGGGCGGAGCTTCACCGTTTAAACAGCCTGCCCGGCGCAGTGCGTTCGACGGGCTTGATGATTGGCTTCGAGAGCGTTTTTTCCGGCATGACGGTAATGCGGATGTGATCCGCCAAGAGTTGGCGAGCGAGCACGGAATTATCATCGGTCTGCGTTCTGTGGAGCTTCGAGTGCGGCAGTGGCGGCGAGAGCTAAAGGCACAGAAGCGGGCGACGGTCCGCTTCGAAACGGCGCCGGGCCATCAGATGCAGATCGACTTCGGTGACACGAAGGTGTGGATCGGCGGCGAGCGGGTTCGGGTTCACCTGTTCGTGGGGACGCTGGGTTATTCGCGGCGGATGCATGCTCGCGCGTCACTCAGGGAGCGCCAGGCAGACTGGTTTGAAGGCATGGAAGGTGCCTTCCTGCGGTTCGGCGGGGTTCCGGCGGAAGTGCTGATCGACAATGCGAAGGCCCTGGTCGAGCACCATGATGCGGTGACGCGGGAGGTGAGATTCAACGCACGACTGCATGCTTTTGCCCGTTATTGGGGCTTCACGCCACGGGCCTGCGCGCCGTATCGGGCGAGAACGAAAGGCAAGGACGAGCGCGGGGTCGGCTACGTCAAGAAGAACGCGATCGCCGGGCGGCGCTTCGAGAGCTGGGCCGAATTCGAAGCGCACCTGGACCGATGGACACGCGACGTAGCCGACCAGCGTGAACACGGCACCACCGGTGTCAAACCGGCGGAACGTTTTGCCGACGAAGCCAAGGCGCTACGCCCGCTGGCCGGCCGGGCACCCTTCGGACAATTGCGGGATCTGGTTCGCAAGGTTCAAGCCGATTGCGCAATCGACCTCGATACCAACAGCTACTCCGTCCCTTGGCGCCTGATCGGCGAAAGCGTTCAGGTCGTGGTGCTGGCCGGCCGCGTGATTATCCGTCATGCCGGCCAGGTCGTCGCCGACCATCCCCTGTGCCGTGGGCGACGACAGCGGATTGTGGACCGGGCGCATTTTGTTGGCGTGGCCGGCTTCGAGGGGCCGGTACGTAAAGAACCCATCGAGATCGCTCCCGCTGTCTTGCTGCGGCCGCTTGCGGAATATGAGGCGGTGGTCGGAGGAGGCTGGTGATGACGAACGTGGATCATGACGTGCTGATCGCAACGCTCGACCGGCTGAAACTGACGGCGATCCGCGACCAGCTCGACACGTTGCTGGACGAGGCAGCGCGTTCGAAGATGACATTGCGTGAGGCTCTCGCCTTCCTGGTGTCGCGCGAGATCGCGCGGCGCGACGAGCGGCGGATATCGATGTCGAGCAAGCTGGCGCAGTTCCCGTTCGTGCGCGAACTGGGCGGCTTCGACTTCGAGGCGCAGCCCTCGCTGGATCAGGGGCAGATCAGAGAGCTTTCGACCTGCCGCTGGATCGCTCACGGCGACACCGTGCTATTCCTTGGACCGCCAGGGACAGGCAAGACGCACCTGGCTGTGAGTCTCGGCCGCGAGGCCATCCGCCAGAATTACAACGTCCAGTTCGTCACGGCGGCCACCTTGGTGGCGATGCTGGCAAAGGCTCACAACGACGGCTCGCTCGACAAGCAGTTGACGATCCTGTCGCGGCCGAAATTGCTGATCATCGACGAGCTGGGTTACCTACCCTTCGAGGCCAATGCCGCCCACCTGTTCTTCCAACTGGTGTCCCGGCGCTACGAGAAGGGCTCGATCCTGATCACCTCAAATCGCTCCGTGGGCGAATGGGGAAGTGTTTTTGGGGACCCTGTCGTCGCCACGGCGATATTGGACCGCCTGCTTCACCACTCGACGGTGATCACCATCCGGGGTGACAGCTACCGGCTCCGCGAAAAGCGCCGCTCCGGCCTTCTGCAGAAGGCCGGAGCGGCGCGCGAACCCAACGAAACCGCAAACCAATGAAGGGGTCAGTTCCTCAATTCGGCGAGGGGGTCAATTCCTCGATTCGCTTGACA
>NZ_JAMYKZ010000067.1:0-1860 GCF_040317735.1 Mesorhizobium sp. M1399
GGGAGGGACTGGGTCTCCGTGCGCTTCTTTATCCACTTCCGAAGAAGGTTCGCATTGACCCCATGTTCGAGCGCAAGCCTCGATACCGACACGCCAGGCTCAAGGCAGGCCGAGACAAGACGGTCCTTCGATGCCGGCTCGTATCGGCGTCGCCCGTTCCGACCAACAAGCCTTACCAGCAGTTTCTGCTCATCTTCTTCCATCACAAGGTGTCCACCTATTTTGGTGGACACCTTGTATGGGGATTTCGTTGTCAAGGGGCCTTCACTGATTTCGCGGTAAAGCGGTCAGGATAGCCATAACAGAACGGTTGGTCACTGCCTTGTGCATTGGTCCGCGAGCATCAAATTCGAGGGGAGCCTGCCTTTGGGCGCATCGCATTACGCCGCAACCTTGTATTCGGTGGGTCTGCAAAAGACCCGGACCATGAAGCAGTCATTGGCTTCAGCAGCAAGGCTCCGAGGCGGCGGGCCCATTCTCATGACGGCAAATAACGCCATGGTGTCCATCGGGACACCGCCACCTCGAATCGATACGCGCGGGCGTCATTACGGCGGTTGATCCGTCAGGCGCCCTGCAGTGTGTTCAGTTCATCGGGCGCAATGTGACGCCCATCGGGATTTCGCCGACGGTAACCAATCGCCAGAGCGCGATGAGTAACTTGCGTGCGAGCGCCACGATCATCGTCGTCTTGCGGGCGCCCTGTGCCGCTCGTGCCTGGAACCATTGCGTCAGTTCGCTATTCTTTTGGAATCTCAGGAAGCGCCAGGCCAATTGGATCAGCCCGCGTCGCACCCGGGCGTTGCCTGCCTTGGCCAACCCCTTTTCGCGTCGTTTAGATCCGCTCTCGTCGGGGGAGCCTGTCAGACCGGCGTAACGCGCCACCGCGCGCCGGTCTCTGAGGTTGCGGCTAAGCACCTCGTGGACCAGCATGTCGGCTGTCTCAATCCCGACACCAATCACGCGCGCCAATAGCACAACCATTGCATTATACCCCGACGCGGGCGCCTGCTCAAGCTGGGCAATTCTGGCTTTTTCAATCGTCGTGATCTGATCGCGCACCACCGCAAGCCGAGCCATGTCGCGCCGCATCTCTTCCAGCATATTCGGCGGAAGCGGCTGTCCTTCCGAAGTGCGCAGGTCCGGCAACTTCTTCGGCGCCCGGCGAAGCTCGGGCTTGAAGCCACGGATGCCGAGCCGAGCCAGCGCCCCTTTCATGCGATTGACTATCCGCGTTTTCTCGCTGACCAGGTTCTCCCGCTCGCGGCTCGGCCGCTTGGCATCCTCTTCCGCCAGTGATGGGATCGCCACCATGCGGCAGTGGCCACGCTCGCCACGCAGCCAACCCAGGAACACGCGCATCAGCATGGCCGTGTCTAGCCTGTCGGTTTTCGCCCGTCGGTGTTCACGGTTCACGGCGACGCTGGTTGAATGGATGACGTGAGCGTCTATGCCTCGCGTCTGCAGCCACCGGGCCAGCCAGAAGCCGTCTCGCCCAGCCTCGAAGGCCAGCGCGACCCGGTCTATCGGCATGCCCGCAGCCTCCGCCTCCGATCGCCAACGCGCGATCAAACCGAGCAATGCGTTGGGATCGGGATCGAGTTTCTTGAGGGGGTGTCGCTGAACGCCGGGAAGCATTCCGGCCACCAGCCAGTTATTTTGACTCATTTCTACAACGACGAGCACAGTGCGAGCTTGATCCAATACAGTGATTGATCGGCTGAGATCGTCGACTTTGGACATGATAGTCTATCCTTCGGGTTGATCGTACGACGATGGTGCCACCTCGCCGCTCCCCCGCATAGCTTCTCATGCATCAGAGCACTCAACAGCAAAAGGTGCGGGGAAATTCGCGCTTAC
>NZ_JAMYKZ010000068.1:0-1672 GCF_040317735.1 Mesorhizobium sp. M1399
AGATCTCGTCCATATGCCACTTGCCGGTTACGGTCCGCTTGCGTTTGTTGAACAACGCTCCAGAAGCTCAGGCGAGAAGTGAACGACCCAACAATGCACGGTGCAGTAGCGTTGGTGCATGGATCCTTTGTCAACGGTTTGGCGATAGGCAGGCAGTCCTTGAACATGTCTTAGACGTAAAACTTCTCTGACCCGGCGCATCGACAATCTCTGGGTTGGCATCAGGCTTCCTCGTTTTGAACGAGGCATCCTGTAGACTGGCTGAGTTGTCGGCCGAAGCGTCCAGCACCTTCGAAAAGCTGCTCACGATCGTCTGAAATCGCTGCTCACGATCCCGCGAAATCGTTGCTCATGATCCCGTGAAATCCGTGCTCACGATGCGGTGAAATCCGTGCTCACGATCATCTGAAATACGCAATATCCGCGCACCAACGCCTTGCGAAGCTGCTTTGGCCCAGGCGCGACAAATCGATCTCGCCACCCCGATCCCCGATTTTGCTGGCATTGCCACCGACCAACCTGGAGGCAGCTTGGCGCGCGCCTTACGTCGATATGCGTTGTCGTCAGCAACTCCTTCGCACTCTCGTGTCCGATATCATCGCCGACGTTGATGAAGAGCGACGTGAAGTCATTTTGACGATCCACTGGAAAGGTGGCCAACACTCCCAGCTCCGAATCCGCAAACCCAAAGCTGGCGAACACGGCCAGAGCACGCCGGAGGCTGCTCTCGCGGTCATCGGTCCATGGCTACCCGATGGTCCGACACCGACATTGCCGCCACCCTCAACCGGATGGGAATGCAAACCGGACAAGGTAAGACGTGGACAGGGCGCCGTGTCGGGGCGCTGCGCACAGTCCATAAAATCCACGGCTACCGATCCGCCGATAAGAACGGCGAGTGGCTCACGCTGACCGAAGCCGCTAAAAAGCTTGGTGTTTCTGCCCATCGTGCCCGCGACTGATCAAGGAGGGGGTGCTTCCGACCGAGCAGGTTGTGCCTGACGCGCCGCACCAAATACGAGCGGCGGACCTGGAAAAGGACGAAGTAACCAGTTTCCGGGTCACAGAGGCTCGTGTCGCATCAAAATGGAAAACCAAAAGTCCCTGTTTCCGGGCATTTGAAGAGGAGGTGTAGTATGAACCGGGCATTGCTATGGTGCGCATGGATCTTTCGACCGTGTTGGTGTCCGTCTCCAGACGCCCATCCGCAAGGAACAGCGTCAGGCCCGCCCAGTGGCCCAGCACATATCGGATCGCCTCGGCGGTCTTGGATTTCGTCGACAGGCCGGACAGCTCCTCCTCCAGGACGGTCTTCAGGGCGGCCATCACAGGCGCTGCGGGCCTGGCGAACAGCCCGGCGTTCGGCGGCGCTCGTGCCGCGGATCTCCGCCTCGATGGCGTAGGTCCTGCTGAAGCGTTCGATGATATCGGCGGTGAAGGCCGATCCGGTCTTCTTGTGCAGGTCGATGAACTTGCGCCGCGCATGGGCTAGGCAGAAGGCGAGCGTGATCGGACCTGGCTTGCGCCCCTTCGAGGTCAGGCCGTTGTAGCCGGCATAGCCGTCGACCTGCACTAGTGGACTGATCGGGACGGAAGAGTCCGATTTGGGATTCCCCTCGTTGTCGCGGCATGCGACGGTGGGGAAGATGCGCACAGGTATCATGATCGACGT
>NZ_JAMYKZ010000069.1:0-1327 GCF_040317735.1 Mesorhizobium sp. M1399
CGACCGCCGCCGCATCTGGCGTTTGATGGCCGGAGTGACGCGGCGTTTCTGGCCGCTGGTGAAGACCCTGAACCTGTGGCTCTGGGGTGCGTTGTGGCCGCGATAGCCGGCGTCGGCGAGGATGCGGCCGATCTGGTTGCCGATGGTCTCCTCCATGTCGGGGATGACGCTTGCCAGCGTGTGGCCGTCATAGGGATTGCCGGGCAGTGCTTTTGCATGCAGGGCGAACTGACCACCCTTGGAGCGCTTCAGCGTGGTGGCCACCGACACCTTCACTCCGAACTCGTAGGGCATGTGCGCCTTGCCCTTGCCGATGCATTCCACCTCGTGCGCGTGCAGGCTGTAGATCTTGCGGCCGCGCTGACGCTGGCGCTGCTCGAGAACGGTGGCGGCCTGGTAGAGCGGCCATTTGAAGAGCGCGTCCAGCCTCGCATCGCCGGCGACCTGGCGACCGATGTCGCGAATGGTCCGGCCGAGATAGGTCTTGAGCCTGCGCAGCGCCTTGTTGGCCCGCTTGAACTGCTTGGCGTGGGCATAGCGCTGGTGCTTGATCAGCGCCAGCTTGCCGACCCGCACATAGGTCTGGCGCAAATTGAGCCCCGTCCTCCTGGCCAGCCGCACCAGCCGCTCGCGCGCCCGGTGAATGAGCTTGGCGTCGGTCGGGAACATCACGTTCTTCGGCTGCACGGTTGTGTCGACGATCACCTGGCGCGTGTCGGACGGCTTCATCGCCCCGGTCTTGACCGCGAGGCTGAGGCTTTCCTGCAAGAGCGCCACGATCCGCTCCTCGCCCATGCGGCCGCGCCAGCGCGTCATCGACGAGCGATCGAACGGCAGCGCGTGGCAGAAGAATTCCTCGCCGCAAAGATACTGGAAGTAGGGGTTCTCCACCCAGCGCTCGCACAGCACCTCGTCCGACAGGTTGAAAGTGTGCTTGAGGATGGCCAGCCCCGCCATCAGCCGGGTCGGCAGCGGCGGCATGCCGGGGCCGTCCGAATAGACGGCGCCGAAACGCTCCTCCAGCACCGGCCAGTCGATCGCCTGCGCCAGCCGCACCAGCTCGTGCTTCATGTTGATGATCTGATCGAGCCTGGAGCGGAACAGATCCTGCTTTCCCGCCTCGCGCTTCTCGCGTGGCCTGGACATTCGCCGTCCCCTCGATTCGCCGCCGCCGAACCAAGTGAATCACGCGCCGCAGCACAAGGGAATCGCAAAACGAATTGCAGGAAAACAGCCCCCATAAACCGCTAATCCTGCAATCCAAAAGCCGCTATCCGCCTCAATCAACATGCCAGATCAACGGCTTGCGGATAGTTCACGGTCGACG
>NZ_JAMYKZ010000070.1:0-1199 GCF_040317735.1 Mesorhizobium sp. M1399
CGAGCCCTATCCTATGCGGTGTGAGCGCGTCATCAAAGCCCGCCGCTATCCCCGAGGTCTGAGCCGCCGGCCGGGCCCGGCCGGCAACGTATTGAAAGTTCGTCCTCCAGTCGCTTTCACCGCTGCCGATGTGTCTCGATTCCTTGATACCTTTGCCATAGCAGCGAAACAGCGGCTTTAAGGCTCCAGCAACATGAACAAATTACCTGACGCACTGCAACGGCTCCTGGAGGAGAGCAGCCTGCTCTCATTAAGCCAATCCATCGACCCCTTGTTGCTAAACAACATGCTTGAAAGGCACTACGGGCTCAGCGGACAGGTTGAACGATTGGGCAGTGAAAAGGGCCAAACGTTCAGGCTTAAAGCCAAAGCGAATGAATACCTTGTAAAGGTGTCACCGTCCGACGAGCCTGAACCAGTTACGGCGTTGCAGATTGCAGCGATGCGCCATCTTGATGATGCCGCTCACGCATTGCCCGTCCAGCGGATCAAGCCCACCCTTGACCGAAGGGATAGCGTCCCAATCGACGTGGGGGATGGAGCTTGTCGAATACTTAGCGTCTTCTGCTTTGTCGAAGGCCTGCTGTGGGAGCAAATGGAAGCCAACGTTGAGCAGTTAACCAAAGCGGGGGACATTCTCGGGCGACTAAACGTTGCGCTGCGATCATTTCGGCATCCAGCTGCCGCGCGCAGCTTAGTTTACGACATCAGGCACTTTCCCCATTGGGCGGGACTTGTTGACTACGCACCAGACCCCAAGCACCGACTGCTGGCTCAACGGGTCTTCAAGCTCCTCGAAGACGTCGTGCTGCCGAGGCTGCCCAGTCTTGAGATGCAAGTGATCCACGGTGACTACGCTCCCAACAATGTCGTGGTGGATCCACATAGCGATGTCTTCGTGAAGGCTATCCTTGACTTCGGTGACACTGTCCATAGCGCGGTGATATTTGACCCCGCCAATACGGTCGCGCACCTGATCGGCCGCACTCAGGATCAACCTTGGCAAGATGCCTTTGCATTTGTCGCCGGGTATCAGCAGAGCCGGCCGATAAACGAGTCGGAACTTCCACTTTTGCCAGTTGCGGCTCTCGCGCGGCTCACCATGCTCGCGTTGATCAGGTACTGGAAGGCTGAGCGCGCACCTGACCAGAGCGAGGAGCTACTCGCTAGTGCCGAGTATTACTGGGTGAACCTAGAGC
>NZ_JAMYKZ010000071.1:0-1159 GCF_040317735.1 Mesorhizobium sp. M1399
AGCCACACGCAACGAGTCTGCGCGAATTCAGCGCATGGCTTCGGACGCAGCCCCAGGGCCGGACACTGGGCGGCCTGCTTGACGCTCCTGGCAACCCTGACGATCCCAATGGGTTGACTGGCCGCGCGAACGCGTTTGCGCATCAGTCTGGCGACGCCCTAATCAACGCTGCATTGGCGGCGGTCCAGCGGGTGCGAGCCGGGAACGTCGACGAGCACCTCTTCTCCCAGCTCACGAAGGTGATGAACGACGCCAGGGAAAGGAACCCTGGCATCGCTCAATCCACTACCGTCGTGCACTGGGTATCCGCCCTGCGCAAGTTCAGCGTCTGGCTTCAGCACAGCAACTTGACGGTGGCCAGCCTCGTTGATGACCCTGGTGCGTTGAATGTCCGTGCGGAGCAGTATGCGAACGAGGGTGGCGACGGACGTGTCAAAGGCTCCTTGAAGCCCGCCGTGGAGGTCCTGCTGGATTGGCGCGCCGGAATCGACCCAAGCCTTTTTCGCGCTCGTCCTTATGCCGAAGACAAGGATCTCCTCGAGCAGCTCGCGGCCGAGGGGGACGATTCCCTAAACCGGAATGCACCGGCACTCAGGCAGTTTTCTGCGTGGCTCCGAAAATTCAACAGGCCATCCATCGCTTCTCGGTATCTAACCGGATCGATGGACGACGACCTTCAAGAGTACAGGGAAAAACTCGGTGCTGACCGACTCTCCAAGCTCGCCACGGCACTGTCTGATCTCCCGAGGCTCGCGCCTGGCGGTGAAGAAGTCAGAGGAGTTGGAGCGCGGCCCGGCCGCCCTAGTACCCTGATGCCTTATGCCGACGACGCTCGCCTCATCGACGGCGCGCTCGAGCACGAGTTGGCCAGCCTTGGGCCTGGGTGGAAAGAGAGGAAACCTTTCCGTGTCATCGCTAGCAGTCGACGCGGGTTCAGTGAGTGGCTCCGAAGGCAGGGAAAGGCGAGCATAGCGAGCCGAGTCAACGGCAATCAGGAGCAGACACAAGGGTTGAAGGATGATTTTCGGGCATATAAGGTAGCCTATGGATATAGTCCGAACCTCCGTTTAAACGACCTTCGGAAGTACCAGCAAGTCGTTGAGGCGAACGCTGCGTGGGGAATGCAGCCACCGCAGCAATCTGGCCAGTCTCCAGTGGA
>NZ_JAMYKZ010000072.1:0-1090 GCF_040317735.1 Mesorhizobium sp. M1399
AATCTGCCGAGAGCGAAAGACGCTGATCGCAGAGAGAATCCTGCACGTAAACCGGATCAAAGGCTTGCTGTTCGCACAAGGAATTGGCGACTACGAACCGATCTACCAAAATCGCCGCGCTCGACTGGAGGAACTGCGAACGGGCGACGGACACCCGCTGCCACGTCAAGTTAAAGCACAGATTTTACGGGAACTTGATCGTCTCGAAATCCTCCTTGCACAGATCAAGGAGGTTGAAGCAGAACGGGACGCGTTGCTCAATGTCGTGAGCGACTCTATGCCGAACCCGGCGTCCATGATCGTGCAGCTTAAGGGTATTGGTGCTGAAGTCGCTGCGGTTCTCTGGTCGGAGGGGCTCTTCCGCAACTTCGATAATCGCCGCCAAGTCGCTGCCTACGCTGGCCTGGCGCCTACCCCTTGGCAGAGTGGCTCTGTAGATCATGAACAAGGTGTCGGGAAGGCTGGTAACCCGCGACTTCGGACAGTCATGATCCAGCTGGCATGGCTATGGCTACACCATCAGCCGAATTCGGCCCTCAGCACATGGTTCATGGAGCGCGTGCAACGAAACGGGGGGCGCGGGAAGAAAACCGCGATAGTCGCGCTGGCAAGAAAGCTTCTTGTAGCTCTCTGGAAATATGCCGTTCATGGAGTGGTCATTGAAGGCGCAAAGCTGAAGGCGGCCTGACTGATGAAAATCGCCTCAATCTCCCGCAGTGGTGCGGGCAGATCCAGACAGGACAAACCGAAGGGTGAATGTGGCGTCACGCGCCGACGAGAAGAAGGGTTTTGTCCTACCGAGCCTCCGCCTACGAAAGAGGGATTTTGGTGCGGCCGATAAAAAGCGGCGACCGTATGTGAGTTTGGACTGGTGGAAGTGCTCCAGTCAGATGATGAGCTCGAGCCTGGATACTGGATCGATGGGAGTGCCGAACATGCGTTTTTGAACCCGCTTTACATTGACGGGCCCATGTGAGTTCACCTGCCGCGACTGCGAGACGATCAGCCAGGCTCCGGCGCCCTTCCACGCCACCCCGCGCGGCTGGGCCGGTCCCGGCCTGCTGGCGATGATCCTGTTCGAGAAGTTCGG
>NZ_JAMYKZ010000073.1:0-1058 GCF_040317735.1 Mesorhizobium sp. M1399
AGCCAACCCTCTCCCGGAGCTTGAGGCCCCACGTGCGCAGGCTGCTGTCGATCGAGCTGCGTGTCAGGATGACCGCCGCAGCCTCATAGAGAAGTCCCCGCAAATGTCGATCGCCGCGTCGGGATACGGGATATATGGCCGTCATAATCGACTTCTCCCGATTGGTAGCGGCGAGTTGTCAGGCCGATCCAAGCGGCAACAGAGCGGGACTTCTTGAAGTTGCCCGGATCTTCAATGGCAGTGGCGAAAGAGGTTGCGGTAATGGCGCCGATGCCGGGGATCGACATGAGTATGCGGCATGCTTGGCTTTGACGTGCATCTGCGACAAGCTGGCGCCCAAGCTCGGCGGCACGGATGCGAATGCTGCGCCAGGCTTCCAACATCGGTAGGACGACAGGAGCAAGCTCGCTCTGATCGATAAGAAGGCTCCGGACATTCTTTTCGAATGTAGTTCCCTTACCGGCGGGAACGAGCAAGCCGAACGTTTTCATGATCCCTCGGATCTGGTTGGAAAGCTCGACGGTGATCCGGACCAGCCGAGTGCGTGCTGCCACGAGCGTGCGGGTCAACATACTGTCGAAGCCTTTCACGCGCACCTCGCGAAAGAATCCTGCTTCAGCAAGACGCGCCAAACCATCGGCGTCATTCGCATCCGTCTTGTTCGCCGCCATATCGAGAGCGGCTTTGGCATGGCGCGCATCGATGCAGATGGCTGGCAATCCCTCGGCGCGCAGCGCATGATAGAACCAAACTGACAGCGGGCCGGTTTCGAACACGACGCGCTTTGCGGCCGGCGCCCGCTTGCGGACAAGCTCGGCAATGATCCTGGGATCAGATGCGCACTTCCCGCGCCAGATCCGTTCGCCTTCACGGCGGATCGACACTGCCGTCTCTTTCATCGACACGTCGAGACCGATATGTTCTTCCATGGCTGTTCTCCGTTGATGCTGGGCCCGGCGTCCAGTCGTGAGCCCGTATTTCATCTTATCGGGGAACAGCCACCCTCCAAGGCTATGATCGGTTCCAGGGCGCGTCGCTCCCGCGATTACCCCATGTGG
>NZ_JAMYKZ010000074.1:0-1042 GCF_040317735.1 Mesorhizobium sp. M1399
GCCTTGCTCTTGGGCTGTCAACTCGATCTTCGCGGTGGTTACTTTTTCCAAGTTCTCCCGACATTTATCACTAAAGTACTTCCCCAACCTCCCTATGATTGCCTTCAGAACATTAAGGTGACCAATGGCGGTTGCATCATACTCCTTCGCTACAGCGAGTGCGGTTTCCTTCTGCGGCCCTTCCGGCAGCCCTGTTGAACAGTAGGGGCAGGTATCGCCGAGCTTAAGGAATTCATTCCCTTTGATCTGCCATGAAATCCACTTTGAAGGCTCTGGACTCTTAATAAATGTCTCGAACGACTTTAGAGATTCTGGCACGTTTTCAATCTTATTGCCTGTGCCAAAGGCTTTGTGAATCTTGCTGTTTTTTGGAATGGCACCTGTCTTGGAGTTGCCGAAAGCCTCGCGCAGCTCCTTTAGGTCCTTGGTGGTCTGCTCAATCTCAACGCTGTCTGCGAAAGCTTTTCTAATGCCAGTAAAAAGATCTTCTATTTCCGCCATTGTGGTAATGTACTCTGGCGTTTTAACAAATATATTGAAGCTATTCTTAACAACCTCGTCTTGCTGAAAAGCGAACTGGTTCACATACTCTTCATCAAACACGAGCACTGATTTTACGTCGTCGATGCCATCAACTTGCGGGTTTTTCGAACCAGCCTTGCCTCGATTTTTGAACGGAATAAGGGCATCAAGTGTGCCATCGCCCCGAGCCTGGCTTACGATCGCTCTGGCTATTGTGCTCTTGCCTATGCCGTTCGGTCCATACTTGATGTTGAGGCTGCCTTTTTCGATGCGGATAGCCGCGAGGTCGATGCTGTTGCAGTTTTGGATAGATATTTCGTATGCAGCCATGGTGCCCCCCCAAAGTTTCGGGCCCAGTCATAGGCGAGGTGTTCTGGGGCTGTAAAGGCGAAATACTTTCGCAACATTGCGCGAAGAAAGTTCTGCAACACTCCAAGGTCCGCTTCTGGCCATGAATTCGGTCGAGCGCGAATGGCTTCCGTCGAAAGCGTAGCGGGCTTTCCCGGCACAAGGAGCTATG
>NZ_JAMYKZ010000075.1:0-969 GCF_040317735.1 Mesorhizobium sp. M1399
TTCGCCGAAGACGACGGCGAACTGGGTCTTGGCCTCGAACCATTCGCGCGGCGGTCGTTTCCATTCCTCGGCCGCGTGGTTCAGCACCAAATATAGCAGCTTCATGGCCGCATCGTCACTGGGGAAGTGTCCCCGGGTGCGGACGGCGCGGCGCAGCTTGGAGTTCAGCGCCTCTATGGCGTTCGTGGTGTAGATGATCCGCCGCACGCTTTCGGGATAGGCAAAGAATGGGACGACGTGCTGCCAATTGCGCCGCCAGCTTTGGGTGATCGCCGGATACCGCTGCCCCCAGTAGCTGGCTTCGAAGTCCTCAAGAGCCTTCATGCCGGCTTCGGCGTCCTTGGCCCGGTAGATCGCGCGCAGCGCCGGCACGACGGACTTGCGGTCCTTCCAGGACACGAACTCCAGGGAATGACGGATCAGGTGCACGATGCAGGTCTGGACGACAGTCTGGGGAAAGACGGCGTTGATCGCCTCGGGGAAGCCCTTGAGGCCGTCGACGACGGCGATCAGGACGTCGGCGACGCCACGGCTCTTCAACTCGTTCATGACGCGCAGCCAGAACTTGGCGCCCTCGGTCTGCTCGATCCAGATGCCGAGAATCTCCTTCGTGCCGTCCGGCAGGATGCCGAGCGCGATGTAGACGGCCTTGTTCCTGACGAAGCCCTCGTCCCTGATCTTGACCCGTATGGCATCGAAGAAGACGAGCGGATATACCGCGTCCAGCGGCCGGTTCTGCCACTCGGCCACTTCCTCCAGGACCGCATCGGTAACCGCCGAGATCAGGTCCGGCGACACGTCGATGCCGTAGAGCTCCTCCAGATGGCCGCGGATCTCGCGCACTGTCATGCCGCGCGCGTACATGGAGATGATCTTGTCATCGAAATCGGGAAAACGGCGCTGGTATTTGGCGATCAGCTTCGGATCGAAGGTCCCGGCCCGGTCGCGCGGGATCGACAGCGTCATCTT
>NZ_JAMYKZ010000076.1:0-796 GCF_040317735.1 Mesorhizobium sp. M1399
GTACTAGGGCGGCCGGGCCGCGCTCCAACTCCTCTGACTTCTTCACCGCCAGGCGCGAGCCTCGGGAGATCAGACAGTGCCGTGGCGAGCTTGGAGAGTCGGTTAGCACCGAGTTTTTCCCCGTACTCTTGAAGGTCGTCGTCCATCGATCCGGTTAGATACCGAGAAGCGATGGATGGCCTTTTGAATTTTCGGAGCCACGCAGAAAACTGCCTGAGTGCCGGTGCATTCCGGTTTAGGGAATCGTCCCCCTCGGCCGCGAGCTGCTCGAGGAAATCCTTGTCTTCGGCATAAGGACGAGCGCGAAAAAGGCTTGGGTCGATTCCGGCGCGCCAATCCAGCAGGACCTCCACGGCGGCATTGACACGTCGGTCGCCACCCTCGTTCGCATACTGCTCCGCACGGACATTCAACGCACCAGGGTCATCAACCAGGCTGGCCACCGTCAGGTTCCTGGGCTGAAGCCAGACGCTGAACTTTCGCAGGGCGGTTACCCAGTGCACGACGGTATTGGATGCAGCGACGTCAGGATTCCTTTCCCTGGCGTCGTTCATCACCTTCGTGAGCTGGGAAAAGAGGTGCTCGTCGACGTTCCCGGCGCGCACCCGCTGGACCGCCGCCAATGCAGCGTTGATTAGGGCGTCGCCAGACTGATGCGCAAACGCGTTCGCGCGGCCAGTCAACCCATTGGGGTCGTCAGGGTTGCCAGGAGCGTCAAGCAGGCCGCCCAGTGTCCGGCCCTGGGGCTGCGTCCGAAGCCATGCGCTGAATTCGCGCAGACTCGTTGCGTGTGGCT
>NZ_JAMYKZ010000077.1:0-747 GCF_040317735.1 Mesorhizobium sp. M1399
GGTAAGATGCGGTTTTCGGAGGAATTGATGCATTACACACTCCATGCTGCGCCAGGCTCTTGCTCTTTTGCACCTCACATCGTCATGGAGGAGATTGGAAGGCCCTATTCGCTGGCGTTGATGTCGCCAGGTCATCCCGAAGCCAAGACCGACGAATTTCACCGCTTAAACCCGAAAGGGCGAATCCCTGTTCTCATTGCCGACAATTTCACTCTCACTGAAGCGCCGGCAATCTTATTTCACCTGGGCCTGACGAATCCAGACGCGCGGCTCCTGGGAGCGAATGCAGAAAACATCATCCGTTCCATCGAATGGTTTAACTGGCTATCGAGTGCGGTTCACGCGGTCGCCGTCCGAATGATCTGGCGCGCCGACTTTTTCTTACCGGATCAATCGATGTACGAGCCCTTGGTTCATAAAGGAAAGGAGCACTTGGCTTCTGCGTTTGCCCTTATAGAATCCAAGTTGACGGACCGAGATTGGGCCGTAGGAGAGTCCTATTCAATTGTTGATCCGTATTTGCTCGTATTCTACAGGTGGGGAAATCGTATGGCCGTTGACATGCGAAATACCTACCCAGCTTGGACCTCTCATGCACGTCGGTTGGAGGAGCGAGCGGCTGTGCAACGAGCCTTAACGCAAGAGGGAATATCCCTCTGGGAGTAGCTGTCGCGTTGCCGAATCCAAAAATTCACAAGACCATCGATCCTACGCGGTCGTGCTTAAATGTCTGGTAGCGTTGTTTAG
>NZ_JAMYKZ010000078.1:0-714 GCF_040317735.1 Mesorhizobium sp. M1399
GCCGCCCGGCATCGCGCCGCTGAAAGCCGTGCTGGTCGACAACGTCGTCGCGCTGACGCTTGAGCCGCCTGCTCACGAAGCGACACACTGGACGGTCCGTGCGATGGCGAGGGCGGCCGGTATCGCTGCGTCTTCGGTCGTGAAGATCTGGCACGATCACGGTCTTGCCCCGCATCGCTGGCGCACCTTCAAGCTTTCGAACGACAAGGCCTTTGCCGAAAAGTTGCACGACGTGGTCGGCCTCTATGTCTCGCCGCCCGCCCATGCGATCGTCCTGTCGGTGGATGAGAAGAGCCAGATTCAGGCGCTCGACCGCACGCAACCGGGGCTACCGCTGAAGAAGGGGCGCGGCGGCACCATGACGCATGATTACAAACGCAACGGAACCACCACCCTGTTCGCCGCCCTCAACGTGCTCGACGGCTCGGTGATCGGCCGCAACATGCAGCGTCACCGGCACCAGGAGTTCATCCGCTTCCTCAATGCGGTCGAGGCTGAACTCCCGACCGACAAAGCCGTCCACGTCATCCTCGACAACTACGCCACCCACAAGCAGCCGAAAGTCAGGGCCTGGCTGGCCCGGCATCCGCGATGGACCTTCCACTTCGTGCCGACATCCTGCTCGTGGCTGAACGCTGTCGAGGGCTTCTTCGCCAAGCTCACCCGCCGACGCCTGAAGCACGGCATCTTCCATTCCGTCGTCGACCTCCAGAC
>NZ_JAMYKZ010000079.1:0-672 GCF_040317735.1 Mesorhizobium sp. M1399
TTCTGCGTGGCTCCGAAAATTCAACAGGCCATCCATCGCTTCTCGGTATCTAACCGGATCGATGGACGACGACCTTCAAGAGTACAGGGAAAAACTCGGTGCTAACCAACTCTCCAAGCTCGCCACGGCACTGTCTGATCTCCGGAGGCTCGCGCCTGGCGGTGAAGAAGTCAGAGGAGTTGGGTCCGGCCGCCCTAGTACCCTGATGCCTTATGCCGACGACGCTCGCCTCATCGAGGGCCTGCTCAATCAGGAGTTGGCCAGCCTTGGGCCTGAGTCGACGTCGAAAGAGAGGAAACCTTTCCGTGTCATCGCTAGCAGTCGACGCGGGCTCAGTGAGTGGCTCCGAAGGCAGGGAAAGGCGAGCATAGCGAGCCGAGTCAACGGCAATCAGGAGCAGACACAAGGGTTGAAGGATGATATTCTGGCATATAAGGTAGCCTATAGATGTAGGCCGAACCTCCGTTTAAACGACCTTCGGAAGTACCAGCAAGTCGTTGAGGCGAACGCTGCGTGGGGAATGCAGCCCCTGCAGCCACCGCAGCAATCTGGCAAGTCTCCAGGGGAAAGTTACGATCAGGATCGGTTGTGGGATGAGCTGCCCGACCGCGAACGGCAGGGGCCTGCGGAAAGTTATGATCAGGACGCAATTCATGACGCTGCGGATCAAGC
>NZ_JAMYKZ010000080.1:0-615 GCF_040317735.1 Mesorhizobium sp. M1399
GTCCCGCAAGTGCCTCCGGGTTACCCATAAGGTCAGGCTACCACGCCGGCGCAGACCTGCTTCGTAGTCAAGCCAATTCGTCACCCTGAATTTCATCTTTCCCCCGTGATGACGACGATCTGCGTTGTGTTTGTACGGCATGGCACTCGCATCAAGCTGATTTCCATCCTGCCTGCCTATCGCCAAACCGTTGACAAAGGATCCATGCACCAACGCTCATGGCTACGCTACAAAGGCTATTGCGGTTACCGCTTGCCTAAACCCACACCAATAAAAGATCCGTGCACCAACGCCTCCCCCGACAGGAAGCATCACCATGTCCCGATCGAATGATTGAATATGAATTGCGCATGACGGCGGCGCGACCGATAGGCGCTAGAGCACTTCCTTGATCCGCGACCGGAGAGACCGCTATGGACAATACTGGCCGGGCATGGCCCTACGATGCTCCCGAACAAAATGATCCCAACGCCGACGTATACCCTTGGGTCGCGAGTTTGACAGGGATAGGAGGGACAACGGACGATTACATGCGGCAGTACCGTGCGCAACAACAGGGCCTGGAGCGGCAGCTGAGCGAGTTGAACCTAGGCGGCTCCGCTGCTGATCCAGACA
>NZ_JAMYKZ010000081.1:0-608 GCF_040317735.1 Mesorhizobium sp. M1399
GGGCTCAGGGCGGCAATCCGCGAAGTGCTGCCCGAAGCGGTCTGGCAGCGCTGCTACGTGCACTTCCTCAGAAACGCGCTCGACTACGTGCCGCGCAAGGTCGACGACGATTGCCTGATGGAGCTCAGATGGTTCTACGACCGGCGCGACCTTGCCGAGGTCAAACGCGACCTGGCGCAGTGGATCGCCAAATGGCAGGCCAAATACCCGAAGCTGGTCAACTGGGTGGAAGACAACATCGAGGAGACGCTGAGCTTCTATCGGCTGCCGCTTGCCCACCACAAGCACATGAAGTCGACGAACATGCTGGAGCGGCTGAACCAGGAGATCAAGCGGCGCACCCTGGTCGTTCGCATCTTCCCCAACCCGCGGAGCTGCCTGCGGCTGGTTCGGGCATTGGCGGTCGAGATCCACGAGAACTGGCTCGAGGCGACCCGCTATCTCAACATGGATCATCTGCGCGAGCACAAGAAGGAGAGCCTGAGAGCATTGGCCGCCTGAGCACCGCCGTGTGTCCGCCGCTCCGCTAAACACGGGGGCTGCGCGGCGGACACGCCGACGTCACAGCTACTGCCACGCCATTTTTGCAGAACTTGACGCACACAACT
>NZ_JAMYKZ010000082.1:0-597 GCF_040317735.1 Mesorhizobium sp. M1399
CGCCTGCAGCGCAGCAATACGCGCCATCAACGCTTCAACAGTCGGTTCGCCGGGTCGATTCATCAGATTCTTGAATCGAAAGCATGCCGCCGCGTCAACCGCTCAATTCGAGAGCCCTCAACCCGCAACCTGATATTGCCGCACCGGATGGCGGACCATCGCATCGATGTCGATGCCGTCGAGGATCCAGTGCAATTGCTCGGTCGTAAGCGTGACCACCGCTGCCTCCCGGCGCGGCCACCGGAACTTGTCCTCGGTCAGCCGCTTCAGGACCAGCACAAAGCCCGACCGATCGAAGAACAGGAGCTTCATCCGGTCGCGACGGCGATTGCAGAACGCAAAAACCGCCGGAGCAAACGGATCGAGCGCCATCGTCTCTTGGACCAGAACCGCAAGGCTGTTGATGCCGGCCCGAAAGTCGATCGGCTCGCGGTGCAGGTAGACTTTCAGGTCAGCGCCCAGTCTGAACATGACCCAGTGCTCCGATGGTCGCCGTCAACGCATCCACATCACCGCATTCCAGCGTCAACGTCACGCCGTTCGGCAGCGACGCGCTCACCTTGGCTGGAGAGGAAAAAGGCGCTGTCCTTTTCGATG
>NZ_JAMYKZ010000083.1:0-592 GCF_040317735.1 Mesorhizobium sp. M1399
GCTCCACAGCCCCGCTTGCGGTTCGTCCCAGATCCTCGTCGATCACCTCTACTTTGCGGAATCCCCAGCGCCGCGCGACGTCGACAAGCTCATATTGCCGACGCTGGCTCTCAAGGTTGAGCTGGACCTGCGCCTGAGTGGACTGACGCACATAGACGACGGCCTTGCGCTTGAGGACGGCAGTCGGAATCAGATTACCGCTCGTCATCGCAGCTCTCCTCCTCCGTTGCCACGCCGGCGGCGGCCATCAGTACGTTGGCGAGCCGGGCGATCACTATGGTCCGTTGCGCTGAACTCAGCCCGTTCAGCTTCTGCGAGTCGAGCGGCAAGCTGAGTTGGCGAACGACCACCAGAGATCGTGTCGGGGGTGGCAGGGTTCTCATGTTGCGCCTCCGCGATGGTGAAACTATCCGAAGAGCCTCGCCGGAAACGGCGTTCGATCAAGAGCTTGTGCAGCTCAAGCAGCGCGGCAAGCGATACGCGCGGGGGGCCCAGGTCCATCGCCGCGCAAGCCACGGGATCGATCATCCAGGCCGGAGCGGTAATGACATGCCCGGGCGCGACGACGAGATGAATGATCCGGCCGTTGGCG
>NZ_JAMYKZ010000084.1:0-592 GCF_040317735.1 Mesorhizobium sp. M1399
CGATGCCGAGGCGCTCGAGCTTTGCCGTCGCCCAATTCGACACGCTGCGATTGCGCCTCATCAAAATCGCTGCGCGGGTGGTCGAGATGAAATCGCAAATCCGTCTGCACCTGCCGACATCGTGCCCCGACCAGCGCATCCTGCGCATCGTCCTCGATCGCATCCCTCAACTCGTGACATAACGATGGGGCGCAGACGCCCCGAAACGAACCCGTCGACCGCAACCTGCAAACCCCCGCCTGCCATCACGACGAAGCAATCCCGGCGCCTGACGAGGCGCGTGGAAAAGCACCACAACGGCGACCACAACGTCGCTTCAGGCGGTCAAAAGCTTATCGCCGTGCATCAAGGCGGCTAGAAGCGCGCCGGCAGCCTGGCGGGGGGCTTGGGGTTAGACTGCCGGCGCACGCCACTCATGAAGAGCGGCCCCTTTTTGCGGTTCCGACACCCATAGTCAACCCGGCAGCGTCTGGATGCCCGCTGTGCTCTTTTCAGAGCGGCTCGCGATGCCGGCCATGTCGGCCGATCCTGCCTAGGATGGGGGGCCACTCTCGTCGGCCGAGTTGATGCTCCAGCCAGTATCGCCTTGCCG
>NZ_JAMYKZ010000085.1:0-551 GCF_040317735.1 Mesorhizobium sp. M1399
AGAAGATCCTATGGGCGACTGGATAGCAGCCACCGCTCTTGCGAATGTGTGGTTGTTACAAACACCACTCGGGAGCCAGGCATGCAAACCGGTCAATTTGAAACTTCGATCGCCATTCGCACCGAACTCTGCGCGATCTTCGTGTCGCTGGAATTGAGCAGAACACGGTGGTTGATCACATCTCTTTCGCCGGGAGGGGGAGAGAAAATGTCGAAGCACTCAGTTCTGGGAGGCGATGTTGCGGATCTCCTGAAAAGGCTCGCAGAACTCCAACAGAAGGGGCGATCGCGCACCGGCAAAACGTATCCCGTGGTCGTTATCCAAGAAGCCGGTCTCGACGGATTCTGGATCCACCGCACACTTGAGAAGAATGGAATCGAAAGCTGGGTAGTTGATCCTGCTTCGGTTCTGACGTCCCGAAAACATCGGCGGGCGAAGACCGACAAAATTGATGGGGAAACCTTGGTGCGGACGCTTCTGGCCTACAAGCGAGGTGAACCAAGGGTGTGCGATGGTCAGGGTTCCCACTCGTGATGAAGAGGATCGTCGTC
>NZ_JAMYKZ010000086.1:0-541 GCF_040317735.1 Mesorhizobium sp. M1399
ACGGAGTTGTTTGAGCGCTATCAGCGTTCGGAGAAGGCCTTGGTGTCGGCGCTGGTCGAGATGTACGTACAAGGCGTTTCGACCCGCAAGGTGAAGGCGGTGACGGAGGAATTGTGCGGCCACTCTTTCTCGGCCTCGACGGTGAGCGAGGCGACGATGCGGCTGGATGAGGCGCTCAAGGCGTTCTTCACGCAGCGGCTCGAGGAAAGCTATCCGTATCTCATCTTGGACGCGCGCTATGAACGGGCTCGCGAGGCGGGCGTGATCGCCAGCCAGGCGGTGCTGGTGGCGATCGGCGTGGATTGGGAGGGCCGGCGCCAGGTCCTGGGCGTGGAGCTGGCCAACCGGGAGAGCCATTCGAGCTGGCGCGAGTTCGTGACGGGGCTCAAGAATCGCGGGCTCGCCGGCGTCGAGTTCGTCGTCTCCGACGACCATCCAGGGCTCAGGGCGGCAATCCGCGAAGTGCTGCCCGAAGCGGTCTGGCAGCGCTGCTACGTGCACTTCCTCAGAAACGCGCTCGACTACGTGCCGCGCAAGGTCG
>NZ_JAMYKZ010000087.1:0-533 GCF_040317735.1 Mesorhizobium sp. M1399
CCCTGCCGCGCGGTAATGCGGGCATCTGGATCCTTCGACGGCCGCTCAAGCGTCGGCGGTGACGAGACCGCATTGATCAGCGTGGCATCCAGCATCGTGCCACGCTTCAGGATCACGCCGGCCTTCTCCAACTGCCGGTCCAGTTCGCCAAACAACTTATCGAGCAGACCTTCGCCGACAAGCAGATTGCGAAAGCGCGAAAGCACCGTGTGATCGGGAATGCTCTCCTCCAGCCCGAGCCCGGCAAAGCGCCGGAACGACAGCCGGTCGCCAAGCGCCTCTTCCAACTCACGGTCCGAAAGCCCGTAGAGCGATTGCAACAAAAGCGCCTTGAACAGGACCAGCGGTGGCCAAGCCGCCCGACCCGGACCGCCATCACGCAGCGGGTTGAGCAGTTTCTCAAACCGATACCACTTCACAAGACCCGACAATCGGTCGAGCGGCGAAGTGCCGCCCACAAGCTTGGTGCCTAGAAAAGCCTCCGCCAAGCTCAACTGGCCCGTCTGCTTCACTGCCATCGCGATTCCCTCAGA
>NZ_JAMYKZ010000088.1:0-519 GCF_040317735.1 Mesorhizobium sp. M1399
CCTTCTTCCTCGCCTTTAGGGCATCGACGAAGCGCCGCCTCGAATGAGCCATGCAGCCAAGATGCGTTGCCCCTTCCAGCGTGCGCCAGGCGGAATAGCCGTCGCTCATCACGATGCCGCGGTAATCGCCCAAGAAGGTCTGCGGGTGTACCTGGCCGCGACCCGGCTGATAATCGAGCAGCACGATCGGCTCGTCACTGTCGTGGCCGCTCCGGTATGCCCACATGTACGAGGTGCTGGCGGCCGCTCTGTCCATTTCCTTCAACACCTGAACCGTCGTCTCGTCGCCATGGATGAGGGTTTGCGATCTGAGCCGCAGCTTCAGCGCGTCATAGATGCGATGCAGGTGCTTTTCGCTCGAGCCGATCACCCAGTGGCCCAGAGCGCCTCGGCTGACAGGAACGCCGGCGCGCTCAAAGGCCTGTGCCAGGCGGTAGAGCGGTGTGCCGTCGACGTATTTGTGAACGAGCGCGAAGGCCAGCGTCGAAGCCGTGGCGATGCTGCCCGGCAAGGGTTGCG
>NZ_JAMYKZ010000089.1:0-514 GCF_040317735.1 Mesorhizobium sp. M1399
TTCTGCGGTTCCGATCGCGGCGGACAGCGCGCGGCCGTTCTCTACAGCCTGATCGTCAGCGCCAAGATGAACGATGTCGACCCGCAGGCCTGGCTCGCCGACGTCCTCGCCCGACTGCCCGCCTATCCGGCCCATCGGATCGATGATTTGCTGCCGTGGAATTGGAGATCCGCAAAATTGCGGACCCAACCAGCGGCGGCCTGATCATGCAGCGCAATAAGGTGCATCACGTCTACACCGTCGATCGTGTCGCCAGGGACCTCGGCGTCAGCGAAGCGCTCATCCAGGACCTGACCCTCGGTCTCGAGCCCGAGGACGGCGTCATCTGGGTCTACGGCGCCAACGATGACGACGGGATCTTGGCCTTCACCGATGAAGGCATCGAGGAGGTCAAACTCCTCCTCGAAGAATATCATCGCGTCTCCCCAAAGAAAGCTTGACCCCAGCACTCCGGTGCTCAGGTTCTCCTGGCTGCCGGATGCGCACGTCTGCGGTCTTCACCGGATGCGTACGA